>NZ_AKJC01000070.1 GCF_000282535.1 Pseudomonas sp. GM84 | reverse complement strand
GCCCGCTCCCACAGACCCTGCGCTGTATTCAGTTCAGCAGGGGACCTGTGGGAGCGGGCTTGTCCCGCGAATGGGCTGCGAAGCAGCCCCAACGATCTCAATCCCTGACCTGATCCTTGACCCAGTCCAGCATCCCGCCCGGCACGATCAGTTCATGCCGCGCCCGCGAACACGCGGTATACAACCCCGCCAACATCCGCGCCCGTTCATTGCGGTTGCCCGCCGTAGTCGGCGCAACCATCAATTCCGGCGACACCATCACCCGCGCGAACTCCATGTTCTTCACATCCCGAACCCGCCCTAGGAACAGCTTCGGCGCCTTGTCCCAGCGATAACGGCTCTTGGCCTTGGCAAAGTGCTCAGGGGTATAGCCCTTGCGCAGCATGCCGGCCACGGCAGCAAAGGCCTTGTCGTCGCCCTTGTCCTGCTCCAGCGCCTGCCAGCTGGGATAGCGGAACAACATCGGGTGGCGCGCCCGGGTGCCGTAGCGGTACAGCTCGATGCAGTCCTCGACGAACAGCTCGAAGTCCTTGCGCGCGCTTTTCAGCAGCACGAACGGCACACCCTGGTGAGTCAGGCGCTGGAACCAGCCGAACAGCCCCCATTCGTCGTCGACGATCAGCGCCGTCGGCTGCTCGGGCACCGTCACCGCGTCGAAGAAGCTGACCCGCGTGTAATGCTCGGCACTGCCGCTGAACGCGGCCTGGATGGCGGCCGGGTGAGCCTGGATCAGCGGGTTGAGCACGTTGTCCATGGCCGGCCCTGCGCGCAACGAGTGGTCGATGTAGCGCTGGCGGATGAAGCTGCCGTGGTGCGGGCTCAGGCCATTGAGGTTCTGCAGCTCATCGCCCAGGGCGATGACTGACTGCGGGCTGCGGTCGAGCACGGCGAGCATCGGTGCGGACAGCTCGTGGGCTTCGTCGACGATGACGTGGGTGTAGCGGCTGTCGATCACCTCGGCGGTCAGCGACAACAGCTTGACCCGGTGGTAATCGCGTACCGGCAGCTGGATCTCGCGGGTCGAGGGGCGAATCAACTCTTGCCAGTACAGCCGGGCTTTTTCCAGCAGCACTTCCTGATCCAGCGGCGAGGTCCCCGGGCCGGCCCAGGGCAGGTGATGCAACTGCAGCTGGCTGTCGCCGCTGCGGCAGAAACTGCGCACGGCCTTGATGCACAAGGCCACCACGTCACGCGCGGCCAGCGGCCCGATGTCGGGAATGGCCAGCCATCTCACCACCTGCGCCTCCTGCGGGCGCCATGACAGCTTGGTACGGTACGGGTCGCGCAGGCGCCAGCCGTTGCTGGTGAGGTCACGGTTGAGGATCTCGTCGGCCAGCTGGCCGAAGGTCATCGCCGTGTAGGCGGCGGCGTCCTTGACCCGTGCCTGCAATGCCCGCAGCTGGCCTTCGGTGAGGGCCAGCAGCAAGGTACGCTGCGGATCGAGCAGGCGTGCGAACTGCTCGATCAGGAAGGTCTTGCCGGTGCCGGCGAAGCCCTGCACCGCCACCGACTCGTCAACGCCGGAAAGGAACTCGCGCAGCAGGCGGTTCTGCTGGTCACTGAGCAGCAGGTCGCTGGCCAGCGACGGCAGGTAGACCGGGTGCAGCGGCGTCACGCGCTGGCGGTAGCTGTCGGCGAACTGGAAGCTCCACTGGCCCTCGTCGTCCTGAAACTCGTCGACCGGGTATTCGACCTCTGGCGAAACCAGGCCGACGCCATTCTCGCCCAGCATGCCAAGCCCCATGGCGAAGGCTTCGCGGTCGAAATGCTGCGCCACCTGGCCCTGGAAACGGCCCGGCGCGGCCGCTTCGACTTCGTTGGCAATGCGCACGATTTCGGCGAATCGCCGCTCCTGCGCATCGGCCGACACACTGGCAGGCTGGCGCGGCAGGTTCTGCACGAACAGCACGGCGGCAGCCTCGAACAGGCTGGCGGTGTGGAAGAAATCGGTGGGCTCGCTGGCGAGGCGGTCGGCCTGGTCGCTGGGCAAAGGCAGGTAGAACATCGAAACCTCGGGTGATAACTGCCGCGCACCATAGCAACTTTCGCCTTGGGTCGACAGTCCAGGTGCCTGGCAGGACATTGGGCGGCTTACAGCAACCTCGAACGGTTCTCCCCGCCTCATCTCCCCTGCCCTACATCAGTAACTCCACCCGGGCGATAGCTTGGCCTCTCCAACCATCAGCAACGAGGCCTGTATGAGCGACTCAAGAAAGACAGCCGAGCACATGGGGCAAATAGCAGAATACCCACCCACAAAAACCGGCATGCGCGGCAACCATGAGGGCACCTTCAGCGTCGCCCACCCCATGGGCCGTGGCAAAAAAGAGTTCTTTACCGACAACCTGCGCATTGAAGAGCGCTACGACCTGATTGTCGTCGGTGCCGGTATCAGCGGGCTGTCGGCAGCCTGGTTCCACCTCCAGGCACAACCCGACGCGCAGATCTTGATCCTGGATCTGCATGATGACTTTGGCGGTCATGCCAAACGCAATGAGTTCGAGCATGATGGCCGGACACTGATCACGTATGGCGGTACCGAGTCCTTCCAGTCCCCCACGCATCTGTTCAGCGACGTAGCCAATGGCATGCTGAAGAAGCTGGGCGTCGTTCTTGATCGCTTCCACAGCGCATTCAACCGAGCGCTCTACCCTGCAATGGGATTGTCACGGGGCGTCTTCTTCGACCAGGCGACGTTTGGTGAAAACAGGCTGGTGGCAGGAGACCCCTCGACCCTGGTGGCCGACGATCTTGCCCCGGATCAGTTGAATGCCCGTGATTGGCAAGCGTTCATTGCCGACTTTCCGCTCCCGGAGGAAGACCGAAGCGCGCTGCTCAGGCTTCACCGGGAACCTGAGGACTATCTGGCCGGCAAAAGCCCCGAAGAAAAACAGGCTCACCTGGAAAAGATCAGCTACCTGGCCTTCCTGCGCGACCTAGTCGGCGTGAGCGAACTCGCCAGCCGCTATTTCCTGGCACGCAGCAACGATTTCATGGCATTGAGCATCGATGCAATTTCGGCCTATAGCGCTTACGAATTCGGTTTTCCCGGCTTTGCGGGCATGGCACTGCCAGCCCCGAGCGATGAGGCGAAGGCGGAAATGGAGGAGCCCTACATCTATCACTTCCCGGACGGTGTCGCGTCGCTGGCGCGTTTGCTCGTGCGCGACATGATCCCAGGCATTGCCCAGGGCGGCGGGATGGACGACATCGTAGGTGCCCGGTTCGACTACTCACAACTCGACAGCCCCACCGAGCAAGCGGTCAGGCTGCGCTTGAGCAGCACCGTGGTGAGCGTGACCAATCGCGACGAGGGGGTAGACGTCGGTTACAGCCGCAATGGCAAGCTGCATTGCGTGAACGCCAAACGCTGTGTACTGGCCTGCGACAACGTGATCATCCCTCGGATCCTGCGAGGTCTGGGGCGTGCCCAGTCAGCCGCCCTGCTCAGCAACGTGCGCTTTCCTTTGGTCTACGCCAAGGTCCTCGTTCGTAACTGGCAAAGTTTCGTGAACCTTGGCGTACACGAGATCTACGCCCCCAGCCTGCCCTACAGCCGTGTGAAACTCGCCTATCCCGTAGACCTCGGCGCCCATGAGCATGCGCGCGACCCGCAACAACCGATGGTCCTGCACATGGTTCACGTGCCCTGCAGCCCAGGCAGCGGGCTCGATGGCCGGGCGCAGGCGAAGGCAGGCCGGATGAAGTTGCAGGGCATGCGGCTAGCCATGATGGAGCAGCAGATACGCAGCCAGTTGCAGTGCATGCTGGCGCCCGGAGGTTTCGATCATGAGTCGGACATCATCGACATCACCATCAACCGATGGGCCCATGGCTATGCCTACACGTTCAACAGCCTGTTCGACAATGCCGAGGAAAGTCAGGCGACCCTGACGCTGGCGCGACGAAAGCTAGGCAATGTGGCCATCGCAGGCTCGGACTCGGCGTGGGAACCCTATGCGCATGCGGCAATCGACCAGGCCTGGCGAGCCATCAACGAGCTGCGATGATGCCGCTTTACTCACCGGCTGCGCCTGAGTGTCTCGCTCGGAAACTCCTTGAACAATTGCCTGTAACTCTCTGAAAACCTGCCCAAATGCCAGAACGACCAGCGCATGGCGACTTCCGCCACGGTCATCTCGCCGCCTCGTAGCAGGTCGCGCCGCGCACCGTTCAGCCGGCGCAATCGCAACCATTGCGCCGGTGGCATGCCGGTAAAGGCCTTGAAAGCTTCCTGTAGCTGGCGCAGGGAAACGCCGGCAACCGCCGCCAGTTCCACCAGGTTGAGGGTTTCCTCCGGGCAGTCCGCTGCCCATTCGCTGACCCGCTGCATGATCCCCCGCTCCACCCCGCGCCGTCCCAGGGCTCCGCCCTGTAGCCGCTGGCACGCGTTGTCGAGAATGAACAGGCAGTCTTCCAGCAGTTGCTCGGCCAGCGCCTGGCCCTCCAGCGGGCAATCCGCATCCCCCAGGCGCGTCAGGGTGGCACTGAGCCAACTGCCGAACAGCGCGTTCTGACCGCTGCCCAACGGCACCATGAACAACCCTTCGAGGCGCTGCGGGTCAAGCCCGTGGCGGGCCAGGAAGGCCTGATCGAACACCACCGCCACTTCCTGGTAGTTCTCCGGCGTGATCCAGATATTGCGGCTCTGCTCGTTGAGCAGGTAAAGGCTGTTCTCGCTGCGGTCGAAGCAGAACGCCAGGGCGCCGCTCGGGGCGCGGAAGAACTGCTCGACGCGGGTGTTCAGGCGCTCTTCGTACACCTCCACGCCATCGAGCCCCAGGCAGCGCAACTGGCCGCTGAAGTGGCCCGGCGACATCTGCCGGTACTGTTGCTGCCAACCAGGCGTAGCCCGCACCAGCTCGGTGACATCGGTGGTGTGAAAAGCCTGGACTTGCAAGGCATTGGGCGTATTCACGCTTGGTCCTAGTTGCACTCTTTTGGTGCATTCATTGCCGAATAAAGTGGATAGATCGCCTGTGGGGGCTGCGACCAAGATAGTCGCCAGCACGCCGTGTGGGAAGGTTCCTACACGCAAGTGCCATAAAAACCCAACCAAGAGGTCTGTATGAACGCCCCCTTCGATCAGCTGTCCACCTGGCTGAAAGAGCACCGCATCACCGAAGTCGAATGCGTGATCAGCGACCTGACCGGCATCGCCCGCGGCAAGATCGCGCCGACCGCCAAATTCCTCCACGAGCGCGGAATGCGCCTGCCCGAAAGCGTGCTGCTGCAAACCGTTACCGGCGACTATGTCGACGATGACATCTACTACAGCCTGCTCGACGCCGCCGACATCGACATGGTCTGCCGCCCCGACCCGACGGCGGTGTACCAGATTCCGTGGGCGATCGAGCCGACTGCCATCGTGATCCACGACACCTTCGACAAGCACGGCAACCCCATCGAACTGTCGCCGCGCAACGTGTTGAAGAAAGTCCTCAAGCTGTATGCCGACAAGGGCTGGCAGCCGATAGTCGCGCCCGAGATGGAGTTCTACCTGACCCAGCGTTGCGAAGACCCGGACCTGCCCCTGCAAGTACCGCTGGGCCGCTCGGGCCGCGCCGAAAGCGGGCGCCAGTCGTTCTCCATCGATGCGGCCAACGAATTCGACCCGCTGTTCGAGGACGTCTACGACTGGTGCGAACTGCAAGGCCTGGACCTGGACACGCTGATCCACGAAGACGGCCCGGCGCAGATGGAGATCAACTTCCGCCACGGCGACGCGCTGGACCTGGCCGACCAGATCACGGTGTTCAAGCGCACCATGCGCGAGGCCGCGCTCAAGCACAACGTGGCCGCCACCTTCATGGCCAAGCCGATCACCGACGAGCCCGGCAGTGCCATGCACCTGCACCAGAGCGTGGTCGACATCGCCACTGGCAAGCCGGTGTTCGCCAATGACGATGGCAGCATGAGCGAGTTGTTCCTGCACCACATTGGCGGCCTGCAGAAGTACATCCCCAAGCTGCTGCCGATGTTCGCGCCGAACGTCAACTCGTTCCGCCGCTTCCTGCCGGACACCTCGGCGCCGGTCAACGTCGAATGGGGCGAAGAGAACCGCACCGCCGGGCTGCGTGTGCCCACCTCCAGCCCCGACGCGATGCGGGTGGAGAACCGCCTTCCGGGCGCCGACGCCAACCCGTACCTGGCGATCGCCGCGAGCCTGTTGTGCGGCTACCTGGGCATGGTCGAGAAGCTGGAGCCGAGCGCACCGGTGCAAGGGCGCGCCTATGAGCGACGCAACCTGCGGCTGCCGATCACCATCGAGGATGCCCTGCAGCACATGGAGGACTGCGAGACCGTGCAGCGGTATCTGGGCAAGCAGTTCGTCCAGGGCTATGTGGCGGTCAAGCGTGCCGAGCATGAAAACTTCAAGCGCGTGATCAGTTCCTGGGAGCGTGAGTTCCTGCTGCTCAGCGTGTGATCCATGGGGGGCGCTGTGGGAGCGGGCTTGTCCCGCGAATGGGCCGGCCCAGACTACAGAGGAGTATGGCCAGGGCGTCGCCCTGGTTCGCGGGACAAGCCCGCTCCCACAAGCCCTTTCTAAATCAATCAGCTAAACGCTTTACCTGTGGGAGCCGGCTTGCCGGCGATTGGGCTGCAACGCAGCCCCAAAACACCGAATTCAAATAACAAGACCAACGAGGTGTCGACATGCGTCATCTGCAATCCCTGATACCCGCAGCATTCACCCTGCTGTTCGGCGCCGCCGCGCAGGCCACGCCCACCGTCAGCGTATGTGGTTTTCTAGACACCCAAATTTCTAGTCAAAGGAATTCCTTTATTTTCAATGCATAAGAGCCATTTCTGACTCAACAATTTGACACCTTGACATTGTCTACTATTCTGTGTTGGTCGCAAGCATGAGTGATCAATGCCATGCTAAAACATCGTTTTATAAGCCCTTCGGTAGTTCACTTCGAGTCCCCTGACCGAGACACGATCTGCGGATGGCGTTACGCGGCAGGCCGTATCCCCCAAGGAACCCCGCAACCATTTGTTCGATCGATTATCGCGGCTGTAGAGAAGCTTGGCTCACGGCTAAATAGCAATTCCATTCCTAAGTTAGTAATAGGGATGAATGCCATCCTTGACTCTCTCTCGTTGCACGAAGTGTTTTTGTCAGAAAACATAAACTGGAACGAAGTCCTCTTTATTCATTACTGCGAAACACTAAACGACAAGTCAACTCAGCAAAGAACGAGGCTCCAAGAGTGGGCTGCTTCCGAAAAAATTTATAAAGAGTTGGTGAGAGCTGGGGCTATACCCTCCGACACCTCAATCCCCTCTGGCACTGTTAGAGGCGGATGCTCAGAAGATGCTTTAGCGCCGATCGGATTTGAGAGAAAAATCCTAGAAACGCCAATGACTTTAAGTGATCTGCTGCCCAAAAAATCACTGATTGCAGAAGGTTTAGAGCTTGACGATGAGGAATTTATCGAAAAGCTGAAAAATAGACTTGAGTCAGGAACTCTTACTATTTTCGAACTTTTGAACGACTATTGGGATTCGATGTGCCGCTGCCATCAAACCGGCCAGGATTTAATGCAGAGAGTTCCTGTAGAAGAATTGACTCAGCGAATCAGCAGCGGAGATTTTTTTTATAAGGACATGCACCTTGCCCACCCTGACTCACCTGACGGGATCAGCTGGTTTCTACGCGCCACCCATTACTATGCTTTTGTAACATATAAGCTTGACCTCTTAAACTTCAATTCAATAAGCGGGCTTCCATTCTTCACTAAACTATTTGAGATCCCAGGAATTACCGACCGCATTTTTGAAAAGCTTGTTGATGTTTGCGGCGTAGATGCCCCGCCATTTAAAGCACGAAACAAGCAGCCAACTGAAATGATCTCGCGGCTACTGGGCTTGCTGTCAAAGCGTGACTGCGGAGTTGCCTGTTGCATATTAACCATTGAGAACCCTTCATTCACAGCGGATTCGATCACGAATGCTGACCTTTATAGCCAAAATGGTAAATTTTATGTAAAAGCTCGGACGCTACACCGTCGACTTGTATTTAGTGTCAGTAAGCCAAGAGCACGAAAGCGTAAAATATCACTGCTTTCCTCGGTGAGTGCTAAAGTAATAACGGATATTATAAGGAGCACCTCCGAAATCAGGGCGCGCCAAAAACACTATAACAAGGCTAACTGGAGAAAGCTTTTTTTATTGTCATCTCGAAAAAAGCTCGGCTCTATATCTCGCCTTTCCACCGCCATCGGAGCTGGAAGCGGCATAACTTTGTACAACCTCTTCAAAGACAAGCTTAAGTCTGAAAAAATTGACAAAGGGAGCTTTAACCTGAGCTCCCTTAGAACCACGCAAGCAATAATTTGCTTCTTGACGCACGGTAGTCTCAAAAGAGTTGCAGACCTGTTAAATAACACGATTCAAACCGTCAAGAAAGATTACATACCGATTTGGTTAATTATCTACTGGGGGAATAGAATTCTCCGCAGCCTTCAACAAAAATTCATAGTTGTAGCAACCGAAGGAAGCCCATGGCAGTTGGAGGCCAGTGACTTTCTAGACGCTGCGTCGCTCAGAAAATTTATTGACAAAACTCTCCGCGAATTAAAACACGGCGATGCGTTCAGTGAAATGATACGTGATCGGCTAGGCAAGTACTCCGACAACCCCAAAATGACAGAGCCCTTTATTAACTCCGAGCTTATTATCCCCATGAACAGCCAAGCACTGACCGTGCTCTACGCATACTCAGACGTAGTAAGTGAGAATAAATCCGAAAGCTCTGGGGTAGCATATCAAGATCGGGAAACTATATCTGACCCTCAGATTCGCTCCATTGCGAATCTTATTCGGCAATGTAATTACCTGGCAGATTCAGAGTTGAGCGAGGCTGAATACGCAATCCTGTCCAAGATCTCAGGAGACTCACTCATGCAATTTCAACGCATGCATCTTTTGGCAACAGAAAACGCCAAGGAGCTAAGTCTGATTTTTCGTAAAAGACTTCCAAAAATTGAACAGCGCGAAGGTTGCTAGTCGTGGCCAGTCGCCGAGGGTCGAGAAAGTCTTATCATCCAGAGGAAGCGCTGGAGATACTGCAGCAGCAAGCTAAAGTTCTGAGAGATCGTCGACTCGGAACTCAAGACATCTACTACTCTCCATGGCTTTTGGAAGGCAGTATCGGCAGTGAGACATGGGTCACTTCACTTCCAGGAAGCTCAGAGTCTTATACCCATAGTTTCGATCGTTCGTTGGCTGACAGCTCCAACTTACTGGACAAACACAATGAAATACTACTAACCTCGATCCAGAAATTTGCCATACTCCTGCGAAACGGCGACATAACAAATTCGCACATGACACATAAGAGATGGAACGCAATCTTGCTTTCCGATATCAATCTTGCAAGCTGGGTTACTCTGGAGCGAGAGCGCTTTCAACCAGAGCTTTATGGATTTAAACTAGTAACTGAAGACGACATTCAAGTTTTCTTTAAAGATTTTTCGCAAGGAGGATGGACTGAAGTACTGCAATGCAAGGAACGCATTATCGCCCACTTTTATGACAAAGTAGGCTGCAATATACCGCTGGAAACTCTACTTGCAAGTCGTGACGACTTACCTCACGCATTCGTTGACGATGTGTGCCACTGGCTATCAGATAACAATCTTTACTCATTATATGGCTACAAGCCGACATGTATTTCGAGAACATATCTAAACAGAGAAATAGGCTTACCAGGCACTGCAGGCAACCCACATCTTACAGCCTTCCTGCGTCAATTTGAGCCTTCTCTCGCCGGCTTGCACTTGACTCCATCAGTACATAACGGCATCCCATCTCACAGGGCAAAAAAGTTTTCAAGCAATATTTCTGAAAGCGATAAAAGGCCCAGCGAGAGAACATTCACTGAAACAGTCTGCGCCATATCAGAGCTATTTAAAGCTCATAGCTATCTGCCAGAGACCATCCCAGAAATATATTTAGATCGCAATAAGATCAAAAAGGAGTTTGCTCCTTCCTTCGCTCGAGGAAAGCACACTCCTCTTATCCCGCTGACCATCGGCATGCACGCTCTCAATCAAGCGTGTCGTTGGGTGATAGAATTTGGCCCTGCCATCGTCGAAGCAACCAATTTTTACACCCAGGCTTTCTTAGAAATCCCCAGCAGCGCCACCTCCCGTAGAGACACCATATTCAAGAACACAATTGACTCTTGGGAGTACTACGATACAGGCCTGGCACAACGTTGCCCGCTTACTTCTGCCCTTAACATCACCAGACTCTCACACCAGAGCAAATATATTTCCACCCCACAGGGCACTGACATGATACGCACACTGCAGGCATTTATTGGGGCCTGTATTGTTGTAATAGCAATTCTCAAGCCTATGAGAGACCGCGAGATAACAAAGCTACCTAGGAATTGTCTCGGGCTTTCATCTGCGGGTAGTGAATTGACCCATGAACAGCTAAAAAATGGTGTTTTCGGGATCAATCGCGAAATTACTCGTGCAATCCCTAGTATTGCTGCACGTGCAATACAACTACTCCAAGTTCTGGGCACTCAAACGAAGAAAATTTTTAACGATACTTCACCACATAGTGATGAGCTATTCTATTTTCCGCTCAGAGGTTTCACCAAACCTAATCAAGGTATTCGACACCGCATAGCAGATTGCCTTGACGAATTTTGCAACATGATTGAAATCCCTTTAGATAAAGAAGGGCGGCGATGGTATATCCGCATTCATGAAATGCGCAAATTTTTCATTTTGATTTCTCACAGACATGGAGGAGATCCCCTTAATCAACTACTCCGCCACCAGGCCGGTCACGCAGATCCGAGCTATCTTGAAAGCTACACTGCACCAGACGTTTATGATGACGACTATGTGCGGTACGAATCTGAGTGCATTGACGACAAGATTATTGATCTTGAGTGCGGAAACCTCGAAGGTAGCGAAAACCAAGGTTTGGTCGCTCTCTATCATGCCGCGTGCAAGAGCCTAGGAGTAACAAGCATCTCGTCTGTTCCACTTGATCAAGCTGTTAGGGTACTATCAGAAATGCGCCGGGATGGTAGGTACACCGTTATAACTTATTCCGTCCGTCTCGACACGTTTGATGGTACAATCGAGACAATGGACTTCGCGATCAAATATGGCGAAATCAAAGATGCGAAATTCTACGAAGAATAACGTACAGCATAGGATCCACTGGCTTAACTGCCTGATCTCAAACACGATCAAAGCATCAAAAGCCGAGCTTCCCTTCCTCAGCAGCATAAAAGAATTCTGCAAGCTTTCGATTGAACACCAGTTTTCGCCGATCTCATATAATACGCTGAAAGAAGCTGCTTCAAACCTACCATCAAACAGCAATTTTGTCGCTGGGAATGATGGATGGGAATACCTCAGGAAGTTATTTGAACAGGCCAAGCGCAATTCATTGCCAGCTCAAACCCCAGAAATTAAAAAACAACTACCCCCTTCAGACGAGATACTAGACAGAACCTTGCTAGACTCGCACATTTGCTCAATGGCTTACTTGGAACTTTATAATTTTCTCATCCAACTAGCCAAGCAAGACATACCTGAAAGCGCTCGCAGCCTTATAAATCATCAAATTAAGATTAGCGCCGCTAAATTCAAGGAAATAATATCCCACTCAGATAAATTCTCTTCGCCCAACAAAAAACTTCGAATCGTACAATCCGGAGATCAAAATGAAAATTGAACTCTACAGCGAGTACGATGAGGCCACCCTACCCTCAGCAGTCTCATTTAAAGGAAAGAAAGACTATAGCAGATCCTCTCGCACCATAAAAAATCTAGTACTAATCCGTTGGCCTGATGGCCGACCATGCCATCTAGTTAATCATTGGCTAATGGAAAAAGCTCTCGGAACCCTAGCAACAGAAACCACAAAGGTATATGCCAGCCAGATCACGCATCTAATTAGGTATTGTCATGCCTATAAAGTTGAATTTTTCGATTTCACAGATGACGATTTTTATGCGTTTAGCAATCACCTGGAAACATTAAAGAAGTCGAACAGCAAACACAGCGCGGAGTATATCGGCGGAAACCATGTGCGCGCCGTACAACAAAGAGCACTGCACTTCTTCCTTTGGATTGACAAAAACTACTCCTCACTATCCTCCACCTCATTAATTGGCGAATCCGAAAACTGCCAAATCATCATTGAAAGCCGAGTCAACCCTTACAATGGACGAAAAGAAGTCTGGCATCGGTATTTAAAACCACCAGAACCCCCAAAGGATGACAAAAACGTAATCACAGAAAAAATGATACAAGCGCTGTTCAATGCTATATTTATAGCGCACGATATCGACAACCTTCCTACTAGAGCTAAAACAAAGCAGGTGGCAGATCCAGTACTATTTATGATGCGAAACACTTTCTTATACGAGAGAAGAATCTTCACAATCAAAATCATGAAGCTGACAGGGCTTCGCCCTGAAGAACTAATAGACATCCCACTTGATTTAAACCAGGCAGTCACTACTACACGAATAATTTCGCTACCTACAAAAAAACAAGGAGTGCCCGCACCTATCCGTAAGTTTGAGATATCGACGATGGCTGCTCTTGACTTTCAGCGTTATTTAGATAGCAGAAAAACATTCGTTGATTTCTTGCTCGACAGAAGCTTAATAACGGTCGCTCCAAAATCCATACTGATAGGAGATAATGGTAGAAGCATAAAAAAATCCAGCATCACCAAAGAATTCAGCCGATTATGCATTACAGCAGGATTTTCTGACGTGAGATGCTGCTTGTCGATGTTTAGACATAGATTCATAACGAGAGCAATGCACTTATTATTACTAGAACGATTCACGAAAAATCCAGATCTCCGCACGCACTGGACTCATGGGCTTCGTGAAGACATCTGTAATATCGTAAAAAGGATGACTGGACACCGACAAACGAAGTCTCTTTATGAGTACTTTCACGAAGAGTACAGGTTGCTGATTAGCAATGAGCATTGGGGAGAGCATATGGATACGCTAAACCGGCTCTCTGAAGCACAAGACACCGCGACCGAACTCAAGCACCTTGCTCGACTCAAGGATGATCCGGAAGCATATGCTGAAGCGGAAAAAATCGATACTTTAGTTACCTCATTATACAATAGGCTATTGGGAGGCAAGCCAATCGAGGAAGATGACACATGAATTATCAAGTTTATCAAGCTCGACCAGCACGAGCACAGATTCGTTTCATATCATTTGAGTACTTTTGCTTACCCATGCCCCTCTACGTGCAGCGGCAATGGTGTATACATTGTCACAGTTCATCCTTTCAGCTCTGCTCAGATCAGACATCTGCGCCAACGACCTACTCAGTCTGGTTTTCGATGAAAGGTGTGAATCTCAGCGACATCATTAGGAGCAATGCTGAGATCTGCAGCCCAGGTGATGCCTCAAGAATATCTAACCCCATCTCCGTATACCGTCGATGGTGCAACTCGCATGCTCTCAACGCCGCACTATGCCCGTCAGCAGGCCGTACGCCGGGTTAGCTGCATAGTCCGCTGGATTAGTAGCTCTGAGGACAGTCAACTCGTCAAAATTTTCTTGGGCCTCGGCGGTGCGTCTGGCGATCATCGTCCGGATAATAACTGTGCGGTGCTAGGCCCGTTGTCCCAGTAGAGCTGCTTGGGATCTTCATAGGCCTGTAAATGAGGCCTATCGAAGCTGCCGAGATGCCGGTTCTCATCGAATGGGTATTTTCACTGTCATACTGGTGAAGTACGTTATCCCGGAGGAGGTACGCAGTACCATAATTACTGGTTAAGAGGATGTCTCGATGCTTTTCGTGTGGTGCATGGCCATGTAACTCAGACGTAGTATCGAACGAATGATGAGTGTAAACCATTTTCAGGGTCATGTTCGTGTGACGGCGAGAGCTACTCTGACTAGACAAAAAGGATGACTCCGACCATTCACCACGATTTTCCCAATCCGCCTGGACGACCTCAGAAACCGCTGCTAGTTTATTACTATGACGGTGTAGCCTGCATCGTGCGGTCGGCTCGCATAGGTACAACCTCCATCAGGCAGCATTACCCTCCTTCGTGCACGCATTTCGACAATAGTCAGCGGGCAGCCGACACCCTGACTCTATTGGAGACTTGCCATGCGCGTACCTGTCTTTCCAATTGACCTTGCTCCAAAATCCGGCCTACGGCGCCTTGCAAAGGCCTTGCAAAATAGATGGTGTGGCCCCAAACGGATCACACTGTCTTTTGCTCGAGAAGTCCTTTCCAAAGCCTTAGGTTACCGCAATTATCGCGATCTTCACGAAGCTTCGAAATCACCGCGGCCTGATGCGTCGCCCCTCCGAGTATCTGACGTCCGGCGGGAAATATTCTCAGCTATCGAAGCAACATTGAAACCCGAAGAGTGGCTTGCTACTGACCTTACTACATGGAGGAAACTCGTTACAGGGCTTCCCGTCAATGTTCTCACCGCGTTTCAGTCTTCACTCACGGTTCAGCCGCGTAAACGCCATGTAAGCCCCTCATGGTTCCTCATGGCTGCATTGGCTGAGCATGGCGCCTCCGGCGCCTTCCAGATGATCTCAAACCGACTAGCCGCCATCGCTCGCAGCGTCAGTAATTCGGGCAATCTGAGAGATGCGGCATTGCTATTATTCTTACTGTCTGGCATGCGGCCAGCTGAGATCTTATCTGTCAAAGCCGGTGATGTCATTACTTCAGATACCGGTGGTAGGTCAATCGAAATTAATGTCACTAAAGCTTCTAGCAACTCGACCCGAAGAGTCTCCATCCGATACCCTGATGCCATTCGCCGATATATCCGGACTTCCAGACTTTCACGAGACGATTTTCTTTTTCCTTCAAGCCACCATTCGAATGCTCCTATGACAGCGGACTCTCTCCGGAGAATATGCATGTCATGGGCGCATTATGCGGGCATCAAGCACGAAGATGTTTTACCATCAAAAATCAGAACATCCGTTATGCAAATGGAATTTTTTTACCTGCTCAATAACAGGCTTGACATAAGCGATAAATTAGGATGGCTCACCAAACATACCAGTAGTAACATCTTAAATTCTTACTTTAGATAACCTTCAATATCGATAAGTGGGGTGTCGTCTGCTCCACTTATCATTTTCGGTATTACTACACGGCATTTCCGAAGGCAAGCTAATCGGTTTATGAATTGACAGAGCAATAAAAATCGACCCTGACCTTCCATTTTACGCATCCGCGATCTACGCTTCTTTAGTATAAAGCCACCCACCAGCCAAGGCTAACGCACCGTCATCAAGTCTTCAGCACAATCTTGAGACAACATCATGCCTTCAGAACCACCTGTTTCTACAGAGCTGCGCACGATTTTTGTTATCAATATTTCACGCAGCCTTCCGGAACGGCAGAGACACTTTCATCCTGACGAAACGGAATGGTTTGTCAGCATCCACAGCGCTGAGGGTTTGACCACGCTTTTAGTTTCCTGCGGGATACAACATGCTCTGAAAATAGTTTACCCACATATAGAGCAACTTTCTCCTGCGCCTGATGTGGCGACAGAGAATGTCGGCGGCGTACTTTATTCTCAAGAAAGCCTAGGAGCAACCACTAAAGATAATATGCCAGAGCTAATAACTCACATATTTAATTTAGAGATTTCGAGAACATTAATTGCGAAAAATATAATCGCAGGGGAAGGTACTATTCAAGAATTAACTGAATACAGGCGCTGCGAAAAAGATTTGCAAAGTTTTTGCCAAGACCTCATTGAGGATATTGAATATGAACTCTATGTACGCTTCGAGCGAATGGTTAGCGCCTCCAATGACACTTGCTGAAGCATTGCTTTTTCTCAAGCAATGATAAACACAATCCAACGTAATACTGTTTAAATTGCATTTTGACGTGTAGCCCAGAGTAACGCCACCCACGCTCACTGCCTGCTCTGCCAACCCTGCTGGCACTCGCACATGTCGACCAATGGAATAACGGCTAGTCGATTCCAGTAGGCTTCCCTTTGCGAGTGATACCATTCATCGAAAAAATTTTTCTTATTATCTTGGCTTGTATAAGAAGCCCAACCGTAACAGTTCGAACACAACGTTCGTAACCTGTTGATTAACGATCGGTACAGTTGAAAAACCGGATGAATAAAATACATATATTGACAAACAACCCTGCAATTATTCTGAAGGAAGGATACAGGGTACCCGCCGCATCGCTTGCTTTTCAGGAAGCACCCTCTAGAATTTCTAAATTCCAAAACTCAAAGCCTGTCCTAACTAAATTGAGATCCGTCATTCGCGCCCTTGGCGTGCCCAATTAGCATACTCAGTCGAAGGACTATCGTGATGACTTTACTCGAACAAGCCGAGCCACGTAACTCATACCAGTACGTCGCTGAAGCAAATATTCTTCTTAATGAGCTGGGTGTTTTCAAAAGCACTACAGGCACCTGGGCGTTTACCGACATGAAAACGGCAAGCTCATGTTACATCCATCACTCCCGCGTGCCTGTGGCTGTGGCTGCCTATACAGCTATTGATCCTATCTTCGCCGCAGGTCGCATCCCAAACTACGCACTCGTAGATTTGATTATCAAAATTCCTTGCATGGACGCAGCTGAATGCACCGCGCTGGCTATTATCTGCGGTGCAGAGCCGCCGCTCTTTCCTTCGGCAGCCCAGCGAGGAGAGATTTTTGGAGACACCGCATGGAAAATTGTGAATGACTATGGCTTAGAGAGCTGTTTCACCCATGTCAGGCCCTATGGTGATGAAGGTCGTCACTACACAATGCGACCTCAGGGGTTCGACTATGACCACGATGAGCCTATTCCAGAACTATTGGAGGCCATGCGTAAGGCATACCGATCCATGCGGCCGGTACAGCAGATCATGGTTCTTACCCTGTTGCATCTTTACAGTGGAGAGCGCGACAAAACTTTTCTCATCGGCGGATGCCCCACTAAAATTTCTGCAATAAAGGCTCTTAAAACCCTTCGCCAGGATGGCGAGGCATTGAAGATTTGGGCACACCTTGTAAGTCATTACGCCGGGTGGTGATCTCTACGATCCAGAACGAACAGCTGACGCTGTTGATGAATTCGCGGCTCCCATGCTCTGCAAACTCAGCATAGAAGGCATGCCGACGATGCAGGCGGTCTCTTCGAGCCCGAATGAGCGACAAAGGCTCGGCCATGGAGCAGATACGACTCCACCAGACTCTCCCTGGACGACTTATAAGACCTCTGCTACGTTCTAATGACGGTGTAGCCTGCATCGTGCGGTCGGCTCGCATAGGTACAACCTCCATCAGGCAGCATTGCCCTCCTCCATGCACGCATTTCGACAATAGTCAGCGGGCAGCCGACACCCTGACGCTATTGGAGAGATGCCATGCGCGTTCCTATTTTTCCGACAGATCTTGCCCCAAAATCCGGTCTCAAGCGGCTTGCAAAGGCGTTGATGAGGAGATGGTGTGGCGCTAGTCCAATGTCTCTTTCGTTCGCTCGAGAACTGCTTTCAAAAGGCTTGGGATACCGGGATTATCACGAGCTTTACCAAGCCTCAAAAATGGCAAAGCGAGCAGAGAAGACCCCATCCGTCCTTGCAGTCCGCAAAGGTATTCTTTCAGCGATCCAAGCCACGTTGAACCCAAAGGAATGGCTTGCTCTCGACCATGAAAAGCTAGAGCTAGTCATCGCTACCTTGCCCGTCAACGTACTCACTGCCTTCAAGTCTCCGCTGGCCCCTCGCTCCCAACTGGGACGTGTGGAACAAGTTAAGAGAATATATGGGCATCTGAGCGGTTTCCGAGCGCCAAATACGCCGCTCCTGACTACCGAGCAGCTTTTCCAGATCGGTAGGAGCGTTATCGCTTCGGGCAACTTTAGGGATCAGGCGCTGCTAACATGCCTCATGTCCGGCTTGCGGCCAGCCGAGTTTCTCCCTACGAGAGTCAACCAGGTTCTCGTTTCTGGTTTCGGAGAAACGATGATCAAATTCCACCGGCACAAAACATCAGAGAAAAATCTGGCGAGCGTAGAAATCATCATTGAGCCGGATTCAATCCATCGGCATATCCGTGCGGCTAATCTTTTACAAGATGATTACCTATTTTCTCCTGACGGCAATCCGAAATCTCCAATGACTGCAGAAGATCTGCTGGAGATCTGTGCATCTTGGGCACGTATCGCAGGCATTGAGGCTAACGTGGTCATACCACCGCGTATTCGATCATCCGCTTTACGTTATCAATTCATTGCCCGAACCAAGAAGCAAACTGGTCATTGCACTGAGACATCGACTCTTGCTTATCTGAAATCACATTACATCAACCATCCACAAAACTAGCCCGATCATAAAGCAGTACAAAAGTACCCCTCTCATCTCGGGGTGGCGCTACTCATTGTCACTTAGCATGAGCGCAACAGCTTACCGCTGCTAACCCCTGCTGCATCCCTGTCGCCATCAGACAGCCAGACTGAAGCGAGCCCTGCATTTGCAGGGTTTCGCCTTTTCGGGTTGCGATGGCCATCACTGTTCCTGTTCCAGTCTTCTAAGCGCTCACACATTTCGATGACGATAGCTTCCAGGGGTTTCTTCGCGCTTCTGTTCTAGAAGAATCTCCCAATAACGCCAGTCTGGTATGGCCCATTAGCCAGGCAAACTCGCTTCATTGACCGCAAAGAAGCAAGGGCGCGACCCCGCAACCACCTCCTGGTTTGGGTGCCGTACAATTACCCTACGGCGCGATGACCAAATGTCTCAGTCTCGGACTGTTCGACGTCTGACAACCGTCCCTTTCAAAATTCTACTGTTGATTTTTCTTTTCCAAGAAATCTGGCCAGGTGATAGGTTCCGCTTTTTCATGGTGCTCTTCAAAAACGCGTACTCGTTCTCACCAAACAGGTAGCCATTATCCCAAGCGTACTCGATCAAATCCGCATTAGCATTTGCGCTCGGGTTGAGCGTGATCCGCTTCAAGCCATCAAACAGGTTGCCTGTGTCAATGCCTAGGAAGCGATCAATACACACGTTTCCTACGTAGGTCTTGTTGCCGTTCCTAGTATTCAGGATATAGCAGTGCTCCTTGATTTCTTTCCCGCACGGGCACTGATCAAATTCCTCACTAATCTCCACAGCATCGAGCTTCCACTCAAACCTAGCCTGGTCGAAACTCGAAGCGACTGAGAGATTCAGAATATGCGCCTTCAGACGCTCAAAGTTATGACCTTCCATCCTGACCTCCGAAGTCAAAAATCACAAAAACGCTGAATGTAGGATTACGACTTGGCGAGATGCTGACGTGCCGCGTCCAGCTTTTTGAGGTGATCTCTCAGCGGCTTCGAGTCCAGGTATGTACCCGTCATGATCGAACGGAGACGATCAACCGCCTCGAGAGTTTCGATCCGGTTTGGGTAACAAGGGATGTCGCTCCCGCCGTAGTAGGCATCCGTGTCAAATTCACGGGGCTTTTCCCCCCGATACTCGGCATCCATCCAGTTTTCCAACTCAGCCTGAAGCTCCGACAACTGTGTGCAAGCGGTGAAGGGCATCTTTGTTGCGTACAACCGCTTGAGTATCCAGCCCATTTCGTTATGGTCAGCGATGCTCATTTTTTGCGCCGGCCGCCAGATGGAGCCCCAACCCTCCATGCGGCGGTATTCGATTGCGTTCTTGCTGAAACCGTACGTGGTACCAGGGCGAGGTTTCCGCTTCTTCCCAGACTCAGCTCGCGCAGGACTTACAAACTGGCTGCTGAAGTTCGCTGATTGGAAATCCCAAGCAGTAGCCTCCTTTGCACCAAGGCGTTCGACCGTGACGATCACACGATTCAACAGCTCAGCATTGTGACCCAAGAAGTGCGGCACAGCGCTGCCCGGGTTGTACAAGCCCTCCCAGGCGGGGATTGCCAGCATGAATCCATGCGCGGTAGACCAGGCGTCACGCTTGGTTTGAAATTCCGGTTTGGCGACATGTCCATAGGGCTCGTCGAGCATCAGCCAGGCACCGGTGTCTGCACATATCCAGCGCGAGATGTGGTCTGCGGAAGGCAGCTGTTCTGCATTGTCCATCGCCGAGCGCTGGATCTTGGTGGTTGCCGGCTGGAGCCGCGCTGCTTCCATAAATTGCAGAGAAAGAGCTGCACGAGTCAGCAACTCCCTCGCTCTCTCCAAGCTTTCGGCGGTACTCCTCATTTCCACATGATCCATCGACTCAACGAAGAAACCCTGCAGGTTTTGAGCGTGGTGGCATTGATGCTTCGCCAGGAAATCAGCTATTGGCCTTGGGAGCTTAATCTCCAGAATCTCCAACCCAGCGGTACGCGGCTTGGTCGAAGTATCACGCCAGTAAGCAGAGAGATAAACGCTGTGGAGGACTGGAATTGTGAAGCCAGCATTCAGCGATTTACGTGCATGCTGATAGCCTTCAAAACCCGACTGCTTCGCAGACAGATCTAGAGCGACGTGGCGAGGGATGTCGGGGTTCTGGCTGGTGATACGAGTGGCCGTACGCTTGATACCCTTGAGGGTAGAAGGACGAACGCTTGGAATGGTGCTCATGTTGGTTTCTCCGCCCCTACTGCAACGCCACCCGCCTACGCCGCTACAGGGCCTCGAAATAACATGGCCTTGAGCATGAGAGAACCAACAGGTAGTGCCGTTTCCAGCTTTCAAAGACGGGTGTGATGCGCCTACCCTGCGCACCATAAATCTAGCAAATAGGGGAACGGAAGCGCAAGCCTCTCGGCCCAGCCGGCGTTTCACCGAGCAGTGATAGAGAAACTTGATGGCATGTTCAATCTCTGCACGTTGCCTGGCTTCGATGCCTCAGCCTGCTCAGCCATGTCAGCCGGTCATGAGGAATCCTCTGACTCGTTTTTTGCCTTCGCTCGGTTTACCTCCCAAGGCAAAGCAGGCTGACTGCGGATTTTTTTGAATTGACCCTTGGCAAACATGTAGGTCTGCAGTTCCTTGAAGCGTCGGCTCCTCCCGTACAGCTCATAGGTGATCAGAAATGCTATCAATGGTTTGTTGGCGGTCTGCCAGCGCTTGCGGATCTGTTCGATCGTGACCTTGAGATCGGTAACCCTGCTGTAGCCGATGAAGGTCTGAAACACCGCGGAATCAGTCTTTTTGAGCAGTTTGGTGAACTCATTGATTTCGGTGTGGGCCCGCGTCCACTCCCACTCCACGAACGAAAGCGTGTCCGTGTCGCTATACCGAATCACTGCGTCTGTAAGCCCCCTTGCTCAAACAGGGCTCGAGCTCCAAGCAGTGTGGCCCATTGCCTTACGACCAGGCCAAGATGGATTGTCCAGTCGGTGCGTCCCGCTAGAGCATGCGTCTCAGACACCGGAAAATCCCGGTATCACAGACAATTAAACAATGTGATGAAATCCCGTTCGACTTGCTTCATGTGTTCCCTGACTGACACGGACAACTCAGCATTTTTTCGGCTGATCTCATCCAAAATTGAGTGAATCGGCAGCCACCTAACACGGCGCGTAGTTTGAGCATGAGCCGATTAGAGCTATGGCCCAGATCCTGGTGAATGGCAGGGACGCTCCGCGCCTTGATTTCACCGGCACCAAAAACGACGAAGCCCGCACTAGGCGGGCTTTCGTTCGTCGATTTCAGTTGGGGTTATCAAGCCCCAATGTTAGCTGCAACTGATCCTTCAAATGGGCCACACGATACTCAAAAACGGGCTTCTTGTTGCGCCACTCCAGTAGCCCTCTTCCATGCTCGCTTGCCTCACGCCGACCTTCTTTCAACACCTTGCAAGCTGCGTCGAAACGCTCTTTGATCGATGAGTTATCACGCACAATCCTGTCGATGGTGATGTCGCACCAACGAGCCAGCTTACGATCGATCTCTCTGACAAATTCCACTGCCACCTTCGGATGCAACCAGGTGCCGTCAGCAGTGATCTGAGCAAGCTCCTGGGCATCCTCCACGCCGAGTGCCTGAGCAATATCTGCCAGGTACTCCTGCGTTTCAGGTGATCTCAACCAGCCATCTACGGAGGTCGAGTAAAGTTCCGCAATGTGACTAGCATTCAGCCACCCGCTCATGCTGAACACGATGGTTTTGTTTTGATAATCAATGTGGATCGAGTCTTTCATATCAGGGTTCCGCCATTTTCTATGGACGTGCCTATGCCTCACGAACGAGTGATCGCGATTGAGTAGGCATAGGTACGCTTAGGATCAAAAAATGCCGCAGGAACGCGGCGAGAGGGAAATCCAAGACACAAAAAACCGGCTAAAAAGCCGGCCTCTAAGTCTTGCTGATGCAGCTATTACATCATAGGGTTTATATTGATTTAAGCGCACCTTTTTGGCAAGCCCTTTTTGAGGCCGTTTCCACTCTTAGGTCTTGGTCATCCATCGTAGGCAGGAATGGCAGATGCGAAGGCTCGAACCCAACGAGTCCTTGGTAATCTCAGATTGGTCTTTGTTTGTGGGGCGGCGACAGGTTTTGCAGCTCATCGTTCGGCCACGGTTCGAGCGGATGACGAGATTGGCGGGCTCACAGTTCAGATAGTCGCCATCCTGCATGACCACTTTTTTTCCTAGAATGCGGCCTTTCTGAGCAATCACCTCAGCAAGGGTGAGGGGCTGTTCCTCTGATTCACCTGCATAGGTAATGCTGATTCTGGAGCGATGGCCACGCTCCATGAAGAGCCCTTCCACAATCTGCTCAAGCCAATGTTGATGAGATCCTTCCGCAGCAAATTCCCTTGCAAGGTTTTCCTTTTCGAATGGCTTCAAGCTGCTGAATAGCGCTGCAGGCGACTGCGAACGAATCAGGGACTTCCAACCCACACTGATTTCGATCGTGATACCAAGCCTGTCTTGAGGGGTCTCTCCTGGGGGTAGCGCTAGCCATTGCTTGGGACTTCGGAACCCATCGGAGCTCAGTTGCGATCTCCTATCTAAGTAGATCCAGGTGTTCCCGTAAGAAAAGTACCCGTACAGCATTAGCTCCAACAGACGCGTCGTGGGAGGCGCTAGGTACTCGACGCCGTGGTAAACGCCCTGCCTGCTGAAATGGTATGCATGGTGGGTTCGCCGCTTCGAATCGGTAGGAGTGAGGAACTGGCTCGCGGGCGGGTATTTGAAAATTTTGTCCAGGTGAGCGATGAACTGAGCCTCCGCCTCTACGGAGTCCAAGCGATGCCCCTCAAGCCCGAAGAGCTGCCACCAACGAACCGAAGCATCATGCTCCATGCGCTTCCGCAGCTCAATCGCGATCTGGCGATCTAAGTACTCCTCTTCTTCATTTGAGAGGGATCTGGCGTCCTTGGCCTTGGCACGCAGCCAAGCTCTGCTTTTTTCGTAGTCACTGTAAGACACTGGCACCTGACCTAGCGATGTCATGACGGGTAATGCTGCTGCATTTTGAACGGAGGAGATAGCTCCAGCTTGGCCGCTACGAGTAGCAGGCACGACTACACAGCGTTGCCCTGCCCTGCCAGCTCAGCATAGAAGGCCCAGCGACGGCACAGCCGGACTCATCGAGTCGGAAGCGTCGATGCCTATGACGAAGCGACACACAACCGCATGCCTCAGCTGATGACCGATCCATCGATAGCCATTATGGATCTGAACGCTACTCCGTAAGCCTCAAATCCCAGCCTCGGCCACTTAGACCTGTAGTCGAGAGAATCATGATGGTGCCCGTGAACAACCATTCGTGCCCCCATAGCCTGGGCGAGATCATCGATCTCTGAGTAGCCGTATGGGTGACAGCTGGGGGCCTCATGGCAGACCAAAATGTCCGCCTTCTCCATCGCGAGCGTGAAGTAGTCGTCCGGGTAGATAGCAGAAAGCGCGTGCTGCTTCTTCGTCGCGACGATATCTTCGTGCAAAGGTTTGAGCGCCAAGCGCTCGAGAAAGTCCCCATAATTTTGGATGCCGGTATCAGGGCTTCCAGGAAGCCAAATCTGGGATTCGAAAGTGCCACCGAGCCCTGCTATCCGATGCCCCGCTATCTCAACTACACGACCATGCAGGCTGCGGTCAGCGAAGCTGCTGCCATGCAGATTGTGCCAGTAGCTCCTTTGATCCGTGTCGTGATTGCCATGTATGTACCGGATCTCGGTAAGGCCAAGGATCGGACGCAGGATCGTGTCGAGTGGCAAGCTGCACTCAAGGTCGCCAAGGAAGACCACAGCCTCAGGACGATGAACCTTCACCAGCCTGATGACGTGATCGAAAAGTCCATGTACGTCGCCAAGAAACCAAATCACTCCTAGCCCCTGCTGTAACTCTGTGGTTGATTTGCGGTGAGCTGCCCTTTAAGCGCGTCCCGCCCTCCCCGTGCACCAATCCGTTCCTGGTGCCGACAATCCATCACTGCGCGGCTAGGCCAGCGCTGAGTATCATTTCCTCAGAGACTTCTCGTCGCGTCGGCTCACTCCGTAATAGGATTTGCCGTCCTTTGCCATGCGCCAAGGATCAGAAAATTCACGAGGATGAGGGAGCTCAGAGTCAGGGTCACTCGCAAGCTGCCGGCGTACAGCTGTACGATAACTACAGTGCCATGCTTGCTTGTCGGATCGCTCGCTTGTGGCTGAGGTAATGCCGCGTATCGGAGTTTTGCGTCGGCTTCTGCTCATATTGGGATCACGACTGGTGAAGCACGTTCGTACGTGCTTGCCCTGCTCTGCAGAACATTTGAGTCTAACAGGACTAGAGAGAATCGAATACGACAGTGCCCCTGGACTGGGATGTGAGGAGTCTTCGAGACTTCTTGAGGTGAAATCTGCTTCTCACGCGTCCTCAATCTTACGATGGATGGCGATTAGCTCTGGCATGAATTTCAGGCAATGGGCCGTGAAGAACTCCCGCGATTTGTTGATCCGATATCTGTCGAAAAGGCAATGCAGGGCCTGCTCGAGCTTCGAGTAGTTGGTGGTTTCCAGCTGACTGACGATCGTGAAGCGAAATGGCACTCCCGTCGTGTACAGCTGGGTAATTCGCTTGTCGACTGAACCAGTGGTAATCCCAATCTTGACTATCTCGACCTGGTCAGCCGTGTAGAGCCCTGTGGAGAGCACGTACAGGGTGCCGACATCGGCCTCGAGCTTGGCGAGGTCTTCCCCTTCGATGAAATCGTCCGCCTTAATCTCGACGTCGTTTGCGTCGGACAAAAGCGTCATCAGGTGAGGCTTCCTGCTCTTGTCTGCAGAAATGTCCGAAGCGCTTCTGCAAGCTAGGTAGATACGTGCCAGCACGGCATGATCCAGATCCTTGTAGTTGCCAGCTGCGACGTTTCTCAAATGGCTAGGTGTGCCAACGTGCTGGGGGTATTCCACTTTCACAATGTCTCGGATCTGCTGGGGTGTCAGCCCCTCAGGATTTTGGCGGAGAATCTGGCGAATAACATCTGTGAAGCTGAGTTCGTTCTGCATCATAACCTTAGCGATTTCGAGTGGTTCTTGTCTCACGGCAGCGCCTCGGTACCCTATTCGGAGATCTACTGCGGCTTTGTTTTGCATCCCTAGTGGCTAGGTTTTGTTGGCCCGCCAAGCGCGTGCAGTTGGTAGTCAGTGACTGCCTGAAAGCTGTGTTCAGCTAACAGCCGTAGGCGCTCAAGCTCAGCGCCACTGACACCGCCGGCTTGGGCTTGGTGATACCTCTCCATAGCCTCCACGGCATCCGAATACATCGGATGATCAGGAGGCAATACGCTGCTGAGATCCTTCTCCACCATGTTCACTCCGAGGGTCTGTGTAAGGGGCTTTCGGTGTCGATGACTACGCTCGATTCTTAAAACCGCGACCATCGAGGTGGGCTAGGTACCAGCTCAACGTGTTCGAATACCTACGTCTCAGTTTAATGTACCGACTCACCCAAGCCCCCGGCTTTATGAACCTGGTAGTCGATCACTGTGTGATAGAGATGGTCTGCCTCAACGCGCAGGCGTTCAATCTCAGCTGCAGGTCGCTTGTCCTCCACCGCATCGTTATAGGCTCGAATCGCTTCTAGAGCTTGCCTCAGTAGCGGCTCACCTGCTTCAGCCATACCTAAAAGGGTTCGCTTCAATCCAGACACCTCAGGAATTCTTCCGTTGCCTACAGTCCACGACTGCTGAGACTCGCCGCATCAGCAGCAGCCCCGACGCGAGCAATCGATGGATCAGTACCACAAGCATCACGGTGAAATTGATCTTACGAGTTCGGTGATTTGCCTCCAGTAGCGAAGCAGCAGGTACCCGCTGATTACAACGGCCTCAGGGAACGCGACGTAAGCCACAACGGGGTTCACGAATCTGTCATCGATGCCAAGCACGAGCAACACTCCGAGGCACAGGATGATGCACGGAAACATTACGACAGTGAACACTGTCATAGCCGCGCTCACCACGAATATCAATTCCATGACCGTCCTGAACACCAGGTGTCGCTCCTTAAATTTGTGCTATCGCTTGGAAGCAGATCTGGCCGTTACTGCCTCTACGGGATTTTACAGCGGCAGTAGCCCCTGCGGGGATTGGCGAGCTCGATTGAGCATCAGGGAGGATCGCGCAGAGAAGCGTATTCGAACCGATCCTATGAGCTAAGGATGTGTGCTGACGCGCCAGCCAACGCAGCGGGTGAGTGAGACAGAGCTTCTGCCGCATGGGTGGCGTTCAGCCTAGTCGTGCAAGACGGCTTGCCCGTATGCTTTCACCTAAACGGCCCGTTGTGCGATGCCGTCTGCCTAAGCCCCTTCTGCCTCGGCTTCGGCCTGGAACACCTCGATGAGCTTTTGGTTGTAGTCGTCGAGGTAAGTCTGAAGCCCTGCACGGTCAACCAGTCGCACGACCGCAGTAGCTGCAAGCTCCTTGGCTGACTTGGTGTAGTAGGAGTTGGTGACAACCATTGCCTCATCGCAGCCGTAGAAGGCTTTGGCTGAGATCGCCTGCTGCACTGCAGCATTGCCGACCGAACCGCTGTAGTTCTTGGCCTGGATCACCATCGTCTTACCAAATCGGGTCACGAACAGATCCGCGCCTTGATCAGCGGTCTTCTGAGTCTCTCGTACGTCGTATCCAATGGTCTGGAAAATTTCGACCAAGAACGCCTCGAACTGGAAGCCATCCATCGCGTCGACCAGATACATGGTGATGAAGCGATTCGGGTTGAAGTGCTCGAGCTGGCTCCCCAAACGCTCAACCAGGATGTCGAAGTAGATTTCTTCGCACAGACCTAACCCGGACTGAAATGTCTGAACAGGAAGCAGCGGAACGCCGGTTGTGGTGGCTGCCTGAGGGTTGAACTGCAGTCCCGGGGACGAAGCGTCGCTTTCCCACAGGTAGTAGTAGAAGAGCGCCAAGTCCGCACGGAAAGTCGTACCAGCTTCTTCGATCCATGACCTCAGCGAGCTTGCTAGGTCAGATTTGATATGGCGGCTAACCTCTCGGGAGAAGCCGGCATACACAGAGTTGAAAGCGGTCGTGAGCAGCAACTTGTCCAGTAAAGTGGGCAACTGCTCAAGCTCGTCAAAACCCCTGCGAATCAATACCTCTCTGAAAAGCTCACGCTCGGAATAGATGCCATTCATACGTGCGCCCGGCACTGCAGCCTCATCCCCGCCTGCGCCTACAGGATCGCGGGTGGTGTGAATGAAGTTGGTGAAATACGGCTGCTTCAGCTCTGAGTACTTTCTGAGAACGTTGTTGAGAAGGTCATTGAGCTGGGCCTGCTCCTTTTTCTTGCCCCAGATGTCTTTTAGGAAGCCCTTCGACTGATACTGGAAATCGGGGTAGAACGATGGATCAAGGGGCGTCAAACCTTGCTGAGCTTGCGGAGGTATTGAGGCAGCGTCAGCAGACCCGCATTGGGAGCAATAGGTCTCAAAGGTTGAGCGATGACAATGATTGCATTGATAGATCACGATTTACCGGCCCTATGTCATGTATGAAACATACCTAAGACTGACTAAGCCTGACGATCAGGATAGGCTTTGCGAAATCATAGATCACTTCACCGTAGTCCATAGCGCAGATCTCAAATCCTCAGCCAGATCATCGGAATACTTATACGGCACGGACTGAACTGTCACCACTCGCCAAAAAGAGGAGCCCGACTGAACAACTTGAACATTGAGACGCGCGCTATCACTGGAAACCATGCGACCCGATCCCTCCCACATTTGGCGCCCGTCCTTCTCAAAGAAGCGACCTCCATCTAGCACCATATCCTTAGTTGTATTATCTTTAAACCCAGAAATATAGTCACTCAAGCTATAGCCGGGAAAGTCCTGCACTGCAAAAACGATCAGGGCATACCCAGCCGCTTCAGAAAACAGGTACGTATGAGCTCCATCAATCGGTGTTTGCTTGGAAAGCTTCCACCTGGAATCTACGTTAATGCTAGCTAAAGTCCTCGGGTTCTCCCAAGAATAGGACTTCTGAGCATTGCGCATTACTGAATCTCGATCAGCATTCTTTTCGATCATATTAAGTGTTGCCACGACGCCGAAAAGACTCAAGAATGCCGCGCCAAAAACGACTTTCCTCAACCAGCCTGAAGGCTGAGATTGCACTGAGAAATCAGGTAACTCGTCATAGCTCGCCTGCCTGCCCTCGCCTAGTCGCTTTGACTGACTAGCCATTGTGAAAAGATTAACTAATGGTATACCTAGACCTAGCCCCTTCACCCACACCGAGAAGTTACGAAATAAATATTGAGTGAGGTTTAATTTTTTACCTTCAGATGTTTTAACCTTTATTCCCAGCAGGGCTTTGCCCGGTGTATTCCCAAGCAATCTATACAACAGGGCATCAAGAAAAAGTGCACCGGGCAAGCATAGAATTCCGAATATTTGGCTAGTACCCGGGCGATGAATCCATTCCACAAAATTAGCTGAGTATCGACTTAATAGATACGATGAGACTACAGCTACCAATAATGTCTCCCACCAGACATCAAATGTACGAGCAAAGAATCTCGACCAACGGTTGGCGCTCGGATAGTCTGCCTCGTTTGCTTTGTTTTTCGATGGAAGTGGTGGAGGTATAACCGCCATCAATGACCTTAGCTCTTCCACGTCACTCAGTGGCCGCCAGCTCTCCATACCTTCGCGCCACACGAAGGTTTTAGCTTCAATGCTACCGGCTTGGAGCAAGCGCTTCATTTCGGCTGTTTCTATCGGCCCATGCTTTTTATCCTTGATTGCATACCACCAGCCGCTCATTTTCTCCCCCATAAAAAATTTCCTAAGATAAATCAGAGGCTAGTATGGCTCAAAATTCACTGTTAGAGCGCTGACTGTTCTGACCGTAAACGGATGCTTCGCTCTCCTAGCAAACAAGCACATCCAATCGCGAGCTTAGCTTCGTGCGGCCATTCGCTCTGAATGCTGAATAGCTGGCTTAGGCAATTCCATACGAAGGCTTTCACGATATTGCTCCGCCGGCGCCTCATGGGTGACCTCGACGACAGCATCATAATTTTCTCTAATGACCTTCTCGATCTCAGCAATCTCAGCTCGGAAGAACTCTTTCCGCCCGTTGACCTTGTTGAGCCGGCCCGATGCGAAATGCTCGTGGAGCTTTGCTTCCAACGCAGGAGCGTTGTTCGAGAACACCATCGCATGCACGTCGAACCAGAACGGTACCGAGGCGTCGCCGAGCTCATCAACTCGATCCATAGGCTCAAGGCGACGGGTCATGCCGATCTTGTAAATCCCTTCTCCAAACGCGCCCAGGTTAGAGATCACATACACATATCCGGCTTTGGCGTTCTGCTCGCGATAGTCGATGAGCTTCTCTTCGCTCTCAAGCTCGGCGCGACCTGCCTCAACCTCGGCCAGCTTCACCAGCAGCGCTGAGCGCTCTTCCTCAGATTGCACTTGCTGCAGGCGAGCCTGAAGATCACGCATTGCGGTGGTGAAGTGTTTCCGCTCCTTCGCGATTTTCTCCCGGGCCGCGCGAATTTCCTGCTCAAGCTTTTGCTGCTCTCGAAGCTCCTCACGGGCGCGTTTGGCCTCCTCCTTCTCTTCTTGCTTTTTGATCTGAAATTCATGAGCGAGGTGCAGCTCATCGAGCTTCAGGTCGAGGTAGACCCCCGAAATCTCTACGCTCATGATCTTGCCTAGCCGATTGCAAGCCTCAAACGACTTGAGGATTCGCTTTTCGCCGAGCTCAACGTTGTCGAATTTCACGTTGGCCACGCAGGCATCAGCTTCGTTGTTGAACGAGCGAATCACCAGCTTGATCATGTCGTTCACAAGCTTGCGACCTTGGGCCTGGCTGTTGTTCACCGTCCAGTTCGTATTGCCGGTGGCTGCCTGCCCATTTTTGATCAGGACTTTTTGACGATCACGTACGTGATCCAGTCGAGCCTTGTACTCCAGGCTGGTTGTCAGCTTGAACTTAGGCTCATAGAGGGCGAAGCTTTCCAGGAGCACTGTCTCTTCCCAGACGAGTATCTGCTCCTGCAGATCAGTGGAACGCTGTGCGAGTGCAGCCAACTCTCTCTCTGAGCGTTGGGCTTGCTCGCGTACATCCGCTAGCCTCGCTTGCTCTTGCTCAATCAGCTTCTGGATATTCACTACGTCCATGGCGCCGATTTTCGTGACGAGCTCTTGCAGCTGAGAATGCTGCACTTGAAGTTCCGCAAGCTGGGCCTCAAGAGCTTCTGCACGCTGTCGGTGAGCTGGGCCTTTCAGATAGTCACTAAACGACATGGGTTCCTTCCTCGTTTTGAGTCGAATGCATAGACCGGAGAAGCACGAGGTAGGTATCTGAACGCTCTACAACGTTTAGCCGCGCACAGCCCAAACTGCACTAGGTCAATGCACCCCTTCCCTGCTGAGAATGAGCGTAACCGGAGTGAAGTCATAAAGCCATCATGAAGACAGCCAGGGTGTGGAGGTTTACGGGCGCGCTGTGCTGCTCACTCCAACCTGCTTTCTTGCCACTCGAATACGGTCGGCGCCACTGTTGAGGAATAGGAACGAAATGCAGGACAACAAAATTTCAGTACAGTCGGGGCAGTCCCCCGCTGGTAGCAGCACGACTTCAATCGAGCCCAGGCTTCGTTGGTGATGTGTGGGTCGTCCGAGGTTCATCACTGCTCCAAGTCTCTTCCAAGATGGTTCTGAACACTCCACTGAGCCCAGGGTACTTCCCCGCCCCTTGCAGCTCTTGGACGAGCGCAGATCCTCAGCCTCTTGAGCTGTCAGGATCAAGTCGCAGTAGTGCAGCCCTTCTGTAGCTCTTGTGAGCTGAAATTTTTGGTCGTGCCGCATGACAGCGCCTCCATGTGCGTTGGCGAATACTGTTCTGCCTAAAGGGGCCAGCCTGTTAGCCGCAGCCCTCGTGATCTCACAAAAAAAATTGGGGGCAGCTCTAAATTTGAGCACGAAAGCAAAGCTAGCCGGCCTGAAGGCCGAAGGAATCGACCTTTTTTACCAATGCTTGCACCAGAGTCAGGTAATCCGAACGTGAGGACAAGCATCCTGATCAAAAGATAGGCAGAATTTTCAGGAGTGGTAGAACGGCAACAGCGGTTGCGGTGGAGTAAAGCTTGATACGGCGGGTGAGCCCAGGGAGTGCTGCTTTTTGTTGATTACAATATATATACTCCGTCTCGCAAAAAAAATTTCAAGGGGTTGGTTTGAAATTTTTTTCATTCGCCGCCACAGCGCCACGCCCTTTCGCGCTCTGGAATGCCCATCTTGGCATATGATCCTGCTCAGCCGGCACACGAGGAAATCGCTCCCTCCCGCTCTGGCGGGCTGGTAAGACGCTGACGAGTGGGCAACCTAGAATGACGCCTCCCGCAGATCCATTCGCTTGAGCCCACGAATTTTGATGGCCACTCTTTCTCTCGATTCAAGGTTTGTTAGAAAAAGCGGAGCAGCCCGACATGGCCAATGTGTTTACGCCAGGATCACTTCAAGCAACGCAACAGAACGGCCGACCCAGCCCTAACCTCAGCACATAAAAAAACCTCCGCGAAGGGAGGTTTTTGAGCGATGGCGTCTTACTTAGAGACCCAGCTTTCTACTTCATCGGAACCATACTCAGCCTTCCACTCTTTCAATCCCTTATGGTTGCCACCCTTGGTCTCGATGACCTCACCTGAGTGTGGATTTTTATACTGCTTAACCTGGCGAGCACGACGCGGCGCTTTCTCGACGGCAGTGGGGGCTGCGCGGCGACCGGATTGTGGATCCAAGAGGTTGATGATGTCACGCAGGCTGAAGCCGTACTTGGCCAGCAAGTCGCGCAGTTTGGTCTCAAACTCGATTTCTCTCTTGAGCTCAGAAGACCCCTTCATTGCTTCCAGCTCAGCCAACTGAGCGGCCAATTTTTGTTCAAGCTGACGGAATTCTGCCAGACGCGACATTGATGTTTCCTCATTATTCGATGGAAGAGATTGTGTCACTTTAAAGCAATTGGTTGATGCCGACTAACAATTTTGAGGGCGGTTCTTAGCCATTTGTTCAAATTTTAAGAGGGCGGTAGGAACAGTCAGTGGGCTGGAGCCTTCGCTGCAGACACTGCGGCTGGAAACTTTATCGGAATACTGAGAAAACCAACCCAGCAGTACCCTACGTATGATTCAGGTTCGATCTCAGCTGCACTGCGGATACATGGACTGGTAGGAATGCCTCTTCCATGAAGAGATGGAACGCTTTCTACGAGTGCAAGGAAACACGAACGCCCTCCCCGTTTCTAAGTAGTGCGCTAGATCTCGTCAGAATACTACAGCTCCGGCATGCAATAGACCTGGGGTGCGAGTCAGATAATGAGACCTGGCAGCTCATTCAAGGTGGGTGCCAGGTCTTCTCAAAGTTGGGTACTTGAGGATGAGGAGTCTTCAGTGAGCCGCGCTGCCCACCTGAAGCTGATACCTCGCCTGAGTCAGCTCTGTCTCCGCCTTCTGCAGCTCAGCTATGACGCCCGTCCACATCAACACCAGCGTGGCAATCTTTTCGCGGGAGGCCGTCAATTCCTCGCCCATCACGGCCAGCTCGCTCTCCAGCAGCAGGCACTGCTGCTCGAGCAGCTCCTCGCGCGAGAAAAAAGCAAAGCGATCATCAAGGGTCTGGTCTGGCTTGTTCATAACGCTCATCACCGCGAGTAGTACAAATGTTCTCCTCACGAGCTTAGCGAGATATACTGGATGCATCAACAGTGTTTCGACGGAACGGTAGCTCCTCCTGAACGCAAGGCCAAGCCAGCCCACAGGCTTCGAGGCTGCGCGGAAATCCCACGTGGGCTTCACCGGAGACACGCTCAAGCGGAGAGATCGCATATGTCACTGAAATCGTCTTTCGCCATCGTCCTTCGGGCGCTACGGAGTCAGCGAAAAATCACGCAGCGGGACTTTGGTGACACGAGTCGGACATTCCTTTCAAAGCTCGAAGGCGGTAAGTCCAGCCTGACGCTAGATAAGCTCGAGCAGGTAAGTCAGCGGCTGGAGGTGAGCTCACTGACACTGCTGACACTGACCTTGAGCTTGGAATCTGGGAAATCCTCAGCGGAGCTTATCGATGATCTTCGCTTGGAAATTGAGAGCCTGGAGCTTGATGGTGGCTTACCACGCTTGGAAGAAGTCCCCCAACCTAGTGGCATCCGATTGGCATCGTAGATGCGACCCAGACGGTAGCTTCAGGCCTGCCTGAAACTGCTTGATGCAATCATGCCCCTGGGCGTGCCCCCTAATCGGGGACGGCTGTCGTGAACCGATCCCTGGCGTCGCCAGGGGTCGGCCCTAACGGGCTTCCATCCTCACGCCTCTGGCCCATCGGGCCGGCGCGCTCCGCTTGCTTCGTTGTTCACAAATGGAGGCCAAGCGTAGCACTAGCGTTGACAGTTTTTGGCCACTTGCGGCGCTCTAAGGAGCTATTGTGACCCAAACAGGACTGTCACGGCTGGCTGCTTTCGACCCGAGGCGGACTTTCGCGACTGGTACTCACAGCCCACCCAGCCGCTATAGTCACGCTGTTGCAACATGTTGAACAGGCTCAAAAAATCCATACTCCCGGTACCTGGTTCATGTCGTCCAGGCCAGTCTGCAATCTGTACATGCTCAGTTCGATGATGATAGGCCCGAAGCATGCCTATCACATCCTGCGTCAGGATCTGAGCATGGTAGAGATCCAGAATCAGACGAAGGTCTGGGAACGCTCAAGAGCGTCCTGCGCCTTGTGGAAATCCGAGAAGAAGTAACGTGGCGCAGCTTCTGTGCAGATAACCTCCAACAACGGAAAAAGACCGTGATCGAGCAGGTACTTGACCCCGTAATCCAAGTTTTCTCTGAAGACAGTGTTTGCCTGGCCATCCCCACTGAGGCCTTACATCAGGTGCACGTTGGCGCCACCGAGCGCTTTGGCATACTGCACTGCTACCTTCAGGCCATGGCGAAACTCGTCTTCTTTCCCGGAACGGCTGCAAGGCCCTTCGTCTCACCAGCGGGGGCTGCGAACTGAACAAGCTTCAATTTGTGCTCTTGAAGCAGATCGCCTAGCACCGAAGCGTCGTAGGCATAAGGGGAAGGAAACTCTACCGCCTTGAAGCCTACTTGGGAGGCTGCAGCGAAGCGCTGGAGAAAAGGAAGCTCAGTGAACTGAAAACCTAGGTGCGCGTTGAAGTTGAGCATGGGGCCGTTCCATCATTCGAAGACATCTGCCTGCTTGATTGCACCAAGGATGCATGGAACCATGGTAAGGGGCCGCCATGATCCTGAGAATTATCGAGTGGCGAACAAACCATTCTCCAAACGAGAATCATGACCAGCGAGACCGCCATTCTTTCCTAGGATCCGCCGTACCCTGTAGCAACCTGCGTACAGTCTATTTCGCTCCTACCCACCGGTTTTGTCCTTTCCGGCCGTTACTTACAGACGGGCTATCAGTTGCACATACCAAAGCAAGCCTCGACTGGTCAGAGAATAAATGGTCACTAAAACACCAAATCGAAAAAGCGAAGTGACCTGCTATCTGATCGCTGTCAAGTCAACAATTTGAGCACCATAACTATGTGAGGAATGCATGAATAATCCTTGGCTGACTATCCCCTTGTCGGACTATGAAGGGCACATGGCTTTGCCAGAGGTTGGGCAGGCTGAAATGCTCGCAGGCGAACTCAAGACCCTTTTGAGTATTCATTCGCCGAGATCGGTTGCACTCATCGGTTGCGCAGGTGGCAATGGCTTCGTTCAAGCAGCGGAAGCTAGACTGACCCGTTTGGTCGGAATCGACATTAATGAGAGTTACATTGAGGACTCGAGACGTCGCTATGCCGACATAATCCCTGGCTTGGAGCTCCATTGCGCTGACATCGCAGGTGATGTGCCAAAAATGGAAGCCGTGGATTTTGTGTATGCAGCACTCATATTTGAGTATGTTGATGTCACGGCGGCATTGAGGAATATTGCCATGCTCTGTCGCCCCAACGGGCTCTTGGCTGTTCTTCTGCAACTGCCCAAGCAGGGGGCTGAGGCTGTCACACCTTCGCCATTCACAAGCCTCAAGGAGCTGGGCTCGATCATGCGCCTAGTTCCTCCGGGGAAATTCAATGAGAGCGCGGTACACCAAGGCTTTTCATGCATGGCACAAAAGACCATTTCGCTTCAATCCGGCAAGCAATTTTCGTTACAGCTCTTTAGGCTGATCTCGACCCGGCCACAAGGTGACGAGACCAACGGTGCCGCGGGGAAACATGAAGCCGCATGAATCTATACATGTGATGGCCGGATCTCAGCAGAGCTCCGGCCCCTTCATGATCCCATTAGGGGTAATCAGTATAGTTAGGGCTTCGAAGCGAGTTGGTTCATAACTTGCCGGACGGCCTGGTCAGTTACGTCCACAATCTGGTCAATTTCCAACTCGCTAACAATGAATGCTGGCGCGAATCCGAGTATGTCGCGCTCAGGCATACCCCGTGCGATCAATCCTCGATCCCGGCAACCCTGCGCGATTCTGGCGCCGATGTGCAGAGCGGGATCAAATGCAGTCTTGTTAGCGGGATCAGGCGAAAACTCAATGGCTGCCAACAAGCCGACACCGCGGACTTCAGCCACGATTGGCAGCTCTGAGAACCGATCCTTCAACTGTGCTAGAAGGTAGGCCCCCCTCCTCTCCGCTTGAGCGACCAATCCGTCGCGCTCGATGATATCCAGCACGGCATTTGCCGCCGCAGCGCCAAGCGGATGTCCCGTATAGGTATAGCCATGCGGGAAACTACCGAAGCGGGCAGAGCCTTCCTCGAGCACCTGATACACCTTCTGGCTGATGATGCTAGCTGAGAGCGGGACGTAACCACAGGTAAGTCCCTTAGCTACGGTGATGAGGTCAGGCTCAATGCCATACAACTCCGATCCGAACATTCGTCCTGTACGACCAAAACCTGTGATCACCTCATCTGCGATCAACAGCACGTCGTATTTTTTCAGCACCGCCTGGATTTTTGTCCAGTACCCACTCGGCGCCGGGACGATGCCCCCAGTGCCCATAACAGGTTCGGCAATGAAGGCTCCCACCGTATCTGGATCTGCTTTCAGAATCAGCGCTTCAAGCTCCGCCGCGCGGCGATCCGAGAATTGTTCTTCTGTCTCGCCCGGTACCGCATCCATGTAGTGGTACGCAGCACCCGTGCGTAGCACGCCACTGATCGGCAGATCCATTTGGTTATGATAGAACGCCATGCCTGTTAGTGACCCAGACATCACAGAACAGCCGTGATAGCCACGATCGCGAGCGATGATTTTCTTCTTGCGAGGCAAGCCGCGAAGATTGTGGTAGTACCAGACTAGCTTGGCTTGGGTTTCGTTGGCGTCCGACCCTGAGAGGCCGTAGAAGACTTTTGACATTTCACCTGGGGCCATCTCCACCAGGCGGGCCGATAGCTTTGCGAGCTCATCGGTCGTATGACCCACATAGGAATGGTAGTAGGCGATCTTCTGCGCCTGCTTGGCGATTGCATCAGCGATCTCCGTTCGACCGTACCCTACGTTGACGCAGTACAGACCTGAGAAACCATCGAGGTATTGCTTCCCAGCGGCGTCTTTGATAAATACCCCAGCACCGCTTTCAATGATAGTAGGGCCGCCCCCTTCCCCGCTCGCAAACTCTTTCAGGTAAGTAGAAGGGTGTAATACCGACTTACGATCTAGATCTGCGATTTCCGCAAAATATCCCATTGTGAGCCTCTTCGAATTCACTAGCTGATGTGCCGCACCGGCGCTCACCGATAGTAGTGTTTATAAGCTCAGCAAGATAATTTGATTAGAGAATACCGCTATCAGTCGGATGAATTACTGATAGCGATACTTCGTTAGTGCACGAATGAGCCACGTACCAGCGGAGTTCAGCGCGCCAAAGAGCTGATATCAGCTGGTACGCTAGGCGTGCGCTGAGTCAGCCGTATTGCCGAACAGAAGGCGCCCACTAACGCTGCAGCGACCCCAATTGCAATTGCCACATACGGGCCGCGATCAGGAGAGAGATGATAGGCGAGCGATACACAGACGGCACCGAAAGACTGGCCCAGCAGCCGCGACAATGCCACGATAGCGCTCGCGCTACCAGTGCGATGGGCTGGCGCACTGGAGATCATCATCTTCAGATTTGGTGCCTGGTACATGCCAAAGCCGATCCCGCAGATCACCATGCGCCAGGCAATGTCGAAGAACTCCACATGCGCGGGCAAGAAGCAAAGACTAAGCATGCCTACGGCGAGGATGACCAATCCCGACGTGCACAAAGTTCCTGGGTTGAATCGATCAGACAGCGTTCCACTGACGATTGCCATGCAAGCAACCACCGCCGGCCAAGGCGTGATCAGCATCCCCGTCATGAATGGAGTTGCATTAAGGAACGTGTGGAACATGAACGGCAACGCGACAAAGGCTGTGCCTTGAGTCACGAACGCGCAGATCGAGGTCAACGAGGAAAGCGCGAAATTCCTCCGCTTGAACAGATCCACGGCTAGCATCGGTGCGGCATGGTTGCGCTGGTGGGACATCAACAGCGCAAAGCACAGAAGTGCACCCAACAGCTCCATCACTGCTCTCCAGCCAATCCCTACTCTGGCGAAACCTGTCAGACTCAAAATCAACAGCACGAACATGGCGGCGCAAAGTGCTGCTCCGAACACATCAAACCGCCCTTTAGACCTATCGCTTGTGGGTACATGCTGGCGTGTCAAGTACAGGCAGTAGAGCCCGACTGGAACGTTTACCAGGAATAAGCAGTGCCAATTGCTGATGGCCATGATACCCGCAGCGACGGTTGGCCCTGCGGTAAACGATAACCCGACCACGAGCGCATACATCCCCATCCCCTTGCCAAGCTGAGATGCGGGATAGCATCGCTTGATGAGCGCTGTTACCACGCTGCCGATCGCTGCGCCCCCTACCCCTTGAAGGCACCGAGCTGCGAGGAGCCATGTGAGGTCACTACACAGACCGGCAACCAGCGACGAGGCAGTGAACAACATCAGCCCGCCAACAAACATGCGCTTATGTCCAACGATTTCGCCTAAGGCAGCAAAAGGTAAGAGCAATGCGATTACTGAGATTTGGTACGCGGTTACCAGCCATATGGCCGTGCTTGCGGATACCCCAATTGCTTCAGAGATAGTGGGTAATGCGGTATTGATGAGAGAGAGGTCTAGGGTTACAACAGTGGCGGCCAAGCAGAGCGCCAGCATTGCCACTGTATTTATTCGTTCCGCTTTATTTTCTGGCTGCGGGGCGCCAACACGGATTTCGCTACTGGACATCTTCGAACCTTGCAATAATCATTTGCCATAGACAGGTACCCGTTATAAATTGTTGTTTGATTTATTATCCGAAAAAATGACTTCAGTCGTATAACTGATATTTCGTATAGTGCTATTCACGGAGCAAATAAGGCAAATCATGATGGATTTAGTTTGTGTCCCCGGCTTCATGCTGAACGATGACCTTTGGACAGATCTTTTCCCCCTCATTGCTACAGAGTTTGCCCCACAGTGTTTACCTTTACAGGGCAACTCCATCTCGCAGATGGCCCAGAACGTTTTAGCCTCCGCGCCGGAAAGCTTTGTGCTATGCGGGTTCTCCATGGGGGGGTATGTGGCCCGAGAGGTGGTCAGGCTTGCACCCGAGCGCGTGCAGGGCTTGATTGTGATCGCCAGTTCGACCGAGGCCGACAGCACCGAACAAAGGGCCCAAAAGGAAGCAGCGATTGCCTATGTCGAGCATCACGGATTCATGGGTCTAAGCCGATCCACCATCACCAAGGCACTAGGGCCAGCCTTCAAGCAAAATAAGATCGTGGTCAATCGCATCCAGGACATGAGCAAGGCTTTGGGAAGAGCGGTGTTTCTGGCGCAGTCACAGGCAACCCGACAGAGCGACCTCCATCTCTTGAGTGGCATCCGCATCCCTGCACTTGTGATTGCAGCCGAGCAAGACGAGCTGCGCTCAGTAGAGGAATCCACTGCGATGGCAAAGGCGATCGTGGGGGCGCAGTTCGAGGTTGTCACCGATAGCGGTCACATGATTCCCATGGAGCAGCCGTCCGCACTCGCAGGCGTAATCAATGCCTGGTTGCTGAAGTGCAAAGCATCGACCTCATCTCGCTAGGGGGGGGCGCATCGCTCTGCTCGGTCACTCGTCATTTCCTTGATCACCTCTCGGAGCCAGGCGTGGGCGGCCGTGTTCTTGTTTCGCTTGTGCCAGTACAGATCCCATGTAAACGGGGAAAGCCCCAAGGGTACCTCGCGAGTCACCAAACTGGTGCTATCGAACGTACGAGCGAGCCGCTCTGACACCACAGAGATGAGGTCAGTGCGAAGCAAAATGGCTGGCACAGCGAGCCAATGGGGGATCGTCATGCTGATACGGCGGGATTCCCCGAGATCAGCCAACACATTGTCCACAAAGCGGACGTCATGCTGACTCACGGCCACGTGAAGGTGCTCTGCCCCGAGAAAGTCATCCAGATTCAGGGAAGTCGAGGCCAGTCGATGATCATGGCGCATGACGCAGACCAGCCGATCCTCAAACAACGGTTCACAGATGATGTTCAACGAGTGCTTGAGTTGCGTGCTGATCGCGAAATCCAACTGATCGCTCTCCAAGCGAGCGATCGTCTGGTCAATCGGAATATGGATAATATCCATACGCATGCCGGCAGCATCGTTCGCAAGACGCGCAGATAGCTGCGGTAGCACTAGGTAGGTTATGAGGTCAGACATGCGCCCACTGAAGTGTGCGTCGCTTGAAGCCGGGTCAAACATTACATCCGAGCTCATGAGGCGCTCTGCCTCACGCAGGATGCGCGTAACGCCCTCGCTCAACTCCAGGGCTCGAGCAGTGGGCTCCATATTGCCCGCTACCCGAATGAAGAGATCGTCCTTGAATAGCAACCGCAACCGCGAGAGTGCACTGCTCATCGCGGGTTGGCTCATGGGCACCCTCATAGCAGCGCGCGTAACGTGCCGCTCTTTCATCAAGGTGTCAAAGATCACGAGCAGGTTGAGGTCGACCGACCGCAAATTCATCGTGCTCTCCACTGAGTAAAGGAAAAAAATCTCGCCCAGACTGATGTCAGGATAGACGAAACACTATGCCCCTCAGCCGCGCACACAATGTGATTAATGTGCAACTTGTCTATCCAAAGACGCCTTGATAACGCACGTGGCAATGATTTCCAGCGCGAGTGTCAGCTCGTCCAGCTCAGGATATGAGGGAGCCAGGCGCAACTGTGAATCATCCGGGTCAATTCCATAGGGGAAGCATGATCCTGGGCTCGAAAAAGTTAGCCCCACACCAGAGGCCAGCTCGACTACACGTTTGGCGGTACCCGCCTGCACTTGTAGGCTCACAAAGTATCCGCCGGCAGGTCGAGTCCAACTTGCGATGCCCAAGCCTCCCAAGCGCTCCTGAAAGACCTGGTCTACTCGATCAAATTTCGGCTTGAGCAACACCCGGTGTTGCTCCATCAAATACTCGATATTCTCGATCGATTTCAGGAAGCGTACCTGACGTACCTGATTGACCTTGTCAGGCCCAACACTGCGCAGCATCGCGGCTTTGACCCACCAGTCTATATTGGCCGGCGAGGCGCCAAACATCGCCATGCCGGCGCCGGGCAGTGTCATCTTCGACGTCGAGGCAAAAATCAGGGCTCGACTTGCATGGCCATGAACTTCGCAGCGGCTGTAGAGATCGGCCAGAGGCTGATCCACTTCTGCCAAGGGGTGCACTGCGTAAGCGTTGTCCCAAAAAATACGGAAATCAGCAGCGGCAGTTGGCATTGAGGCCAGTGCTTCGACCACCTCTGGGGAGTAAGTCGTGCCGGTAGGGTTGCTGTATTTCGGTACGCACCAGATCCCTTTGATCGAGGGGTCATTGGCCACCAGCGAGCGCACCCGCTCCATATCCGGGCCATCTTGAAGCATCGGCACGGAAATCATGCGGATACCGAAGTCCTCGCACATGGCGAAATGTCGATCGTAACCAGGAACGATACAGATGAAAGCAATGCCGTCTGGCTCTTGCGACCAAGGTACCTGGCTATCAGGTGTGCCACGGCGCCAGGCTTGAGCGAGGCACTCATACATCATGGCCAAGCTTGAGTTACCACCGACGACGATCTGACTTTCAGGAATGCCCACCATCGGCGCGAAAAGTCGTCGTGCTTCGAGCACCCCGATCTGACCACCGTAATTGCGGCTGTCTACGCCGTCGGCCGTCATGTAGTCATTGCCCAGCGAAAGCGACAGCAACGCCTGTGAGAGCTGGATCTGTGCAGGCGATGGTATGCCGCGAGCCATGTTGATAGTGAGTCCGAGGGACTTCAATCGCTGATACTCGGTATCCACCTCGAATTTGGATAGGCCTTTGTCACCACGAGCGTTGTTCACTGCAGACTCCACACGTTGCCTAGGATCCATGCTGCGCCTGCCTGCGCGAGCAAGCGAGCGGGGAAACCACTGAAAAGACCACTATACAGTTACGAACCAACCATCCATCCAATGGATTTTTTGTATACCGCTATTTGTTTGCTGGATAGCTCCCGCGAGCCGGTGAGGAGTTGCCATGACAGAGCGCTGACTTGAATGCTTCACGCATCACTATCCATTCAAGCGATTAAACCATATCAAAAAGCGATTTGAGCTAATCCGGAAACTTTGAAAACGTAATGCCACCCGCCAGCGCCACCTGTTCGCAACGAAGTACCGTTAGTTGCGAAACGCCGCGAGTGGACTGAATCAACGCATCGCAAGTTCGACCGTTTCATTGACAGACATCGCTCCTCATAAATCTAAAAAATTAGAAGGTTAAGTCTATGCAGCCTGAATATGTTCACCACCGTTCCTCCGTTAACACGCTGCCGGAAAAGCGCCAGGACGCCCAAACCGCGGTCGACAACCTGAAGCACTGGCAGCCTGCCGTGGCTGAGGTGAAGCAGTGGCCAGGCTACGAAGTTTTGCCGCTCTGGTCGCTGCCCCATCAAGCCGCACAATTGGGTGTAGGGAGCATTTTCTACAAAGACGAAAGCCAGCGCTTTGGTCGTAAGCTTGGCAGCTTCAAAGCACTGGGCGCACCTTACACAGTGTTCATGCTCCTCGCGGATGCAGTAGAGCGTGCAACGGGTAATCGTCCCAGCGCTGCGCAGCTGCGGTCTGGTGAATTCAAAGCCATCACTGAGCGAGTCACCGTTTGCGTAGCAACTGACGGGAACCAGGGACGCGGCCTCGCCCATGCCGCCGCCACCTTCCATTGCCGCTGTGTAGTCTACATTCACGGTCATGTAAGCCCTGGCCGAAAGGAAGCCATGGAAGCCTATGGGGCAATCGTGATCCGCATCGACGGCGAGTACGAAGCCTCAGTCAAGCGCGCCAAAGAAGACGGACGCATGAACGGCTGGCATTTCGTAAGCAGTACCTCGTGGGACGACTTCCGTGAACCGCTGCCACGCCATGTGATGAATGCATACATGGTGATGGTTGAAGAAGCTATGGATGCGGTGCCTGACCTTTCCAAGATCACTCACGTGTTTATGCAAGGCGGTGTGGGTAGCATCGCAGCTGCCGTATTCATGGGCATCGCGCTGCGCCTGGGTGAGCAAAACCTACCCCGCATGATCATGGTCGAGCCGCGAGAAGCTGACTGCCTATACCAGAGCGCTGCCAAAGGGGTAGCAACCCCCTCCTCCGGAACCTTGCGTACCATCATGGCTGGCCTGGCATGTCGTGAAGTCTCGCCTGCCGCCTGGAAGCTGCTGGAGTGGCTCTGCACTGACTACGTGGCCATCCCGGACAGTTGGGCTGTGGATGCGATGAAGGCCCTGGCCAATGGGTCTGGTGATACGCCAATTGTCTGCGGTGAGTCTGCTGCCGGTGGCTATGCAGTGGTACTGAAAGCCACCCAAGACCCAGAGCTCAAAGACAAGCTTGGCCTTGACGCGAACAGCCAGGTACTACTGTTCGGCTGTGAGGGTGCCACTGACCCCGAAATCTACCAGCAACTGGTAGGCATTGATGCCTCCGAAGTTTTCGAGCGGCAGAAGCAAACTTCCTTGTAACAGCCGCGCGATAGCCAAAACTTTTGCAAGTACAGTGACAAGGAACAGCTATGCAAGAAAGTGATCGCGAGAAAAAATTTGTCCAACTGGCAGCCGAGTTTGAGCTGGATCTCAGCGAGCCACCAGCCTCCGGCGGCTTGTACGCACCGGCGGTGATCGAAGATCACGTCGCTTACCTCAGCGGGCAGATCCCCAAGATCGGTGACATTGTGCTGTTCACCGGCAAAGTGGGGGACGACCTCACCCTCGAGCAAGCGAAGCGGGCTTCAGCAATTTGCGCCCTTCGCGCTGTTTCGGTGCTCAAGCATACGATGGGTTCGCTGGACGCCGTGCGTAAGGTGTTACGGATGAACGTCTATGTCCAAGCTGGTGAGGGTTTTGCGGAGCACACCCAAGTCGCCGATGGCGCGTCTAAGATCTTTCACGAAATCTTCGGTAATGCCGCTGGCCATGCTCGCACTGCAGTCGGCGTTCCTGGTCTACCTCGCAACGCTGCCGTGGAGGTCGACATCCAGGTCGCACTTCTACCCTGACACATAAAACAATACGTGGCGGCTCCCCGATTGGCGCATGCAGCGCTACGAGGAAGCCGCTCCCATAGCTTGGTCTTTTTCAGAGACTCAGACTATCCGGTGATACCCGTGCAAACCCTACAAAACTCCGTCATCGTAGACGCGGACACACTCCGCACCCTCTTTTCCGAAGCCATGTCCGACATGTACCGGGAGGAAGTTCAGCAATACTCCACTCTCTTGGAGATTGTTGCCGACTCTAATAGCAAAACCCTGGCCTCCAATGAATCGCTTCGTGAAGCGATGACTCGCACCAATGACCTGAATCGTCTCGCCCAGGAATATCATGGTGCTATCCGCCTTGGTACGGCGAGCGAGCTGGCAACCATGTGCCGAATGTTTGCGGTACTTGGCATGCAACCGGTTGATTATTACGACCTGAGCGTCGCGGGTGTTCCTGTACACGCGACCGCGTTCCGTCCAGTGACCAAGCAGGCCTTGGGCGTGAACCCTTTCCGGATCTTCACCTCGCTACTGCGCCTGGAGCTAGTCGACAATCCCGCCCTGCGCCAGCAAGCGCAAGAAATTCTGGACGCACGCAATATCTTCACTGCCCAAGCCTTGGAGCTGCTTGAGTTGGCCGAGCGTGAAGGTGGGTTGAGTCTGGCCCAAGGCAAGGCGTTCGTCGCCGCATTGCTGGAAACCTTCCGCTGGCACAGCGAGGCCACCGTGGACGTACAGACGTATGAGCGCCTCCATGATGCACACCGCCTGGTCGCAGATGTGGTCTGTTTCCGCGGCCCTCACATCAACCACCTCACTCCCAGGACGCTCGACATCGATTTTGCGCAGGCCGAAATGCCCAAGCGTGGTGTGCAAGCGAAACTGCTGATCGAGGGCCCACCACGTCGTTCGGCTCCAATCCTGCTGCGCCAGACCAGCTTCAAGGCTCTCGAGGAGTCAGTTCGATTTCAAGGCTCATCCAGTATTGGTGCCCATACCGCCCGCTTTGGCGAAATCGAGCAGCGCGGCATCGCCTTGACGCCTGCTGGCATGGCTTTGTACGACCGACTGCTCAGCGAAGCGCGTCAAGCCATCGGTGCCGAGCCCGAAGAGTACGAGCAGAATCTCGCCGCGGTCTTTGCGCAATTCCCCGACACACAGGAGGAGCTTCGCCAGGCGGGTTTGGCATACTTCCGTTACTCCGCTGCGGAGGGTTACGGCACCTCAGACACTGCTCATGGATCCCTAGACCAGCTAGTCCAACAAGGCTTGATTCTGGCTGATCCAATCATTTATGAGGACTTCCTGCCGGTGAGCGCCGCAGGCATCTTTCAATCGAACCTGGGTGGTACGGAGCAAAAAGAGTACGTCTCCAACGCAGCCAAGGGCGTCTTTGAACAAGCCTTGGGCAGGCAGGTGCTCGACAAATTCAGCCTGTATGAGGAAATCCAACACTCCTCTTTGACCGCGCTCGGGCTACAGGCTTAGGCGTCGGTAGCGCCTTTGAGATAGAGGTCGGCGTGAAGTACGTCGACCGTCGCTGGTTCGCCAGGAACAGGCACCTCTCAGCAGCGGATGCGCATTATTGAGCAAATGGATGGCGGTATAGGTAATAGGGATTGTACGTAAGGCAATGGCGAGAGGATGCTAAAGCCGAAAGCGGCGTGCTGCCAAAAATAATAACTTGAGTTGGCGTCAGTAAATTCCAGCTCCGAACTTGATCCTGCCATCATCATTAATAAAGGTTGCTCAAATGGTCGGTCATTGCCTCGCGCGGAAAAATTCTAAAGTAGTTATCTATCGATTGCCGATGCGTTAGACCTGTCACCCTCCCTACCTTGCAATGTGGGGATGCCAAACATAAACACATTGTCGCCTAGTGTTGCGCTAGCTGCATAAGCACGCCTACTACCCTTGCGGGCAGCGTAAAACAACAAGATTTGGCATTCAACTAGATGGCGCTTAACGCCACCGATAGAAGGCAAACTATGAACAAGCTCATCGTTCGATTCATCATGGTCGCCATGGTACTAGGTATAGTACTTGGGGCGATGTTACACCACTCAATTACTGACCAAGCCGTGCTGACCGAAGTAACCGGTTACCTGTCTATCGGCACCGATATCTTCATGCGGCTTATCAAAATGGTCATTGGCCCTCTGGTTTTTGCCACACTTGTGCCAGGCCTAGCGCGCATCGGTGACGCCGGAGACATCGGCAGGGTCGGAGCCAAAGCGATGCTTTGGTTTATCAGCGCGTCTTTCATCTCGCTGTTGCTCGGTCTTGTGATGGCAAACCTCCTGCAACCAGGCGCAGGGTTGAATCTGCCCTTACCGGCGGTTGACGCACAGAGTGGCCTCAACACCGCCGTCTTCTCCCTGAAAGACTTCATCACTCACCTAGTTCCGCGCTCCATTGCGGAGTCGATGGCTCAGAATGAGGTGCTGCAGATCGTCGTGTTCTCGATTTTCTGCGGGATCGCATTGTCCGCGATTGGCCCGAAAGGCGAGCCACTCGTGGCGGTCGTGGAGTCGATTGGACACATGATGCTCAAGATCACCGAATTCGTCATGTGGTTGGCTCCTATCGCTGTCTTCACCGCGATTGCGAACATCATCGCAATCAAGGGATTGGGCATCGTTGTGACTTTCGCCAAATTCATCGGTTGTTTCTATCTCGGGATCGTCACCCTCTGGCTGATCCTGATTTTCGCGGGCTACTTGGTTTTGGGCCGTGACATCTTCAAGCTCATCCGCAGCGTTAAGGGCCCTTTCCTGTTGTCCTTCTTCACCGCAAGCTCGGAGGCCTCATTTCCCCAGCTGCTGGTGTGCCTGGACAAGTTTGGCGTCAAACGCAAAATTTCTGGCTTCGTCTTGCCGCTCGGCTATTCGTTCAACCTCGATGGCACCATGGTGTACTGCACATTCACCGTGCTGTTTATCGCGCAGGCGTATGGGATCGACATGTCGATCACCACGCAAATTGGCATGTTGCTCATGCTGATGATCACTTCCAAAGGGATTGCAGGGGTACCGCGCGCCTCGCTGATTGTGATTGCTGCCACGCTGACTCATTTCGGGCTACCAGAGGAAGGGATTTTACTGGTAATGGCCATCGATACCTTCCTGGACATGGGGCGCTCAGCCACAAACTCAGTCGGCAACTCAATCGCTTGTGCAGTGGTAGCGAAATGGGAAGGCGCCCTGGATCGTCAAATCGATCGTGACGGCGCGCCGGATGAGTTTGTACAGCCGGAATTGACCAAGGCGACTGGTCGTTCGCCGGAAGCTGTCTAGCAGCTCAGAAGCGCGCATACGCAGCGCCGCCATCCTAGGCGGCGTTTTCATTTGAATGCGTTGCTGCCCGCCATTCCTCATATGGCGAGCTGGCGGGCCCCACAGCACGCTGGGTCGGGTATGAACGGCCTCTGCAATGGCAGGGTACAACTACGCGGAGGGCAAAAGCGCTGTGCATGTGAATGCTTGGGTACAGCCCCTCTACCAGGCCATCATCGAGAATGAAAGGTACGGCAATGAGGGCTTTCGGGCATTGAAGTGAGTGCTTATTGCGCACTAACAAAAACGCGACCTTTCGGTCGCGTTCTTCTTTGTTCTCCTGCCTTACACCATCAGATCAGCCAGGGACTGCATGTCCTTCACCCAGATGTCCGGCTGGTGCGGGGTGCCCCCGAACGGACGGTTGCGACGATCGATGAAGGCGCTGCGCATGCCGGCGGCTTTAGCGCCCAGGCAGTCGAAGGCGTGGTTCGCAACGAACAGGACTTCATCCATTTCGACGCCCATGATCTCCGCCGCTTTGGTGTAGGTGGCGACATGCGGTTTGAACGAATTCGCTTCAGCGACGGAGATGACATTGTCGAACGGGATCTTGTGGTACTGCTTAGCGCTTTCCAGCATGTCGCGGTCACCGTTGGAGAGCACAACGATCTTGTACTTGGTTTGCAGCTTGGCCAGGGCGTCCGGGACATCCGGGAACGGCTTCAACTTCTCGATGCAGGAAACCAAGTACTCAACTTCTTCCCGGGTGTGCTCGATGCCAGCCCGCTCCAGGGTGTAGGCAACCGCCCGGTGACCGATCTCGCGATAAGGCGTGTGCTCTTTGTGCAGCAGCGCATCAATCATCGAGTTTTCAAAGTGGGTTCGACGCCACCAAGTCACGAACGAGCCTGGCTTACCTTCCCAACCTTTATCCCGGAGGAATGGAGTGGCGATTTCAGTCAGACCGCCTTGCATGTCAACAACAGTGCCGTATTGATCGAACATGACCACTTTGACTTCTTTTTTGATTTGATCGACGTTGGACATCTGCACATTCCTCTTATTTATGTTGAGTCGAGAGCGGTGTGTCTCACCACGCTTTTAGGGTAAAGAACTGCCTTTCATTTTTGAAATGGATAAAACACATTCACACATTCAGGTAAAAAATGATCCGGTCAGTCTTCTGCTGCCAAGTCGCAATTGCGCTTATCCTTCACGAAGATCAAACCCACAACGAAGCTGAGTGCGGCTACCACCACGGGGTACCAAAGCCCTGCATATATGTTTCCGTTTTGCGCCACTAAAGCGAAACAGAAGGTCGGTAGCAAACCTCCGAACCACCCATTCCCCAGGTGATACGGAAGCGACATGGCGGAATATCGAATACGTGTGGGGAACATCTCGACCATGATGGCCCCCATCGGGCCGAGGGCGAGCGCGCCGTAGAACATCAAGACCACCAGCAGCAAAAGCACCATTGGCTTGTTGACGTTTTCCGGATTGGCAGTCAGCGGGTACCCCGCCTGCTGCAGAGCGACAGACACTTGTTGGCGAAACTGTTGCTCCGCGGCTTTAGCGGCAGCCTCTGGTTGCGCCTTAAGTGCCGGCGCTTCTAGGGCTACCTCGCCTATTTTCAAAATCGCTGATGGGGTAGTCTGATCCTTCACCGTTGAGTAGCTAGCACCGCTAGTGGCAAGTGCACGCCTGGCAACATCACAGGAGGCTGTGAAGGATGACGTGCCAGTCGGGTTGAACTGGAAAGAGCAGTCGGCCGGATTGAGCGTCAGCACTATGGGTGATGATGACTGAGCGTTTGCCAACGCAGGATTGGCGTAGTAAGTCATGGCTTTAAAGATCGGAAAGATCGTCAACGCGGCTAAGAGGCAGCCCCCGAGAATAAGCGGTTTACGCCCTATCTTGTCAGAAAGCTTGCCAATCAGAATGTACATGGGCGCGGTGATGAGGAGGGACAGAGCTACCAGCGTGTTAGTGGTCGCGATATCCACCTTTAGCGTCTGGGTCAGAAAGAACATCGCGTAGAACAAGGCTGTGAACCACACTACTGCTTGACCAGCCAGTAAGCCAAACAGTGCGGTCAGCACAAGGCGGAGGTTCTTCCATTTGCCAAAAGCTTCGGCCAACGGGGCCTTCGATATTTTACCCTCAGACTTGATTCGCTTGAATTCGGGAGACTCATGCATGGACGATCGGATGTAGACGGATATCACAAGCAACACCGCTGAGAACAGGAACGGTATCCTCCAGCCCCAGGTATCGAATGCGGGCCCTGTCCATTGTCGTGTCGCAACAATCACGAGCAGGGAAAGCAACAGCCCTAGGGTGGATGTCAGCTGAATGTACGAAGTGAATTCACCGCGGCGACCGTTTGGGGAATGCTCTGCTACGTAGGTTGCTGCCGCACCGTATTCCCCCCCTAGCGCCAGACCCTGCAGCATGCGAAGCATGATCAAGATAATGGGGGCCGCGATCCCCATGGTCGCATAGCTTGGCAATAAGCCAACCGCTACGGTGGAGCCACCCATGATGAGAATTGTCAGCATGAAGGTGTACTTGCGTCCAACCAGGTCACCGAGTCGGCCGAACACCAACGCTCCGATGGGCCTCACCACAAATCCTGCTGCGAAAGCCAACAGGGCAAAAATGAAGGCCGAGGTGTGATCCAAGCCGCTGAAAAACTGTCCGGCTATCACTGCCGCGAGGGCGCCATAAAGAAAAAATTCATACCACTCAAAAACGGCGCCAAGTGATGCAGCGATAATGACTCGCCATTCGCTTCGGGTTATGCCGGGCGCGCCGACATCCACTACTTGGTTGTGCATGGTGCCACCTTCTTGTTGTTTTAACGTGACTATTCAGCTCCCCGCTGTGCTGCTTAAGCACTTTCAGAGAGCGTTCAAGTCAACCGTAATCCCCCCTATTGAATTTCAGAAATGGATAATGTGTATGCGAGTATTCGCAGGGATGATGGTGGCGGTACGCCTTAGCTGGACAGCTCAGGCGCCGTGAGGTTGGTGAGCGAGACGCTCTGAAAGGGTTTACTTATCGCTGCAGGAAAACTTGATTAGCTCACGCAGCCACCGGTGAGCCGCACTCCCTTCATTACGCTTGTGCCAGTAAATATCCCAGGAAAAGGGCTCAGATTCGAACGGCAGCTTTTTGCTGACCAGTCCCGGCGACGCGAACTTGTCCACGAGTTTACCTGAGATGACTGCCAGCAAATCACTTCGCTCCAGCACGGCGGGAACAAGTAGCCAATGAGGGACTTTCGCAACCACGTTGCGAGTGAAGCCATGATCAGCCAGTACGTTGTCGACGAATCGGATATCGGTTGGGCTCATGGCGACGCGCAAGTGATCAGCCGCCAGGAAGTCGTTTAAGGTCAAATCCTTTTCGGCCAGCGGGTGGTCTGAACGCATGACGCAGACCATCTGATCTTCGAATAACTGCTCGCTGCAGATACTGTTGTTGTGCCTGAGTTGCATGCTGATCGCGAAATCCAGCTGATCTGTTTCTAGGGCCTTGATTGTTCGTTCAGGTGACATGTGCAGTATGTCGAGCGTGATTTTTGGTGCTTGGCTAGCCAATGCAGCAAGCATGTCGGGTAGCAGTAAATACCCGGTGAGGTCGGACATGCGCCCCGTAAACTCACGCTCAGTCGTTGCAGGGTCGAACGCCACGTCACTCGTCATAAGGCGCTCCGTTTGTCTAAGGATTTGCCGAACCGCCTCCCCAAGTTCTAATGCTCGAGGCGTCGGTTCCATCGTGCCACCGGAACGGATGAAGAGCTCATCTTTGAACACGTGCCTTAATCTGGCCAAGGCATTGCTCATCGCGGGCTGAGTCATGGGAATTCTCATCGCCGCCCGGGTGACGTGCCGCTCAGCCATCAGAGCATCGAAGATGACTAGCAAATTCAGATCGATCGATCGTAGATTCATGTACGCCTCCACAGGGAACGTTATCACTCAAAAAAATAGTAGCATCAGAACAATCGATCACGCCAATGAAGACCCTCCTGTATTCTGGAATCACTTATACCGGAGGAGCAAAAAATGAATCAACAACAAGCTCTTGATAGTAAAGGTAAAAAACTACTTTTAGGGGTGACGATCCTTGACCTTACCCGGGTCGTCAGTGGGCCCTTCGCGACCATGCAGCTCGGCGATCTCGGTGCACGAATCATCAAAATTGAAGAGCCACTGCGCGGCGACGATAGCCGCGCGTTTGGCCCTCCCTTCATCGAGGGCGAAAGCGCTTATTTTCTGTCTGTAAACCGCAATAAGCAGAGCGTGGCAATTGACCTGAAAACAGCTGAGGGTAAGCGGCTTTTACTACAGATTGCGGCCAAGGCAGACGTCATCATCGAGAATTTCAGGCCAGGAACTATGGAGCGCCTTGGACTGAGCAGCGATGTGCTCAAGACGGTAAATCCAGCACTGATTCATTGCTCCATTTCTGGCTTTGGTACATCGGGGCCCGATGCGCAGCGACCTGGATACGATCTTATTCTGCAGGGCGAGTCAGGCATCATGGATATCACGGGTGAATCCGACCGGCAGCCCACCAAGGTGGGGACTTCGATCGCCGACATGATCGCTGGCTTGTACGCGGCGCAGGCCATCACCGCGGCCCTCCACCATCGTTTGGTGAGCGGCGAAGCCCACAGCGTCCACATTTCAATGCTCGACTCACTGGCGTCACTGCTCACGTTCAATGCCGGCATCTATTACGCGACAGGTGAATCCCCTACCCGCCGCGGCAACGAACATCCAACCATTTGCCCTTACGAGACCTTCCCTACCGCTGATGGCTGGTTGAACCTTGCAGTTGCAAACGACAAGTTCTGGGCCCTGTTTTGTCAGGTGACGGATGCCCAGTCCTTGGCCAATGATCACCGCTTCAAAACAGCACCTGAGCGTGTCTCGAACCGAAACGAACTGCGTCCGTTGGTTGCAGAAATCCTCAAGCAGCATGATCGCGCCCACTGGATGGCCGTCTTCAGCAAAGCAGGTATTCCATGCGGTGAAATCAAAAGCGTGGGAGAAGTCTGTGAAGCCGAGCAGCTGCGGTCTCGGGGCATGATTATTGAGATGACCCACCCCACGGCAGGTACCGTGGTGAACATCGACAGCCCAATACGGGTTGATGATGTGAACGGTGATGGTGATATCGCTCCCCCCCTGCTGGGACAGCATACCCAAGACATCTTGCTTGAGATGACCGGGGTATCCCGAGAGGAGATCGAAGCACTCGAGCGCGATGGCATCGTGAAAACCTGGAAGCAGACCGCTCCCTGATTAAATTCGAATGAGGAAGTTATTGTGAACGAGAACCAGGCCAAGGACGCTTTCCAGCAAGCATTGAGCAGCTATTCCCAAGACTTCGGTACGTTCTTCTTGGCCCGCTTGCTGGCGCTGGAGGTTGAGTATGACGACCATACCTGCCGCGTGACCATGCCGGTGAAGGATTTTGAATTCAATCCCCAGGGCAGTCTTCACGGTGGTGTAATTGCTACCGTACTGGATATTTCGATGGGCCACCTGATCAACCGCCATGTAGGCCCAGGCGCCACACTGGACATGAATGTCCAGTATCTCAAGCCGGCACGTAGCGGGCAGGTTGTAGCAACTGCCACCTTCATTCGCCAGGGACGACAAATCTGCTTCGTACGGTCTGAGATGAAGGACGCCGACGGTGCGCTGATTGCAAGCGCTACGTCTACCTGGAAAGTACTCTAGAGCCTCAAATGCCCTATGGAGGCGAAGCCATGGCAAGCACCACCCAGGTTGATCAATGCATTACGAAAGCTCGATCGCTTTTGTTCGTACCGGGGGATCGCCCGGAAAAATTCCGCAAAGCGATGCTTAGCCAGGCCGACGTCGTAATCATTGACTGGGAAGCCTCAGTTATCCCAGAACGAAAGGCCTATGCAAGGGAAGCGACAAGTGCTTTCCTCAACTCAGCCTTCTGTTCCAAACGGCCCGTTGCCATCCGGGTCAACCCAGCCAGGGGGCCAGAGCTCGAACTTGATCTTGCGGTCGCATCGACCCTTGCAATAAGCGGGCTTTTTTTGACCATGGTCGAGACCTCCGCGGATGTCACGAAAGTTGGCAATTATGCTCCGGCGCACTGGGAGCTAGTGGCGATGGTGGAGACTGCAGTGGGAGTGTTCAATGTCTCGGCCATATCACTGACTCCAAGGGTCAGCCGCCTGGCATTCGGGAACATGGATTACCAAACTGATCTGCGGCTCGGCGACGTACACGAGGCAATGATCTACCCGAGTTCGGTGATCACCCTTGCATCTCGCTGTGCTGGACTACCCTCACCCATCGCCGGCGTGACCGCTGATTTTTCCAGCCCAGATCGATTCATTGCCGATGCCTCTTTTGAGCGATCGATGGGATTTGGTGCCAAGTTGTGCATCCATCCTAAGCAGATCGCCTGGTGCAATCGGTCTTTTGCCACCACCCAAGCCGATATCCAATGGGCAAAGACTGTAATTGAAGCGACACGGGACACCTACGCTACCCAGGTAGATGGCGTCATGATCGATCGTCCAGTCATCGAAAGAGCGCGTCGAATTCTTGAAGACTAATGTCCACCAGTGGGCCCCTGAGCGTTGTATGCCCTGAGTCAGGGGCCGCAGTGCGATTCAGACTGGGATCAGCACTCCCTTCCCCGTGGTCTGCGTATCGAAAATTTCATAGGCCTGCTCCGCTTGCTCGAGTGGCCAACTGTGAGTGAAGAGTCCGTCTACATCGACTTTTCGTTCAGCGATGAATCGTGCACATGAAGCTTGGCCAACTTTACTGAATGTCCAGCTCCCCATCACAGTGAGCTGCTTGCGATTCAGATCATTGCTCACGTCAATTGTGACCTCGCCCCCTTCCCCCACGAAGACTACCCGGCCCCATTTACGCGTTGAGCGTATAGCTTGCAGCCGAGCGCTGGCCACACCTGAGCAATCCATAGCACAGTCTGCGCCGTGGCCATTGGTGATATCGAAGATCGCATCCACAACGTCGAGGTCGCCGAGGGCATGTAGGCAGAATTTAGCTCCCAGCACGGCTGCCTGCTGCAGTCGTTCTTTGCTGACGTCGACAGCGATCACCTCAACGCCCATCGCTAGAGCCAGTTGGGTCGCGCTCAATCCGACCGGGCCTTGGCCAAACACGACCAGTGTCTCGCACCCGCGTATGCCAAGCCTGTCTAGCCCACCCCAGGCTGTCCCGGTACCGCATGAGATGGCCGCCCCCGCCTTGAATGAAAGGTCATCCGGGAGGGCTACCAGCGAGTTCGCCGGCACCTTCATGTACCTGGCGTGAGCTCCATCACCGTTCGCTCCAAATGTCGTCGCGCCTTCGTCGCACATCTGAGTCCAACCGGTACGACATTGGCCGCAGCAGCCGCAGCCAGCATAGTGATGGTTCATCACTCTGGCGCCTATACGTGCAACAGAATCTACGACCCCCTGGCCAACCTCCACTATCACGCCACAAGGTTCATGCCCAGCGATCACAAGAGCACCATCCGTACGGCCGAGGCCAATTGAATTTGCTCCATTGGCTGCCCGATAGTATTTGAGATCCGTGCCGCACATGCCTGATGCCCTAATCTCCAAGATAACCTCACCTGGGCCGGGGGATGGATCAGGCACATCCCTGAGCTCTAACTGCCTATTCCCGAGAAAATATACTGCTTTCATAGCGAACTTCCTTCGGTTGATGGTAGAAGCTTTAAAACCTCCAGGTGCGACAGAGCTGAGAGGCGGCGTGATTTCCGCCTCCCGGCAAGTGCTGAGCGATTTGAGTGCGTTAGCTAAGACGCATGATGAAAGGGTTAGTGACTGCTTCAGTGGAATTGTTGATCCAGACAGTCTTGGTTTGCATGTAAGACTTGATCATCTCCTGACCACTCTCACGTCCTAGCCCGCTGGCTTTCATGCCTCCGAAAGGTGCGATGTAGCTCAGGGCGCGGTAAGTGTTGACCCACACAGTTCCCGACTTGAGCTTTTGGCTGATGCGGAACGTCCTGGACATGTTTGTCGTCCATACGCCAGCAGCCAAGCCAAACGGCGTACCGTTCGCAATGGCGATGGCATCCTCTTCTGTGTCGAAAGGAATGACCGCGAGCACAGGGCCGAAAATCTCTTCTTGCGCGAGTCGCGATTCATTCGATACGTCTCGGAAAACGGTAGGTTGAATAAACAAGCCACCAGACGCATCCGTGTGCGGATTGCCGCCATATGCCAGCTCGGCACCGTCATCCATTGCCTGCGAAATCATGCCCAGCACCTTCTGATAGTGAGGGGCATTGGCAACCGGGCCCATCTGCGTGTCAGGGTCGACCGGATTGCCCAACTTGATACCTTCGGCAATCGTGCATATGGCTTGGAGAAACTCTTCATACACTTCCCGTTGAACCAGCAGTCGGGAACCTGCCATGCAGGTTTGGCCAGTCGCAGCGAAGATGCCCGAAGCTACACCTGCCGCAGCGGCCTGCAAGTCTGCATCGGCGAAGACGATATTGGCGGATTTGCCACCCAGCTCGAGTGTCGCGTGCTTGAGGTTGGCACCTGCACTGCTGCTTATTGCCCGGCCGGTAGCTTCAGAACCGGTGAACGCGACCTTGGCGACATCGGGGTGACTGACCAAGCGCTGGCCCGCACCACGGCCGGTACCCGTCAAGACGTTCACGACACCAGCAGGGAACCCTGCTTCCTCAAACAAATCAGCGAAGGCCAGAGTGGAAGCACTGGCAAACTCCGAAGGTTTGATGACAAACGTATTCCCTGCGGCCAGGCCAGGCGCCAACTTCCAGGTGAGTAACAACAATGGGGAATTCCAGGCCGTGATGGCTGCGATGACCCCGAGTGGTTCCCAGTTGGTGTACACGAAGTGGTCAGCCTTATCGATAGGCAGCACCCCACCCTCGATCTTGTCGGCCAAACCACCAAAGTAGTAGTACCACTGGGGAATGTATTTGAGCTGAGCGAGCATTTCGCTCAGCAACTTGCCGTTGTCCCGCACCTCCAGCTCGGCCAGACGCTCTGCGTTCTCGGCAATCAAGTCGCCGACGCGTCGGAGGAGTGCGCCACGAGCCGTGGGTGTTAGGCTACGCCAAGCGTCCGATTGGAATGCGTCGCGCGCCGCTTCGACAGCCCGATCGACATCGACCTCGTCACTGTCAGGGATCTCGCACCAATCCTCGTTCCGGTAAGGATCCAGGCTGCGAAGCCATTTACCAGAGGCCGCTGGGCATTTTTCCCCACCAATCAGATTTTCAAAACGCTTCATGCAACTAATCCCACTTTATTTACGAATACAATTAGGACGCCGCCAAGCGTTAGCATGTCCGACATAAAACTGTTCCAGCATAGTAGTTGGATTAGACAGGTGGTTGAAATCTGATTTGTGAATATAGCTATCATTCCAAAAAATGACCGACAACGAACTCAGTTGCTCAATCAACTATACCGTGAGGAGCATTGCCCCTCAGGCAGAACCGAGCGCCCTCAACCACCCGTCTCATGACGAGAAATGACGTCAGTCGAAACTCATTCGGCAGTTTTAACCTGACGTGAACTCATCCTGTGCTGAGAAAGTGAATGGCATGATCCCCTGCGCTCAGCTAAGTCAATCAATGTCATCTTTCGTCACGCTGCAGCTCACAAAGTCGATTTCGACGTCGCGCCACTCGCCTAAATCGTGGAGAATAAACCCATTTTCAAGAATCTATCGTGTATCTGTTCCAGGGAATAAGGCGGTGGCCGCGTCGAACTCAAGCTACTTGAAGGGAATATGCCTAGCTGGAATTGCGCAGGCGCCCCAATCGTTAGGCGTGCTGTACTTGTGGCAGACGAGCACCTAAATCCCTGGTTGGAGCGGGGAGACTATCAAACAAGGAAATCTACATGGATGAGTTGTGGGCACGTGTCAGCGAAAGTTTTGATCGGCAACCCTTGATGCGCACCCTCCAGGCGTACCTACATAAGGTCGAGCACGGTGAGGTTCAGATCGAGCTGGCGTACTCCGAGGACATAGTCCAACACAACGGGTTCGTCCATGCTGGCGCCGTCGCGAGCGTGTTGGATAGCGCATGCGGATATGCGGCCCTCACAGCGTTGCCTGATGGATATGATGTGGTGACTGCCGAGTATAAAATCAATTTGCTTCGACCTGCGTTGGGCCAGCGATTCGTTGCCATCGGCAAGGTTCAGAATTCAGGCAAAAGTCTGACTGTGTGTACCGGAGAGATACTAGCGTTCAAGGAAGACGGGAGCTCAAAGGTCGTTGCGCTGATGCAGTCCACCATCGCTAACATCCCGCCTTCTGCTGATGCTTCTGCGTCCCTTCCTGCATCAACTAGCAGGGCAGCAGTACGGCAGCCTGCAGTGGTAGCTGATGCGGTACACGTGAACCCTTCCAACAGGAAAACCGATGCAATCTAAAGATCTGCAGATCGACTGGCTGCAGGCATTTGTGGCCATTGTCGACTCTGGTTCAGTGACCGCTGCTGCGCGACAAATCCATCGATCGCAATCCGCTGTGAGCATGCAGCTGAAAAAGCTTGAGACGAGCGTTGGCCGCCAGCTTTTGGTGCGCGGCCCTCACAGCCTTTCGCTGACACCGGCAGGTTATGACCTACTGACACATGCCCGGCGCTTGCTGGAATACCATGCAGCAACATTGGCTGCGCTTCACGGCGGCCATCTTTCGGGGCGAGTTTCATTCGGCGTATCCGATGACTATGCAAGGCGTTATGCCATGCCTGTACTCGGCAGTTTCGCCGCGCGCCACAGCGAGGTTGAGATCACTGTCGTATGCGAGCAGAGCACTTCCCTGATCGCGAAGGTTGAACGGGGCCAGCTTGATCTAGCGCTAGTCTGCCGTGACCGGCCGCACAGAGGCACCTTCTTATTCAAAGAACCTCTGGTGTGGGCCGCATCACGGGATCACCAGGTCTGGCTGAAAGACCCAGTGCCCATTGCCCTGCATGAAGTGGGAGGACGGATCCGGACGGAGATCCTGAACGGGCTCTCATCACGGCAGCGAAATTATCGGGTTGTGTACAACAGTCCTAATATTGCTGGTCAGCTTACCGTCGCGTCTGCAGGATTGGCCGTCATCGCGATCACCCGCTGTGCGGTTGATCCAGAGCTCGAGATCCTTGGAGATGAGCATGGCTTACCTCCGCTGCAGGATATAGAGATGGCCATTCTGAGGAGTGAGGAGTCCGGCCATTCTCGTGCGGTCAGTGCGTTCTACAGCTTTGTCATAGACGTTCTAAGGGATTCGTAGCTGGTGACTTAACGCTATTATTCGTTTTTCGAATGCAGCCAATCCGCATAATGCGTTTTTATTGAACAAAAAATATTGTCAGGCTTGTCAGCGCTGTCGGGCAGTCTGCCTGGATGATGGTCATGAGAGTAGCGTGATGCTGGACAACCACACTAGATCAGAAATATCCCGCGGGCTAAGGGATGCCGGCCCGCTTTTGCTTGCCGTTGCGCCTTACGGAATGGTGCTGGGCGCTCAGGCTTCGCACATAGGCTTTGACCCACTTTCAATCGGCTTGATGACAGGGTTGAATTTCGCCGGAGGCTCGGAATTTGCTGCCTTACGTTTTTGGAGTGACAGCCCTCCTTTCTTCTTGTTGGTTCTCCTGACCTTTTTGATCAACAGCCGACACATCGTGATGGGGGCAGTACTGGCCCCCTACATGAAACACATCCCCTTACGAAAGGCGATTCCCGCTCTGTTCTTCATGGCTGACGAGGGGTGGGCGGTATCCTACGCCGACACACTGCGGCGCTCAGTAAATTCCAAGGAGCCTGCGTTTAGCTGGCCCTATTACTGGGGAGCATGTGTGCCGTTTTATCCAGTGTGGGTCGGGTTCTCCTGCCTGGGTGCCGCATTGGGCCCGATCCTGGGCGATGTGGAGCGCTTCGGGTTCGCTATGGCTCTGCCGGCAGTCTTCATCGTACTGTTGAAAGGCATGTGGAAAGGTTTCAGAAAAGCCAGGCCATGGGGCGTGAGCCTTGTCGTATCTGCTGGATGTTCTGTGCTTTTGCCTAGCGGTTGGTATGTATTGGTCGGCGCTCTCGCGGGGATCGCTACAGCCTACTACTGGAGCGCGTCTGAATGATAACGGCTAACGGAGTGATGGTGATCGCCGGCATGGCGGTTGCGACTTATTTGACCAGGGTTTTAGGTTTTCTTCTGCTACGCAATAGAAAGCTTAGCGCGAACACAAAATCTGTTCTTGAAGTAGCGCCAGGATGCGTGATTGTTTCGGTCATCGCGCCCTACTTCGTCTCGTCTGAACCTCAGATTTGGATCGCACTAGCCGTCACCATCGCGGCTGCTACGCGCTTTTCTATGTTAATCACAGCTGCAATAGGTGTCGCCACTCTGGGCATGCTCAACCAGTTACTTTAGGGTTGATACCGGCTGCCCGATCGACTTGACGGGTTGACCTGCTGCTACAAAAAGCTTTATCGGGACTCAGCGGTTTGGGCGTCGCCTACGCGTACACCATGGTGCACAAAGCGCCTGAGCGCGTTCAGCATGCCTGACCTTTGCGCCAGTTGCTGCACCTGTCTGATCGGGCAGCAGTCCCTGTTGGGGCTGCGCGTTCGGCATGTTGTAGGTTGCGTAGACGGGCTAAGCGTGGCCATTATCAGTCACTCGTTTCTAGCTGTCCCAGCAGCCAATCTCTGAACGCTACCATCGGCTTGTGATTGATTTTGTGTGGTGGAATGAGAAGGTAATAGCCGGTTCCTGTCGGCGGGGTAGACTCGAAAGGAATCCGGAGAGTACCGCTGGCTAACTCGTCTCTAATCAGGAAGCGAGGCATGAGCCCCACGCCAATCCCCGCAGAAACAGCTTGGATCAAGTGAGTTGTCAGCTCGAACTGGGGGCCAAGTTTTAGCTTGTCAGGTTTCTTGCCTTGGGTTTTGAACCATTCGATCCATAAATTCGGTCTTGCAGCAACCTGAAGAAGCTGTACAGAACGCAGGTCGTCAAGTTCTTCAAGATTTTTCGATGAGCTTTTCGCTCCTCCTGTAACAGGAACCAGCTCTTCGTCAAAAAGCTTGTAGGAAACGACATCGTGCCACAAGCCATCGCCTACAGAAATGGCCGCATCGAGCCCTGTGCTCGCAAACTCCACGGTGCCGACGCGAGAATGAATGTGAATGAGAACCTCGGGATGCTTGGCATAGAAGTCACTCATCCGAGGCAGGAGCCATTTCGTACCAAACGCAGGGAGAACTCCTAGGTGCAGAGAGCCACCACCGCTACGGTAGGCGAAAGCCTGAACGGTCGCATCACGAATCCGAGCTAATCCACCAGCGATCTCAACGGAGTAGATCTTCCCTACCTCGGTAAGGGTAATGTGACGTCCGATCCGATCAAACAACGGGACACCGATGAGCTCCTCAAGGGACTGCACCTGTCGACTCACCGCGCTCTGAGATAGGCTGAGTTCTTCAGCTGCTCGAGTAAAGCTGCCATGCCTGGCAGAGGCTTCGAATGCTAATAGAGACGACATGGAAGGGTTCAGCGTTCTGGGATTCATACTGACCTGATGGACATCTGTTCTCTCTCAATTCTAACCGCCAAAGAGATGGTCAGCCATCAAGGCTGACCAGTTCAAGCATCAGCTTCATACCTCAGCGCGTTTATCATGACGGGCAAGGCGTTTCAGCAGGAAGTCGACTTCACGTCGAGCAGTATCGGACATTGGGCTTGCAGGCCGACGTTGCGCAGCGCTCGAAATGATGCCCCGGCGCATCATGATGTACTTGCGCACGGCCAAACCTGCTCCGGGCTGTTGCTCATAGCGAAGCAACGGTAGATGGGCATCAAACAGATCATGCGCTTCGTCTACCTTGCCGGCAGCGGTGAGGTTGACCATGTCGCAAAGCATGTCTGGGAATGCGTAGCCAGTATTAGCTCCGTCGACGCCACGAGCCAGTTCAAAATCAAGGAATAGGCCATTGTTGCCTACCATGATGGAAATCGGTCGCATGCTGCCCTCTTCTTCGAACCGGCGGAGCGTCGAGATCTTTTCGAGCCCTGGCCAGTCTTCGTGCTTGAGCATCACGCAAGAAGGGAGGTCTGCAACAATCCTGCGGATAACAGAGTTTGACATCTGTACCGAGAAGGTCAGTGGATAGTCCTGCAAGACAAATGGGACGTCCGCGCCAATGGCTTCGACCGCCTGGGTATAATAATTGACGATCTGATCGTCAGTGCGAAGGGTATTGGGAGGCGCGATCATAACGCCGCCCGCGCCGAGCTCCATGACGTCTCGAGTCAAGCTTCGCATTGAGGCGAAGCCTGGAGCCGACACGCCTACAATCACTGGCAAATCACCTGCACGCTTGATCATGCGCTTGGCGATCTCTAGGGACTCATGCTGATCTAATTTTGGTGCTTCACCCAACTGCCCAAGTACGGTCAGCCCTGTGCAGCCGATTTCTTTGTAGAAGTCGACCATGCGATCAATCGATGTGTAATCAACAGCACCGTCATCGTGAAACGGCGTAGGGGCAATGGGGTACACGCCTTGGGCATCAGCTGTAAGTTTCATATTGTTCTCCATATCGAACTGTCAGGTGGCCTGGTGGGGGGCTTGTAACGTGGCGTGATACTCCTGCCTCGTCGCATCACTCGGTGGATAGAGGCCAGGCAGCGCTGCCCCCTCGCCTACACGTTTCATCACCCACTCTTCAAAGTGTTCTGTTTGAGTCGCTTGTTGGATCACCTCGGCGATCCTTTCAAATGGAATTACGACTACGCCATCTTCATCACAAACCAGTACGTCACCAGGGCTCACAGTCACGCCAGCACAATGAATCAGCTCTTGCACCCCGACCAGCATCAAGGCATCGATGGGTAATGGAGCCGCTACACATTTCGCCCAGACAGGGAATCCTGCTGCACGAATCCCGGCAGCGTCGCGAACCGCACCGGAGCTGACCAATCCATTCGCTCCTAGGTATTTCATACGAGAGCACAACACATCACCGACAACACCCACCCTCCCCAACAGGCCAGTGTCACAGACGACAATGCTTCCGGCTGGCATCTCTTCGATTGCAGTCCTGGTGTTCCCACCAGGAATCAGATCCGCTCTGATAGGAGTAAAACGAAGTGTGTAGGCTGTGCCGACAACCCTTTGAGCGTTCTGACCGGGAAGCGCAACCGGCCCTTCCAGCCAGGTATTGGGTATACCCATCTTCGATAACGTGGCAGACAGCGTTGCGGTCGGCAAACGCTTCAGTTGCGCCGTTTGCTCTGTGGACAATAATGGCGTAGTAGTCACGGCGTTCCCTCAAACTGGAGATCAGACCACCATCAATTCGAACGGTGGAGCCAGTGAGGTATCCGGCGAGACCACTTGCCAGAAACGCTACTACATCCCCGTATTCCTTCGGATCGCCGTATCGACCGACGGCAATGGCAGCAGTGCTCTCTTTACTGACTTCTTCGACCGAGCGGCCTTCGCGCTTAGCTTTGGCTTCGTCAAGGAAAGTGATTCGACCAGTCGCGATTCGACCAGGGAGGACGATGTTGACAGTCACACCATCGTTACCAACCTCTTTGGCCAAGGTCTTAGACCAGCCAACCAGCGAGAGACGCAGTGCGTTGGAGATCCCTAGGTTCGGGATCGGGGAAACCACGCCGGACGACGTGCTGGTGATCACGCGACCCCATTTACGCTCGCGCATACCTGGCAATACGCGGTCGGTGATTTTGATGACCGAAACCACCATGCTTTGGAAGTGAGTGCTCCAGACGCCTGCATCTTGACTGTGAGCAGTGGTCGGGGGTGGCCCACCGGTGTTGTTGACAAGGATATCGACTGGGCCCAGCTCAGCCTCAATCGTGGCAATTTTTGTTTCGATATCCTCAAGGCGTGCCAAGTCCCATTGGATTGCATACGCTTGAGCCCCATGCTCTTTGAGGAGGTTTACGGTTTTCTCAGCAGCATCAATGCTGATGTCAGCTACGGCTACCTTTACACCCTCTTTAGCCAGCGACAGGGCAATGGCTCCGCCAAGCCCACCGCCGCCGCCCAGCACCAAAGCGATCTTATTTTTGATCTGTAGATCCATGTCACACCTCCAGCATGCACCCACAGGGTATGAGTGCTCACAGGCTGCATGTTAGGTATGGATAATCATTAGGCTCAAACGGCAAAAACTCATGCAGTTCATGCGCTTTCAGAATGAATAGGCGTTTACACAGCTGTAGGAAGCAGATTTTTTGGGGTTTAGCCGAACGGTTTCGGCGTCGCAGCATGCGATTTAAGCATGAAAAAATAAACGCTTCAGTCAGGTCAGCATGCAGAAAGCGCATGCTTAGAAGCATAATTTTACGGTTTGGAACTGGTCATTCATGTGTCAGCCTGTGTCCATCGAGTCGCTATGGTGCCTCATTGGGTCTGCCTAATGCCTAGGTGTGGACTGAGGTGATAGCGCCGAGCAAGCGAGACAGTATCCAGATAAAAACAATAGGTACCGTTATGAATGATGAAACCGAGAAGCGAATTACTCGCAAAATTTTCCTTCGACTGCTACCACTGCTGGTAATGCTTTACATCATCTCCTACCTAGATAGAGTCAATGTGGGGTTCGCCGCCCTCACTATGAACGCGGACATTGGCCTCAGTGCCGCCATCTATGGCCTAGGGGCAGGCCTGTTCTTTGTTGGATACTGCCTGTTTGAGGTGCCGAGCAACCTGCTCATGACCAAAGTCGGTGCAAGGCGCTGGATCGCAAGGATTTTGTTTACTTGGGGATTGATTGCGACCTGTATGGCATTCGTGGAAGGCCCCAAAAGTTTCCTAGCCATGCGATTTTTGCTTGGTGTAGCTGAGGCAGGCTTCTTCCCTGCCGTTATCCTTTATCTTACCTACTGGTTCCCGGCACGCTACCGTGCTCGTATTATTTCGACGTTCATGCTTTCTATACCGATTGCCTTGGCAATTGGTGCCCCAATCTCTACAGCTCTTCTGAGCATGGATGGAATACTCGGCCTTAAAGGATGGCAATGGCTCTTCATAATTGAAGGCATTCCAGGTGTGCTTCTGGTCGGCGTCGTATTGAAGTATCTGCCAGACTCGCCAAAGCAAGCCGCTTGGCTTTCTGATGAGGAGCGCGCGTGGTTGAGTGATGAATTAGAGAAAGACATTAAGGCTCAGCCTCCAAAACTAGATGAGAAAGCCTCTATCTGGCGAGTATTTCGTGAACCGGCAGTCTTAGCTTTGTGTGCTATCTATTTTTGCGCCACCGCGACAAATCTCGGACTTTCAATGTTCATGCCGCAAATAATTAAGCAGCAAGGTTTCGCTGGGATGGAAATTGGATTTATTGCTGCACTCCCTTACATCGTAGGATGCCTGGGTATGGTCGGTATTGGGTATCTTTCCGACAGGTTCAACAAGCGAAAGATCTTCCTTGCGCTCTCACTCTTATTGATTGTTTGTGGATTAGGTACTGCAGGCTTAATGGCGAATAGCACCTTGGCAATCGTAGCAATGTGTGTGGCAACTATCGGAATTATGGGATGCAAGGGGCCTTTCTGGCCGCTACCGTCGCTGTACCTGAGTGGAACCAGTGCAGCTGCAGGTATTGCGCTTATAAATTCGGTGGGCAACTTGGGAGGCTTCTTTGGCCCAGGGATCGTAGGATTGGCCAAGGAAGTGTACGGCAATTTCGAAAGTGGCCTGTTTGCTTTGAGCGCGATGGCTCTCTTCGCCGTGGTTATCACTTGCATATTTGTGTCGGATCAAGGAAGGACTAAAAGGAAAAGTGATAGCGGAGTCTGCTCCGAGAAAGTAAACGTTCCCAGCTGAATGGGCGAGGCCGGGCAGGTCGCCAGCCTGCCCAAAGTAAACTATCGCTTCAGTTGCCAATTAAACTTAAACATGTCTAGACGTCCCGAGGAGTTGCTCATGGGTGAGTTCGTATTGCCAAAATTTCAGTTCCCAGCTTTGCAGGTTGCGGGTTCACAGGAGCAGTTTCCTATTCGGCGCGTCTTCTGTGTGGGTAGAAACTATTCTGAACATGCTCGTGAAATGGGGCATGACCCTGATCGTGAACCACCTTTCTTTTTCATGAAGCCCAACGATGCGATAGTTCCTGCATCAGGACAAATTCCTTATCCACCCTTGACTTCAGACCTGCATCATGAGGTGGAACTGGTTATCGCGATTGGCTTGGGGGGCAAGAATATAAAGAAGGAAGCGGCTCTGGATCACGTCTGGGGGTACAGTGTTGGAGTCGATCTCACTCGACGTGACCTCCAAGCCAAAGCTAAATCCATGGGGCGGCCTTGGGATTGGGCTAAGGGCTTCGACGCCAGTGGCCCTTGCGCATCTATTCACCCTGTTACGCAAACCGGTCACCCGTCCAAAGGCCGTATATGGCTAGAGGTGAATGGCGAATTGCGCCAAGAAGGCGATTTGTCTCAACAGATCTGGTCGGTGCCGGAAATTGTCGCTCACGCCTCTCAAGCCGTTCAGCTAAAACCAGGCGATCTTATTTTTACCGGTACTCCTGCAGGAGTAGGTTCCGTAAATAGTGGAGATCGGTTACGTGGGGGGATTGAGGGAGTCGCCCAATTCGAATTCGAGATTCTCTAGTAAACCTTTAGGTCAGACTAACAACTGTGGGCGTCGAACCGCACGCCCATGTATTATTTGAGAGTACACATGAAAACGCCTATTGCTATCGTCAGTCGATTGGATTTGTGGATTAATCCCGTATTTGATGAAGTTATGGACGCCGTACCCGGCATCATGCTACAGCGTCTCGCTCGTTCGAATCCTGACGGTGTTTGGGAGGGGCTGAGCCGTACTCACGCCTATCATATTTCACCAGCGAAAGATGAATTGCCGCGTCAATGGTTTGCTGGTCAGGAACTAATTAGTAAGTGCCCTGATTTGCTTTGCATCTCTTCTGGAGGCGCAGGATTTGACACGGTCGACGTTGCGGCCTGCACTCAAGCTGGGATCGCTGTGGTGAACCAGGCTGGGGCAAACGCAAACTCGGTAGCTGAACATACGTTCGGCCTTATTTTGGCCCTCAGCAAAAGGATACTCGAGGCCAACCGGCGCCTGCGTACCGATGTTGGATTCTCCCGAGAAGATCTCATGGGACATGAGATCTATGGATCGACTTTGGGCATCATCGGTCTGGGGGTAATTGGTGAGCGCGTTGCGCGTTTAGGTCGTGCGTTTGGCATGAACGTCCTGGCATATGACCCTCTCCTGGATGAACAGACGGTACGCTCGCGCAGTGCCGAGCCGGTTTCGCTTGATAAATTGCTTCACGAGTCGGACTACGTAACTCTTCATTGCCCACTGAATGATGAAACCAAAATCCTGATGGGGGCACCTGAGTTTTCGAAAATGAAACAAGGGGCAGTATTCATCTCTACTGCAAGGGGCGGGATTCATGACGAAGAGGCTCTGTATGAATCGCTGAAGTCGGGCCATCTTTCAGGGGCAGGACTGGATGTGTGGGTAGTGGAACCTCCACCCAGAGAGGCTAGTCTGCTCACGTTAGAGAATGTGATTGCGACACATCACACTGCTGGAGTTAGCCATGGCGGTCGACGCAACGTAGCGGCGTCCTCCGCGAATCAAATTAAGATGCTGCTGAGAGGCGAACGTCCACCGCACTTGATTAACCCTGAAGTATGGGATCACTTTAAAGATCGGCTGCATACCATTTTCGGTTAAAGCTCAACTTGGCGGTTACGTTCCAGACCCTAACTCAAAGACTAGGAGCAGTATAAATATCCATCTAAATTTTTAGTCCTTTGCCATTCGCAGCATACCCTTGCTGCGGCGGTTTTTTTGCAGACTTAACTGCTCACCTTGCTTGGAAGAAGTCCCCCACCCTAGTGGCATCCGCTTAGCATCATAAATGCGACCCAGAAGGTAGCCTCAGGCCTGTCTGAAGCTGCTTGATGTGGCATTCCCCTGAGCGTGCCCCTTAATGGGGGACGGCTGTCGTGAACCGATCCCTGGCGTCGCCAGGGGTCGGCCCTAACGGGCTTCCATCCTCACGCCTCTGACCCAGTGGGCCGGCGCGCTCCGCTTGCCATTTGACCACAAGATTGAACGACGTGAACCGTCGCAAATCTCTCTCGCAGACTCACGCAGATATGACTGGGCCTGCATTGAGGGAGTCCCGGTGACAATGTCGGGACTTTTTTTTCACCCAATTTTCACGACACCTAGGCAACACTCGTCCTATCCCTACGTGTGATAGAAGCTCCCATTAGCCCGCCTAGCAGCGGGCTTTCTTTTGCCTGGAATTCGTCATCGACCCAGGCCGTTTGTCTTCTGAATTGTCCGTTCTGCTGGCCCAGGCTGTCCCTTGAGGACACTAGCCAGAGCCACTCTCATGCCACAACTCATCAGATTCATAACCCTTCCCCTGGCCTGTAGTCTGCTGTGGGCTTGCGCTGCTCCTGAGACAAAGTCGCCAGTGGAGACACCTGGTAGGCCCGAATCAGCAAAGACTCAGCTGCTGGAAGCCGGAGCCGCGACCTTGCAGGCCAAGCCGCCCATTGAGGCTATTAACGCCTACCTGGATGGCTTCCACTTTTACAACGGACATCCTGATGTGCAGATGGAAGCGCATCACTACTGCTCCATCCTGAATGAGGATGTCATCCAGTGCGTCATCTTCGACGGTAACACCAAGGAAGCGAAGATCATGGGTGTCGAGTACATCATCGACGTAAAGCTGTTTGCTGGTCTGCCGGCCAAGGAGAAGGCGATGTGGCACAGTCATGGCTATGAGGTTTCATCCGGGCAGTTGATCGCGCCGGGTATCCCTGCAGCTGCAGAACATGCGCTGATGGAGCGGCTTGCCCATACCTATGGGAAGACCTGGCACACGTGGCACACCGACCAGGAAAAAGCCCTACCGGTGGGCGTCCCGCAGTTGATGATGGGGTTCACAGCGGATGGCCAGGCTGATCCAACGATGGTCGAGCAGCGGAATCGGCGTCTGAGAGTGGATGCGGCAAAGACCAAAGCTCAGCGGGCTGACATTCAAATTCCTGCGGCTGATCCGAAGGCGGATGGTTGGCAGCACGGCAACGTCATTCAGATCACCGATCCAACCGGTGCTCATCTGAATCAGCCCGCCAGACCGACAGCTGAGAAAGCGAACAGCCGATCAAGCCAGTAGCCTTAGAGCTTCGCCTCGAGGCACCGGCAGGAAAGACTGAACGTGCCCCTATCGGGGACGCTGTCGTAAACCGCAACCTGGCTTCGCTAAGTTGCGGCCCTCCGGGCTTCCATCCTCACAGGTTTTGGGCAGTTTAGCGGCGCTCAAGGCGAGCTGGCCACTGCAGTCGTGCTGTCGAATGAGTGGGTACCAGGCACTGCTTCACAAGCAGAATTGTGCGATCACATCTTCTGATGACATAACTTGGGCATATTCAGTGCCCAAGATTGCTAAGGTCAACTCATAAACGGTCAAGGCGTCCCAGCACGTTCCGTTTGACCTGTTGACGGGTACGGCAGTTGTGGCATCCGCTGGGAGAATAATTTCGTATCCAAGTGCCTTCCCCGCTCGGATAGTCGCATCCATGCTGTTATGAATCACAACGCCAGCCAGAACAATACGTTTTACTTGCATGCTTCTCAGAATGGCATCCAATCGGGTTCCTATGAAGGCACAGTTCTCATGCTTGATGATGACAGCCTCGCCCTCTATCGGAGCAACTTCTTTCTTGATTCCATTCCAGGGGCCGTGAACGTGATAGCTGGAGGTGGGATTCTTTTCATCATGTTTCACATGAAGTACGGGCCAGCCGTTTGATCGCCAGTGCCGCAGAAGGCGCTGGATGACGGACAGATAACCAGGGTGGCTCTTGCCATTCCAGATAGGCTGATCAATAGCATCTTGGACATCTAGGATAATCAGGGGGGTGTGAGGCGTAGCCTTCATATGCGGCCGTTTCCTTACGATGGATGATCAGTGTGCTGCAACGACCTCCCTTCAACAAGCAGTGCAGTCTCGCTAGGGAATCGGTGCCGACAAAAGACCAGTGATGAGCGGCTGCTACACGTACCTGGATTCCGGTCGTGCTCGCGCATGGCCTGTTTGGCGGACGCTTAGGTTAGAGCCACCGCAAACTCCATACGTCCGTTCAAATTTCAGCGGTTGCCAACGTCAGCGCTTCCACTTCATCGAGATGGATGAGTTGTGGCAGGCCCCGGGAAAGCAAGGCCGCGGCTGTAGGCTTTAGCATGGTGGAACTCAGCTCCTCCCAGCCGATCCACCTACACGCGACAATGCCTCTCCCCAGCGCAACGCTACAGCCATCAGCGAAGTCAGTGGTGAAGATATGGTGGAGCACATGGCCTACCTCAATGGTGCCCACGAGATGCAAGCCTGAGCAGTGTAACGATAGGGCATTCCAAAGCTCTCTAGCGGCAGCCACGGTTGGGGCCTCTCCTCTCTCAAGGAGACCGTTTGGAAACTTCCATTTGGCACCCTTCCTGCGAACAAGAAGAACCTGGTCATTTCGGGTACAGATGATCGTTACTTTTGCCCTTGCTGGACGATGCTTGATGACGCTCATGAGGGATCGCACCTAAAGAACGCGCGACATCCTGAACGCTGGGACGTACTCCCTTATGCTGATGACTGCCGGGGTGCAAGCTGAGTTCCGGCAACCTGCTCAAGTCTGGGGCTGGTGCAGCATTACGGTCACCTTGTTCAGGAGTACCTGAATGTCGAACGGTTTTGTGATCACTGCCGTGCTAGGTGTCAGGAATCCACCTTTCAAAACCGATGCCTCTGCAAAACCGGTCACGAATAGAACCAGAAGGTCTGGAAAAGCCTCACGAGCGGCATCTGCCACCTGCCGTCCATTCAGCGCACCTGGAAGCCCGACATCGGTGACGAGCAGATCATAAGGCGGGCACGAACGAAGCGTATGCATGGCGCTAGATCCATCTTCAGCCTCATCAACTTCATATCCGGCCTCCATCAAGGCTTCCACGATGGACATGCGCACGATTGGTTCGTCATCGACTACTAGAATTCTCCCGCCCCCTTGACCGCTAAGCGCACTCTGCCTGGCCTCGCCCTCGAGTAATTCCAGTTGCCCTTCGAATTTTGGCAGCAAGAGGCGGATCGTCGTGCCCACACCTTCTTGGGAATGCACATCAATCTGGCCACCGGACTGCAGTACAAAACCATGCACCATGGATAGCCCCAGTCCGGTGCCCTGGCCAAGTGGCTTAGTGGTGAAGAACGGGTCAAATATCCGCTTGATGTTCTCGGGAGAGATGCCGCTTCCCGAGTCAGTGACAGAAATCGCGATGTACTCGCCTGGAGGCAGCTCGGCACGAGCCGCCATCAGGTCGTCGAGTTCGATTGTCTGCGTAGTGATGGACATCGCACCGCGCCCCTCGGGCATGGCATCACGCGAGTTGATCGCCAGGTTGAGCAGCGAACTCTCCAACTGGGCAGGATCAATCCGGGACAACCCTAGATCCGGCTCCAGATGCGTGATGACAGTAATTGCCGGGCCCACCGAGCGATTGATCAGGTCGACCAGACCATCGATAAGTACGTTGACGTCCGTAGGCCGGGGATCGAGCGTCTGCCGTCGAGAGAATGCGAGCAGGCGCTGAGTCAGCGATGCTGCTCGCTTGGCGCTGACTTGAATTCCCTCCAACAGGCGCGCCGTAGCTTCCCCTTTCCCCTGTTTCAATCGCCGTGATAGTAAATCGGCGCTTCCCAGAATCGCCGCCAGGATGTTGTTGAAGTCGTGCGCAATTCCGCCCGTTAACTGCCCAAGAGCTTCCATTTTTTGAGCTTGGCGAAGGGCTTCGTTGGCCTGTGAAAGCTCGTCTGTGCGTTGAGCGACCCGCTCTTCAAGTGTGGCTTTCGCCTGCTGTACCTGCCGATAAAGCTGGGCGTTATCGATAGCCACTGCTGCCTGGGCGGCCAAGGCAACTACCAGCCGTTCGTGCCGCTCAGTGAATTTTCCCGGTTCAGGATGACCGAAAAACAACCCTCCCAGGACATCGCCTGTTCTCGATACCACCGAGATCGCCAAGTAACTGCGTACGGGCAGATGCCCCTTCGGCATTCCATGATGGGGCTCGAACTGGCCATAGCGAGGGTCAGCCAGGATGTCCAAGGATCGAACGACACCTTCATTCCGGAAAGTAGGTGCAAACACCGGAGTGGCGCGAGGATGACCCAACTTTTCGAAGGCCGAGCGATCAGCACCTGATAAGGTATAAAGCTTCAGATGCGCGCCGGCATCGTCGACCTCATTGGCAAAGTAAGAGCCAAAAGCTGCTCCTGTGAGCGACGTTGCTGCATCCGTGAGGTTTTGCACGATCCGTTCAAGATTCAGGTCACTGGCGAACGCCGCGTTGATGTCTCGAAGGATCTCAAGCGTGCGGCTTTCCTCTTTAAGCGCCCGCTCGGTTTCCACTCGTTTCGTGACATCGAAGCCTTCGCAGAAAATACCCGTCACTACACCGGCATCGTCGAATACAGGCTCATACACGAAATCGAGGTAGCGGATCTCGGCCCCCTCTGATTGCCAGAGCAGCGAAATAGGCGTGCCGGTAGCGACAAACCGCTCGCCCGATTTGAACACCTCATCCAGCCAGGAAAAATAACCCTGCCCTTCAAGATCGGGGAATACATCACGTACAGAGCGGTTGAGATAGCCTCGATCACCAAAGCTCCGCCTGAAGGCCTCGTTGACGAATTCAAAGATGTGGTCAGGGCCTCGGAATATGGTGATGAACCCCGGTGCCTGGTCGAACATACGGCGATCTCGACCCAGCATAATGTGCGACGGTACGGGTTCAAGGGCTGACGGCTGTACTTCTTGCCCTTGCACTAGGACAGCAACGATGTGCCCCTCAGGGGCTCTTAAAGGACTTAAGCTGAACGCCCAAGGCTTTTCTCGATCCAGGCGAACCGGAAACTCCGAATCGGAAAGTAATAACAGGCTTGCCTTTTCCATTACCGCTTCGAGCTGCAGACCGACCCGCCCCCACACAGCCGTCCAGACCTCGTGCGCGGGCCTGCCCAGCCCTAGGGGATGACGGGGCCCCATGGCAGGGATCCAGGTGTCGTTGTAGAGCAGTGTGCTGTCGGCCCCCCAAAGAAGTGCAGTGGGCAGATCCGAACTGAGCAAGAAACTCACGGCGTGGCGCAGCTGAACCGGCCAGCACCCTGGATCACCCAGAGAAGTGCCGGCCCAATCTACTCGACGCATCTGGGTGCCAATCTGGCCGTCGTTCGTCACGAACGATTCGATTGCTGAGCGCTGATCACCGTAATCCATAGGACAAAGCACCACCGGGGGAGACCTATAAATTTAACTCAAGATCCATGCATCGGCGTGCTGGTCTGACAAAAGCTGGCAGGCGCCAACGCTCACACCGTCGTTTAACGTGAACTTTTCCCGTGATTTTCAAGCCCTCCGTACATAGAGGAGGATTGAACATGACCAACCTAAGAGAGATGCATTCGACAGTAATCTGCTTGCAGGAGGGGAAGATTCTTCTTGTCCGCAAAGACGCTCCTGAATGGTCACTACCAGGCGGCAAGATTGATCCTGGCGAAGGGCATGTTGACGCGGCAAAACGAGAGCTGAAGGAGGAGACAAGCCTGCCCTTCACTGGCGCTCGGTTTCTGGGCCATTACATCTTCGATGACGAAGAACACTACCTCTATCAAATGTCTATCGAACCCACGATGCTGCCGAGCGCGGGTCACGAAATCGTGGAATGCCGCTGGTTCAGTGGTCATGAACTGACAGGAGCGATGGTGAAACAAACCAACATCAAGCTGCTGAAGCGAGAAGGCTTGATCTATCACGGGTAGTGAAGCGCTCCGAGGCTGGTGGCCGCTGTAGTGCCACGAAATGCAGCTGTATCGCCCTGCCTCAGGGTATGGGATCACCAGGGTGGCGGCCAGCAATGGCCGCCCCCCGCCTTACATAATTCTTATGCCACTTGCCGTTCAGCAGGCTGCTGATTGGTCGCAAGGCATCGTGCACGTCCGACGCCCCATGCCAGGGCCCGAGTCATCGACTCACCTGGACGCGAGTAGAAAGCCTCTTCATGGAGCGCCATCCCCGTCCCGGCATATACCCCGATGAACAATTGGGTACTGCCCGTGCGCGACAGTCGCACCTGGATGTCCATGGTCGTCCCATCGTCGAGCGTCTCATCGTGAGACCTGTGGTGAAGCGTTGGATCTGCCCATCTCCAGAAAACATCACCGCGAATCCGCATGCCGACCTCCTACGACTTTAGTCTTATTAGTGGGGTGCTCTCACCATAGCGCAGCGAAGCGGCAATGCAATCGCCGCCTGGCGGATTATGGGGGTTCAATATGACAGGACATGACGAGGGATGGTGTTGAGCTGAGACCTAGCCACGTACCGGCCAGTTATGGATTTTATAAGCCTTCAGTAGGTTGGTTCTGAGTGCCGACTTACCCACGTATCTATCTTGATGATTGCCCCATAGGATAGGAGCTGAGGCAAACCAGAACCCTCTGTCGCCTACTTTTCCTCATCACAATTTTTTGCACGGCGGCTTACGTTCCTCGTATACCGCCCGGCGCCGCATGCCGCTGAATCCTGTCACGCGCTCATGATTTCATCCCGATTCGTTGTTGCATCTCCATCGTGATGAGCTGGTCAACCTCAACCATATCACCCCATGGATCATCGCCACCAAGCTCATCCAGACGCTCCTGCAAATTTTTGATGTTCCATCTGGCTGCCGACTGCAGCTCTATGATTTCCTCCCGGAAGATCGGCACTGACACGGGCAACCCTTCCCTCGCCCGCGCCGAAAAGACGTTGGCGGTCGTAGCTCCCTTACCGTTCCGCAGGTAATCGATGAAGATCTTGCCAATGCGGTTCTTAGGGCCCATTACGGCCGCGAACCGATTAGGGATAAGCTTCGCGATGTACTTTACGATGGCCTGGCTGAAGGCTTTCACCTCTTCCCACGAAGCCTTAGGCGTGAGCGGCACCATGATGTGGATGCCCTTTCCTCCACTGGTTTTGAGAAACGACTGCAGACCCAACTCATCGAGCACTACCAAGGTTAACTGAGTGGCTTCGACCATGGCTTTCCAAGGCAGCGCGGGATCAGGATCGAGATCCAACACGAAGCGGTCTGGCTGTTCGATATGGTCAGTCGTACCGTTCCAGGAATGCAGTTCAATGGTGCTCATTTGCACAGCACCGACAAGAGCCTCGACGTTGTTGATGACCATGCCCGCTTTGCCGGCTTCGGCCTTGGCCACTGTGGTGATATTCGGGATGGCCAGGCGATCTGCATTCTTCTGGAAAAACAGCTCTCCGGTAATCCCCTCTGGTGTCCTGACCAGAGCAATGGGCCGGTCTTTCAGGTGAGGCAGGAGCCAAGGTGAGACCTGCGCGTAGTATTCGGCCAGGTCTCGTTTCGTGAGGCCGCTGCTGGGATCAATCACACGCTCAGGATGGGTGATCCGCACCATGGTCGCGGAGGTTTTGTCTTCCGACTTCGCTTTAGCTGACCCTCCCCCCTTCGGCGCAGGCGCCGGCTTCTCCTCCGTAATCTCCTGGACAGGCTTGTCCGTCCGGATACCTTGGAACACCGCGTGCCTGACCACACCGTCCGAGGTGATCTCGGCGAAGGTGACCTCGGCGAGCAGGGTAGGCCGCAACCAGTGAATGCCTTTGCCGTCGACACCTTTCGGTGGGTTCATCACCGGCACCTGTTTCTGCTCCAGCGGCAGTAGCGTTTCCAGGATGGTGGCGAGAGTCGATTCAGTAAAACCAGTGCCGACCTTGCCGGCGTACCGCAACTTCCCACTGTCTTCAACATTGAGGGCAAGGACGAGGGCGCCAAAGCCACTCCTTGCACCTTTCGGGTCGGTGTAGCCGACGATCACAAACTCTTGGCGATGTTGGCACTTGAGCTTGACCCACGTATCACTGCGCCGGGATACGTAGGGACTGCCCAAGCGTTTGCCGATCAACCCCTCCATGCGCATCTGGCAGGCACTGTTCATCAATGCGTCGACGTCTTCGGTGAAGTCTTCGGAGAACCTCAGCAGCGGGTCGGTCGAGTCATCGAAAATCTGCTTCAACAAACCTCGACGATTCTCTACCGGCACCTGCCGAAGATCCGCGCCATTGAGGTACGGCAAGTCGAACAGGTAGTAGACGATTCCTTGACTCCTGCCGGCGTCGAAAGCATTTTGTAGCATTTGGAAATTCGGTACGCCGTTCTCATCTAGGATGACGATCTCGCCGTCCAGCCAGGCCGTTGCAAGCCCAAGCGAGGCGATTGCAGCCGCCTGCTTGGGCAACTTCGCAGTCCAGTCGTGACCATTGCGGGTGAACAGCCGGACGTCATCTCCATCGACGCGGCACAGCATGCGGTAACCATCGAACTTGATTTCGTAGCGCCACGCTTCGCTTCGAGGGCTGGAGTCCACCAAGGTCGCTAGCTGCGGAGACAGCTTCTCTGGCAGTGCTGCAGCCACAGCGTCGTCTGTGCTCGGCCCGGTGACGGCTGTAGGAGGGGTCGGATTGGATGACGTTGCTTTCACCCGACCGCGCTTCTTGGGGATGATGGTACGGTCGCTCAGCACACTGTTGGGCAGATCGACCACAACGTCGAAATCGGCAAGCGGTTTAGCGGCCTCGTCTTGGTGCTTGATCAGAAACCATTGCTCCTGCTTTCCCTCTATGTTCGTTCGAACGAGGTTCCACTCACCACATAGCTTTTCACCCTGCAACTCGAACTTCATGCGGCCCTTCTTATAGGCCTCCGCTGGATTACCTCGAGGAAGCCAGACACCGCGATCCCAAACGATCACATCCCCAGCGCCGTAGTGCCCTTTGGGGATGGTGCCTTCGAACGAGGCGTAATCGAGTGGGTGATCTTCGACATGCACCGAGAGGCGCTTCACTTTTGGATCGAAGCACGGCCCCTTGGGTATGGCCCAGCTTTTAAGGGTGCCATCAAGCTCCAGACGGAAATCGTAGTGCAGCCGGGTGGCATCATGTTTGTGAACACAGAACTGTAAGGCTTGAGGAGCGGCACGCTTCGAACGCCTCGAAATTCTTGGCTCACCTGATGGTTCGGGTGTGGCATCGAAATTCCGCATTTGGTTGTATTTGTCAAGGCCAGGCAGGGTTGAGTCGTGAACTGATTCGTCAAGCCTTCCAATGAGCCCCTCTACGAGGGCTTCTAGCGAAATGCCTCGATGGGTGGCTTCCCCGGCAAGGATCTGATTGACCATCGTAGTGCGAAGCTCTGGCAACGGTTCACCTGCCTCCTGAGCCTCGGCTTCGCCTAATGCACGAATTTGCTGAAGCGCATCTGGGTGGTCAGCTGCAAAGATCATGAAAGCAAGCGAAGTGTCGTCCACTTGAGTTTCACTCCCCGGGATTAGCCTTCCTGATTTGATTCAAGCAACCGGATTATCGTTCAGATCAGAATCGGGGCTCGGTGAGAGCTCAGGTAATTAAGGGCAGCACCACTCGACAGGTTCAGCTGAACTTTGGCCCTCAATGAGGCTTCCCCTGCATACCTCTATCGAAATCCACGGTTGCAGGAGCTTGAGACAATGAGAGCATTGACTTACCACGGAGCTAACGATGTCAGAGTCGATACCGTCCCTGACCCCATTATTAAAGACCCCGACGACATCATCCTCAGGGTCACCGCGACTGCCATTTGTGGCTCTGATCTTCATCTGTACCGAGGAAAGATTCCGGAAACGGAGTCGGGCGATATCTTCGGCCACGAGTTCATGGGCATCGTCGAAGACATAGGGACGGACGTAACCAATCTGCAGGTAGGCGACCGTGTAGTGATCCCCTTTGTCATCGCTTGCGGCAGTTGCTTCTTCTGCCAGCACGATCTGTTCGCCGCCTGCGAAACCACTAACACTGGACGCGGTTCCATCATTAATAAGAAAGGCATTCCGCCAGGCGCCGCACTGTTTGGCTACAGCCATTTGTATGGTGGCATTCCAGGCGGCCAGGCCGATTACGTGCGTGTACCCAAAGCCAATGTCGGCCCCTTCAAGGTGCCCACCGCCCTAGCTGACGATAAAGTGCTTTTTCTTTCCGACATATTGCCGACCGCCTGGCAGGCCGTCATAAACGCCGAGATCGGCCAAGGTTCCTCAGTCGCCATTTACGGCGCGGGGCCAGTGGGTCTACTCAGCGCGGCGTGCGCGCGAATGCTCGGCGCGCAGACCATCTTCATGGTGGATGACAACGACTACCGTCTAGCCTACGCCCGCGACGCCTAGGGCGTAATTCCAATCAACTTTGAGCAGGATGATGATCCCGCCGACAGCATCATTCGACAAACATCGGGTATGCGGGGCGTCGACGCCGTGATCGACGCCGTTGGCTTCGAGGCCAAGGGCAGCACTGCAGAAACAGTCATGACGGCACTCAAGATCGAGGGCAGCAGCGGCAAGGCCCTGCGCCAAAGCATTGCCGCCGTGCGGCGCGGGGGCGTAGTCAGTGTGCCGGGCGTGTATGCCGGCTTCATTCACGCCTTCATGTTTGGCGATGCGTTCGACAAGGGGGTGACGTTCAAAATGGGCCAGACCCATGTGCAGAAATACCTACCGGAGTTGCTCGAACACATAGAAACCGGGCGTCTGCAACCGGAACTGATCGTTACTCACCGCCTAGCCCTGGAAGAGGCTGCCATGGGCTACAAAATGTTCGATCAAAAACAGGATAACTGCCGGAAAGTCATCCTCGTTCCAGGGGCGGCCTCTGGAACGTTAGGGAGTGATTACGTGTAAGCCACCGGAGGACAAACTCATGAACGACCTTGGTACGTACTTCTGGATCGCGGTAGCAACCATTCTTTTGTTGATCGACCTGTGGGCAATTGTCAGCGTGTTCCGAAGCGACAAGACCGATGCGACCAAAGCCATGTGGGCCTTGCTGATCCTGGCTCTACCGCTGGTTGGACTGGCCGTTTGGGGAATAGCTGGGCCGCGTGGGATTAAACGCGGGACTGGGCCGACGTCAGACGAACACAGCAAGGGCTGACATTCTCGTTCAAACCGAGCTGCCCGGATACCTGCGCGGCGCCTATGGGCCCTGCCCTGCCTCAGGGCGCAGCGTTGCGGCATTCCCTAACTCAGCTCCTGAGAAACCCTGAGGGATAATCGTCCCCTGCTACGGCTCTAAGGTAAGCAGCGTCAGCCTCTCGACGTAAATCACGCCACTCCTGCCAGGAGATGATTCCTCGACGATCCATCTCATCCGCCCGGCGAAGCAGTTCCTCGTGATAGTCGTCCGGCGAATCCATACGCAATGCTCTGTCCTCTAGCACCCGAAACCATCCGGCCAAACAGTTGAGCTTTAACAGTTGAGGTGCAGAGAGGTCTTTCTCAAAGGTGCGCATCAATAGCCCTCTCACGTCGGATGCCCGGTTGAGTCGTCAATGCCTCAAAGGTTCAGAGGAGCAGTGTCAGTGGCCTGGACGAGGTTCTCGAGACGAATGGGTAAAGATGATTGGGCACTCTGTGACGTTGGGATCAGAGGTTTGCTGATTGTTCTGGGTTTGGACTGGGTCGCTCACCACCAATATCCCAGACTCATATGACGATGATGACGGGGTACTTTGAGTAGTCCTACCGGAGGGCTGTTCCTGGTTAAGCCCTGCCCGTGACTCAGTGAGACTGATAGCGATTGTTAGATTCAAGTGAGTCATCGGCGATGGCAAGCTGACCGTCCGTCGTACTATTCCTGAATTCACCTCAACACCAGCCTCTCGTACGTTTCGAACGGTAATGAGCGTTCTTAACTGCAGGAGCTTCCCCCCATGAGCGACTACCCCACCCCCCCGTTTCCCTCTCAGCCGCAAAGCGTACCAGGCTCACAACGCAAGATGGAGCCGTATCCAGACTGCGGTGAGCAGACATACAGCGGCAACAACCGGCTCGAAGGCAAAATCGCCCTGATCACCGGCGCCGACAGCGGCATCGGGCGCGCAGTGGCCATTGCCTACGCCCGCGAGGGCGCCGACCTTGCCATTGCCTACCTGAATGAGCACGAAGATGCGCAGGAAACAGCGCGTTGGGTGGAAGCTGCTGGCCGGCAGTGCCTGCTGCTACCAGGTGACCTGGCGCAAAAGCAGCACTGCTACGACATCGTCGACAAGACGGTGGCGCAGTTCGGTCGCATCGATATTCTGGTCAACAATGCCGCGTTCCAGATGGCTCATGAGGGCCTGGACGAGATTGACGATGATGAATGGGTGAAGACCTTCGATACCAACATCACCGCCATTTTCCGGATTTGCCAGCGCGCATTGCCGTCGATGCCCAAAGGCGGGTCGATCATCAACACCAGCTCGGTCAACTCTGACGACCCATCACCCAGCCTGTTGGCGTATGCCGCCACCAAAGGTGCGATTGCAAATTTCACCGCCGGCCTCGCCCAACTGCTCGGCAAGCAAGGCATACGGGTCAACAGCGTAGCCCCCGGCCCGATCTGGACACCGCTGATACCTGCCACCATGCCGGATGAAGCCGTGAAGAACTTCGGTTCGAGTTACCCAATGGGGCGACCAGGGCAACCGGTGGAGGTCGCGCCGATTTATGTCTTGCTGGGTTCTGATGAGGCCAGCTACATCTCGGGTTCACGCTACGGGATAACCGGCGGCAAACCCATCCTCTGATGAAAGCACTGAGGCCAGCTGTTGCTGGCCTCAGTGCTTTTTCTCCCCTTCATTACGCGCTGCTTTCTGAGCGGTCGAATCATGATCGGTGCCTGATGAGCCATCCGGTCGATGAGCATCGTTGTCGCGTTCTTCTTCACCCTGGGATTTTGACGGGGCCTTTGGCCTATGCCCGGTGTCGGTGTGCTTTTTCATGGCTACCCTACCCTTATCTCTCTCATTCAAATAACACTTCGGAGCCCAGCTCCGTGCTATCTAAATTGATGCTGACGCGGGGAATGAAGTTCAAGTCAAGAACCCAAGCGAACCTACGCTGAACCGGTGAACCATTTACATAGCTGACACGTCCACCACAAAAGAACAACGAGTCGACATCAAAATGGCAAGTGATCCTGTACTGGCCGTGCTTGGCTACCTCAAAGACCACCATCTGGTACTTAGCACTGCCGAGTCCTGTACAGCAGGCTGCATGGTCGCTCTGCTAGCGGCATTCCCAGGTACGGGCGAGGTGCTCGAAAGCGGCTACGTAGTGTATTCCCCCTCCGCCAAGAAGCGTCTGCTAGGTGTAAGCGCGGAGACCATCGAACGATATGGGCTCACTAGCGAACCAGTCGCCTGGGAGATGGCTCTAGGGGCTTTGAAGGACAGCGATGCCAACGTCGTTATTGCAACTACCGGTGTAGCCGGGCCTAGCCCAGCATCTGGGGTTCTACCCGGCACGCTGTGCTTTGCGTGGGCATTTGCCGGGGAACCAATTGCCGTATTTACCCGTACCCAGCGTTTTTTTGGAGAGCGAGCGCAAGTCATGCATGACGGGGCCGTCTACGGACTGACCCGCCTGATCCAATATCACGAGCGCTGGCTTCGTGGGGAGCGCGCCTGAGGATTAGGGCTATGGCGGATGATGAACTGGTGTCGAGACAGCAGCCTGTCCAGGAAGACATGACCATGCAGCAGCGCGTCTGGCGCTTCGAACGCGTGGGTTGGTACCTGTTGGTCGTCATTGTCTTACTTGGATTGGCCGGCGTATTCGGTAATGGCCCACTCAGCAATGCTCAGGTCACGAGCGCTGATGGCCGTCTGCATGTGGAGTATCAACGCCTCAGCCGCAGTGGCACAACTGACAGCTTGCGCATCACTGTACGCGGCAGCGCCCGAGAACCCATCATGGTGCAGCTCGATGGTTCACTACTGCGCGAAGCCAGCATCGAAACCTTACAACCTCAACCACAAGCCTCGCTCTCACAGGGCAAGGCCATCTTGCTGCAACTGGGAACCAGCGAGGATGGAATTGCCACGCTCTATCTGACCTTACGCAGCGAGTATGTTGGAACACTGGAATGCGCGGTGCGCACAGGCCCATCCAGTGCAGTCCACTTCTCTACCTTCCTATTCCCTTAGGAGCGAGTAATGGATTCAATCCTTCGCGCAGCCGGCATGTACATCGCCCTCATGCTGTTGTTTCGCGTTGCAGGCAGACGTTCCTTAGCTGACTTGACGACCTTTGATTTTGTGCTGCTGTTAATCATCGGCGAAGCGACCCAACAGGCTTTGCTGGGCGATGATTTTTCCTTCACCAATGCCATGTTGGTCATCGCGACGCTGATCGTCCTGGATGTCGGACTGTCGCTCGCGAAACTCAATTCCAAGCCTTTGGCGCGACTGCTGGATGGCCACGCTACGCTGGTCGTTGAGCATGGCCGTTTTCTGCACCACCGTATGCACCGAGCGCGGCTAACTGAAGACGATATTCTTGAATCTGCGCGCGATAGCCAGGGAATCGAAAAAGTGGAGCAGATCAAATTTGCCATTGTCGAGCGCAACGGCAAGATCTCGATCATTCCCAACGAGTGACATTCTCTAGGAGCCTCGGGCAGGCCACGGCGCCCCGCCTATTTAACTAAGGAGAATGGCGTGGTGAGGCTCAATTATTGGAGTAGGCATCAGACTCCGCTGGGTGGTCAGCCATTCTCGCATTTTGCTGGTGTCGAAGATCTGCCCCTGATCCATCATCGCCAAAATGAGTAATTGGGAGATGCGATAGCCTCCGCACTCCGAACAATGCCGCTCTTCCCACCCCGTCGCACATTCCACGGAGTGCGCATGCCCTGCGCAAATCAGACAAGTCATAAAACCCTCTGTTGGTCTGGTTGGTTGGGAGGATTGGAGCCGAGAAAAAGATGCACCTACCGTCGACTGAGAGTTCAGCGGCAACTCGAAATTCCGATTTTTAAATAATCTGAGAAAAGACTTCCAGCTGAAAGTCGGAGCGAACCATCAGCTCGACAAGCCTGTCCCAACTGGACAATTCAGCAGGGTAACGGCTCGTGGAAAAACAATTCGCCGATGGCATGCAGCACGCTGAACCCCAACGCGACGACGGCGGATGGTTGCTGCTGGAGCAATACGGTGCTCTGGGTGATGGGCGCTCGGTGGCGTTGATAGGCTTGGACGGCTCTATTGATTGGTGGTGCGTTCCGCAGATGGACTCTCCACCACTGTTCGACCGGTTGTTGGCACCTCACCCAGGTGGGTTCTTTTCCATCACCCCTCGCGAAAAGTATCGTGCTGAACGTCGTTATCTCCCAGGCAGCAACGTACTGGAGACGTGCTTTGTCACTTCGAGCGGGAAAGCGCGAGTGACCGAATCGCTCAACAGTGGCCCAGCTGGTCGTTTACCTTGGGCTGAACTCGCGAGGCGTATAGAGGGGATGGACGGTTTTGTCGATTTCGACATCGCCATTGATTTCGGTACACAGGCCGATACCGTAAGCCCTTATCTGACGCCGAATGACAACGGCTGCGTGTTTCATGCCGGTCGCATCCTAGGAATGTTTATGCACGACGCCCAGTTGCAGATTGATCGCAAGGATGACATGGGCGTCCGGGCATTCATCAGGGTAAGCCGGGGGCAACGGACTGTTTTGGCGATCGTGGCTGGGCGAGATGAGCCACTGGTGCTCCCACCACTGGAGCTCATCGACGAGCGTATTGACGGTTCGCATCGAGAGTGGTGCCAATGGTCGAAGAGCCTTATCTATGACGGCCCACTCAAACCACTGGTTGTGCGGAATGCACTCGCCCTAAAGCTTCTTTTATCCTCACCGAGCGGCGCGATCATGGCTGCAGGCACCTCGTCCCTGCCCGAGCGGATAGGTGGTACAAAGAACTTCGACTACCGCTTCGCCTGGATCCGGGACGCTGGATATACCATCGAGGCATTCCTGGCTATCGGGGCACAGCCCGAAGCCAAGGCAGCTTTCACCTGGCTTTTGAATCGACTGGGCGAGCATGGCCCAAGGGTGTTGTATACGCTGGATGGGGCGCTCGGTGATTGCACGCGCAGGGTTAACCTCCCTGGCTACAAGAATTCACCTCCAGTAGTGGGAAACGACGCGCGTGACCAACTCCAACATGGTGTCTTCGGCGACATTTTCGAGACCGCTCGCTGTTTCATCGACAGCGGCAATATCCTCGACTCCCCCAGCGCAATGATCCTCGCGGGTCTTGCTGATCAATGCGCCGATAGCTGGAGGCAGGCTGACGCAGGGATATGGGAATTGCAGGAGACGCGCCACTACACGATGTCCAAGATCAGTTGCTGGCAGGCTTTGAGTCGCGCCATCGAACTTGCTGATGGTGGTCACCTCCCGACCACATGCCGAGAACGGTGGGATCGAGAACGGCAACGCATCCAGGCATGGATCGAGCAACACTGTTGGAGTGAGCGACGTCAGGCCTACGTTTTTTATCCTGGGACAGATCGACTCGATGCGTCAGTAGCACTTGCTGTGCGCATAGGCTATCCCTCACCAAAACGTCTGCGTTGCACCCTGGAAGCTGTCCAAGCCGAGCTGGGCGCTGGGGCTTTCCACTACCGATATAGCCAAGCCTATGAGGAAGAAGGCTGCTTCCTGGCTTGTACCTTCTGGATCATTGAAGCTTGGGCGCTTCTTGGGGAGTGCGAGCGGGGCGAGTCAGCGTTCCACGCTGCCGTGAAAGGCCTCGAACATGGCGTGGGGATCTACTCAGAAATGATCGATCCTAGTACAGGAAACTTCCTCGGAAACCTGCCGCAAGGGCTTACGCATCTTGCTGCGATGCGCGCCGCCCTGGCAATCAGCGGCTACGGCCCAGAGCGTTAAATGGGCCGCCTCACCTGCCTTGTCGTATGCGGAACCCAGCCCTTTAGGGTGTACTCCAAATCCAAAGGGAGCCGGATTACTCACAAGCGGCTTGACCGACGGAAAATGGCTCTAGGTTTATGGAAACGGTCTGGAATGGTTTGATGGAAAGTTGGGTTGAGCTGCTGGAATGGCCAGCGATGGCGGTCACAGTGCTGGCAGCCTGGTGTATTGGATCGCATCGCCCTGGGCGGCGCAAAGTGGGCTTCTGTTGCTTTATCGCAAGCAACATTTTATGGACGGTCTGGGGATGGCATGCACAAGCGTGGGCATTGATTGTGCTTCAGGTAGTGCTGTGTCTTATGAACCTCAGGGGTTGGAGGAAGAACACAACAGCCGAGCTGCGGTCATGACCAGCTTGAAACAGGTAGTCTAAGGGTCGATCAGATACTCGACGAGCGTCGCGGCGCAGGCTGAAATCCCCTGCGAATGGATCAACTCGAACCCATGCGTGTTTTCAGTTGGAATGGCAATGCAGCCCGCACGCGCGCAGACTCCTGCGCTCATTACAGCACTGGCATCCGAGGCGAAGTCCAACAGTAAAGCTGCCTGGGGCTCGTAACCGGCACGACGGGAAGCCTCCAGCAAGCCATGGATCACCGTCCGGCTGTAATAGCCCTTCTGATCGCCGGCATTGATAATCGGGCCTGCGCATAGCCGCGTGTCGTACTCAGTCAGTACGGGCCCTACTTCAACCGCGATGGTGGTATCCCCCGGTAGCGTGCGGGCTGCATACATTGCACCAGCGTTGGACTCCTCCTCGAGTGTGGTCAACACCACCCAGACATCCTGCTTGAGCAAATGCCGACGCTTGCTGAGCAAGGCAGCGGAATGAATCACGGCGGTGACAGGCGCTCGATCATCAAGGAAATGCGCGGCAATGCAGTCGTTGACGATGAATGGCCTGCGCCAGTGCTGACTCAGCACCACGCGCGACCCTGGTCGAATACCCGCTTCTTCCAAGGCGGCTTTGGTTAGACGAGTAACCACATGAACATCATTCCAGTGAACGTCGCCAGCCAATACGTCCCGGCCTGTGGGGGTGCTGCCACTGTTGTGCATCGAGCCGTAAGAGAGAACGCCCGGAATTGTCGTTCGGTCGCCCAGCATGTCGACTGGGCAAGCGCCAAAGCAGATCGGCTGAGCTCCACCAAGCGCGACAACCTTAAGCGTCCCGTCAGCCTCGACCGTTTTTACGATCATGGCGATCTCATCCAGGTGCGCCATAACCCTGATCGCCTCGCCAGGATCACTGTCATGCGCAGCCTTGATCAGGCCTATGACGTTCCCCGCCCTGTCGACTTTCAAGTCATCACAGAATGCAGTGAGCTCTCGCAGACAAATCGAACGTACCTCATCTTCCTGACCACCTGGGCCACGCGCCATCAAGAGCTCTGTCAACAGCGGCTCGACTTCCATGACTACCCTCCAAAGCAAAGTCGTAGCGGTTGACCCTGCTTGCGCCGCTGCTGTTCAAAGTGATCGTGCCCACCTTTCGCTGCATCCGCCAAATGTAAAAAATGATTTCTGATCACGCGGGCGGTCAACTGAGTAAGCGCAACGTATCAGAGGGAGAGCATCATGAAATTCGCGCAATTCTGCCAACGGCTGTCAGACCACGCAGGCAGGCCAAGCACCTTTCTCATCGCCATCGTACTAATCACGATGTGGGCAGCCTCCGGGCCTTGGTTTCATTACAACGATACGTGGCAGCTCATTATCAACACTTCTACCACGATCATCACATTCCTGATGGTCTTCCTAATTCAGAACACTCAAAACCGGGACAACGACATCATCCATCTCAAGCTGGACGAGCTGATCCGGGCGACAAAGTCTGCCGAGCGTTCCGTCCTTGACCTCGAAGCGCTGGACAACAAGCAGTTGCATGCGCTGCGAAAGGAGTACCGGGCGATGGGCGAGAAATGTGATCAGGAAGTACCTAGGGCCGACGCCGATCCCGCTCAAGCCCCCAGCGAAGACGCTATAAAATGAGGTGAAATTTCTTTCAGATAGTGCGAGTGAATTTTCCCGGCGAAAGCGATGTCGGAATGATATCGCGCGTCGCCATGCCGTTGCGGCGGTTCAAGGATGGATGGCTTTATTCACGTGCGCTTGGATAAGAGTACCCTGATGATTGAGCCAAAACTCCCCGATATGCCTCCCTCTGTTCTTCTGGTGGAGGATGAACCCGCCCTCCGAGAAATGATCACGATGCTGCTGGAAGATCTAGGCGCAGCCGTGACTGCGCTGGCGACTGCCGATGAAGGCATTGCGATGCTGGGACTGCAACCATGGTCACTGGTGATTACCGATGTCCGGACTCCGGGAGTCTCGACAGGATTGAACCTGGCTTGGATCGCACGTAAGGAACTGCCAGACACCGACGTCATCGTATCCAGCGGCTATCATCCTGAAATGAGTGAGGCACTACCTCAAGACATCCACTTCCTCCAAAAACCCTGGCCGCTAGAACGCTTCATAGAGTGCGTGAAGCCTTATCTCATGCAGGATGTTGATCAACGTCCTGCTGCGTAATACCGGGCTTGCGAACCAAGGCCTTGGCGATTGTCGCAGTCAGCTCTTCGACCGACCATGGTTTGAATAAGAATTCACTGGATAGACCTTCACCTAAGCTCTCCAACTGGAAACCGGAAGTCAGAATAGTGGGAATGTCGGGCCACTTTTCCCCCACCATCTGCAGGAACTCCACTCCCTTGAGTGTGCCAGGCACACCGTGGTCGGCGATTATCAACGAACAGTTGCCGTGGTTTTCAAGAAGATGGATGAGGGCATCCTCCGCATTACCAAAACCACACGCATGAGCACCGAGCTCAATCAGGATGTCTACGAGCAGCGTTCTGAGTGTTACATCGTCTTCAACGACCAGCACTGTGTGTCCGCGTAGCGATAGTCCTTTGGCCTCGAGCTTCATGGAACCTCCCGTCCTGAGATCTTCCAGTGTTCCATGCTAAAGGCATCGGGTCGATGAAGGCATATGGCCATCCGCACACAATCAGGAGCATACGCCGCTCGAAACGCACCTCCGCACTGCGGAAACGCCGTAGTGCTCTGCCGTTGGGTCTGTTCACCTTGAGGATAGTATCGGCCGGGCTCGCCCTGGAGGTGGCAGTTGATTGCGTAAAGTTCCAACGCTGGCATGCACTTAGGCTCGCACTGATAGCCTAGGGCGGCGGTCTCAGTCGTGCCCTTCCAAGAGTCCTTACAGCCTCTCGTTATCGAGCAGTGCGGCAGCTTCTCGCATGAAAATCTCCAAAGTTTTAATGCCAATTCCCTCAAAACTTAAAAGCCAGCGTTGGAATGTGGGCAGGTCAATGAGACCCTGGCGTAAAAAGCTGAGCTGAGCATCCAAATCACTGGACAGCCCCGTCCCCAACGCATGCAGTCGTCTCGCAGTGGACTGGTCATATCTGGCATAACCCGCTTGGCCAAGCCATACGACCAGCTGTTGGTGAGAGCATCGGGCGAGCTTGGCGGGGGTGTCCAGGCCATGCCGATCAACCAAGCTCCGATAGGTCTCCACCGCGACAGTTGAGCGAATCCTTTTACCGATGAGAAAGCTTGCGAGCAGCCACTTGTACAAACCGTGACTGCTCGTGTCGCTGAGCTCAATTCCAAGGTCACTAGCGGTGACTGGGATCACCCCTTTGAACGCCTCGGATCAGCAGAACGCGGGTAGGTGCGTTCTTCTTCGATGGTGCCATCCGCCTTGTGGATCTTCACCGATACTGTTGTGCCGTTAAAGAAGTCGGACAGTGAGCTAACCAGTTCTTGCTTGGTGGCGGCACGCTTCGAAGCACGTTCAGCGCCGGCTTTTTTGAGTTCCCAGCCATCGGCGGTTGGGCTCAGGTGATAGGTATCCATGCGTAGCTCCTCGGATCTAGATCGACTCTGCGTCGTCTTGAATGTCTTCCTCCGCCTCTGCTGCGTCCGTAGCATCGGCATCATTCAAAGGCGGCGACGTGGGCTTTTCCGGGTCGTTGATAAATGGGACATCGCTTGGCCCTTTTTCTTCCGGGCCCTCAGTCATAGGTTGCATAGCTACCTCCAGTTTGATCTCCCTGGCGCTACGCGCCACCTGCCCCTTCCGAAAACTTCTTAAAATCAACAGGGGTAGGTATGAACTCCGGCCCCTGCCCCGCTAACCTCCATCTCACTTCGGAAATGCCATAGCGCTCGGCCAAAGGCCGGCTCACCAGCTTGACGTTGTGCTGACCAAACCTCGGAATAATGCCGACACCAGCATCGCAGCTCGCCCAGTGCCAAGCAGTAGCGTTATCCATCTTCTCGAGACGGATGATGAATGTCCGGTGATCGCCGTGCAGTTCATACTCGATCACGTACAGTTGTAGTGCTGACACAAGAATCCCTCCCTATAGGTCATTCCCTATGGAGGTGTCGAACGCGAGAAAAATTCAGTTGAGAAACGGAGCGGCTCGGTGCTGCCCTATCTGTCAAATCTCATCGATGGCAGGCTCATCACGCTCAATCAATTCAGAGCGTCGCATTTCCGCGAAGCGGCTGAGCAAGCGGTGCGCGCAGGCGTGAGGATGGAAGCCCGCAGGGCCGAGACTAGGTTAACCTGGGCTCGGTTCACGGCAGCCGTGCCGTAGGTCACGCACTATTCCCCTCAAGCTCCCGGCCCGGCGATTGCCCCACAGCCCAAAATTTGGACAAATTATTCCTCAGCGATAATTATTGCCAAGCCATAATTTGTCCTAAACGGGAACGGCTTAACGGTTAGCTACGCTTGCCATCACCATCTCGAGTACCTCCTGTGACGCGACCGTAAGCCTCATCACTTAAAATCGTATCACCTTGCTCATCGAACATCGCAGCGAGCCACCGCGTCCGCTTCATCTCCGCCACTTGAGTAAAAAAGCAGTTCTCGCACAGATGAAGCTCGTATTCTTCGCCAAAATGAGCTGCCCCTCAACCGAGGCTTTCACGCAACCTATGCCAAAGCATGCCTAGCGCCAGTAACGGCGAACGAAAGGCTTTTCCTCCTGGGAAAGTAAAGTGCGGAACTGTGCTAAACACCTCGAATCCTTTTGAGGTGTCACGCGAAATTACTTCTGCAAGTAGCTTCGCAGTCCAGTGAGTGACGTTCAACCCATGACCCGAGTAGCCCTGCGCGTAGAAGACATTAGGGTGATCTTGCAAACACCCTACCTGAGGGAAACGATTCGAAGTGATGCCGATCATTCCTCCCCACTCGTAATCGATGCGCGCATTTTTTAGTTGAGGGAACACTTTCAACATTTTGGGACGCATGTAGCCAGTAATGTCCTTTGGGTCACGCCCAGTGTAGTGGCATGCGCCCCCAAATAGCAGTCGCCTATCAGCAGTCAACCGATAGTAATCCAGACCGACTTTCTGGTCGCACATCGCCATATTTTGGGGAATCACACTGCGCGCTAGGTCTTCTGACAGAGGCTCCGTCGTAATGATGTAGCTCCCGGCTGGCAGCACTTTTCCGCTCAATCTTGGTTCAAGCTCGTCCAAATGAGCATTGCAGCCCAAGACGAGTGCATCTGCCCTCACCTGACCTTGTGCAGTTTTTACAGTCACAGTCTTACCATGTCCGATACTCAGGACAGGGCTATTTTCAAAAATCGCTACACCTAAGCGACTGGCCGCACTTGCCTCTCCCTGGACGAGGTCTAAAGGATGCAGATGCCCTGAGCCCATATCCACCATAGCGCCGGCGTAGATCGTACTGCCGACTACCTCGCCAATGCGCTCAGGGGGCACAATCCGCGTTTCATGCTTGTAGCCGAGATCCTGAAGGTCGTTGCGCTCGTCTTCAAAGGCCTCAAACTGCGACCTAGTGTTGGCAAGGTCGCAAAATCCCCATCGCAGATCGCATTTGATCGCGTATTGCTCAATCCGACGAGCAACTAGGGCTACTGAATCCAGGCCAGCCTGCTTGAGGTATCGCACGCCTTCAGTTCCGACAAAGCGTGAGAAGCCCGACACATCATGCCCGATACCTCGGATCAACTGACCACCGTTTCGTCCACTAGCCCCCCATCCAATCTGCCTGCCTTCGAGCAAGATGACTGAGAGTCCACGTTCGGCTAACTCCAGGGCGGTGTTTACTCCCGTGAGCCCCCCACCAATGACGCATACGTTTACGGTGTGACTACCATCAAGCGTTGGGTAGCGTGTTTGCTTCCGTGCTGTGGCAGCGTAGTAGGAAGGTGCGTGTTGACTATTAGACGTCATGAGTGAACCTATCGATTAGACTTGATTTTCGTCCAAGAGCGAGTCATGACGCGCATAATTTTTGGACTAGGTGTCGTCGAGATATAAAGCTTGTCGAGTACATCCTGAGGTGGATAAACCTCTTCATTATTTACCACGGCTTGATCCATATATTGTTTGGCATCAACGTTGCCATTGGCATAGCCGATTTCATCACTTACCTTTGCGATTACCTGCGGATCCATCAGATAGTTGATAAAAGCATAGGCCTGATCCGGATTACTTGAATCCTTTGGAACCGCCAGCAAGTCAAACCAAATGTTCGCACCCTCTTTCGGGATAGAGTAAGCGATTTTCACTCCATTTTTGGCCTCCTGCGCACGCGACGCAGCTTGGAATACGTCACCCGAATAACCGAATGCGACGCAGATATTTCCGTTGGCGAGGTCAGAAATATACTTAGAGGAATGGAAGTAGGTGACACTAGGCCGTAGTTCCATAAGGCGAGCCTCTGCCTTAGCATAGTCAGCCAGGTTTTCACTACGTGGGTTCATGCCTAGATAATTCAGCATTGCGGGGAAAAGCTCGTCCGGTGAGTCCATGAACGCCACACCACACTGCTTCAGCTTTTCCAAATTCTTCGGTTCGAAAAGCACCGCCCACGAATCAACTTTATCTATGCCCAGCACTGCCTTGACTTTTTCTACGTTGTATCCAATACCGTTCGTACCCCAGAGGTAAGGAACAGCGTATTTGTTGCCAGGGTCATTTTCTTCAAGCCGCTGCAGCAGCTTGGGATCAACATGCTTCCAATTAGGAATTTTACTACGATCAAGCTCAAGAAATGCTCCAGCCTGAGCCTGACGCGCCAAGAAGTGGTTTGATGGAACCACCACGTCGTATCCGGTACGACCTGCGAGCAGCTTTCCTTCCAGAGTTTCATTTGAGTCAAAAACGTCATACACAGGTGTAATGCCCGTGCTTGCCTGGAAATCTGCGAGCGTGGTGCTGCCGATATAGTCTGTCCAGTTGTAAATACTTACAGTGGGCTTGGCCTGAAGGCTGCTACTGAATGCAAGAGCTAGCGTGGACGAAATCAGAAAACCGAATTTATGCATGACAACCCCTTCTTAGACTTATTTTGTAGGCAGCTTTGATGTGAATTCCTGAACAATGAGGCCCTGTACTCCGCTCAGAGGATTGGAGATTGCTCCTCTGCTGCTTCTGGTGCAGGTCTATCTTGAGCTGAACCCTCGTATGTAATCTATCCACTTTCTCACCCGCCATGCGCACCATATTGGTGCAAGCAGGCTGCGAGAATTGGGAAGGCGACGGTGAGAGCTCTCACTCGGCTCCCCCAAAAAATGTTGATGCTTCTGCCCCCAGGCTTTTCGTGCCTACGCACAGCGACTAGGAAAAATCGTCTGCTATTGGGAAGAATGCAGCAGTCGATTAAAACGTACACAGAAGCACGTGTCGACGCGACACTGACAGAACAGGTCAAGGCTCTTGAAGACCGCATCAAGAGCCTGGAAACAGAGGCTTCAGATGCAGCTGTGAAGCTGAATTTCATCAATACTCTGGAGGAAATCAGCAAGATTTGCGCACTGATCCCCCTCATCTTGATGCGGAATGGGCCGAAGCGAAGATTAGACTCTCCATTCCTGACATCGCGATCAAGATGAAATGCGATGGGCGCGATCACTTCCTATGAGAAGTTGGCAGCGGAGCCAACTGGCTGGCCTACCACATTACGACGCTACTTGCGCTTCAGCCTTACTTCCTGAAAAATGCTGATCATGCACCTTCCTCCTGCTTTGACCAACCAAACCAAGTCTACTGCCCAGTGAAAAGTGCTGTGAGGAGAGTCCATCTCGAAAAATCAGCTGGGAATGAACCCGTGCTGGATGATGAAGATCGCGTTGCAGTTCGAGAAGTATTCAGTGTGCTCGCCAGGGGTGTGACGCGTGCAAGGCCACTTATGAATTATCATCCTAGACCACGTCGGCAGCGAAGTATGGGTTGGCATCGAAGAGGTTAGTCTTGCCGAAGAGTAGTGGGATGGAGAAAATTCGTACCGCCTCGCTTCGAAGCCTTGGCGCTTTAGCGGATTATGATTCCAGATACTTAAAGGAACTGCATCAGTGAAACGACAGGCAATAGTAATCGGGATTAATAGTTACGACTTCAGCCCATTAGATAATGCTATTAACGACGCCCAGGTAGTGAGTAGATCTTTGGGCGCGCGAGGTTTTGCAGTCAAGTTACTAACCAATGCTACATACCAGGAAATTGATGATCTAGTTACACTGGTTGCCCAGGAGCTTTCTGAAAAAGATTTACTCATATTTTTCTTCGCGGGGCATGCCATTGAGCATTTGGGATATGGATATATTTTCCCTATCGACATGCCATCGGGTTCACCAAACGCAGTCAGCCAGTATGCGTACCCGATTAGTAAATTATTACAAGCTACATCTGGCAGTCGAGCGGCGCGAATAGTGATAATAGATGCTTGCCGCACATCATATGATATGAGTAACTTTGAGTCACGAATCTTAACTGAGCACATACACCACCAAAAAGCCGAAACAGAACATCATCAAGATAATTTATTGCTCGCCTACTCTACAAGTTACGGAATGAAAGCAAAAGATGGAAGTGGTGATAACAGTCACTATTCCGAGGCACTATCAAAGCTTTTAATTCGCCACGACATGCTTGTAGAACACATGCTCAAAGAAGTAGCTCAAGAAGTACTAACAAAGTCCAGCCTTTCACAGCGACCATGGTTCTACTCCAGCCTAGAATCAAATATATCAATCTCAGACTTACCTCACTACAGCCTTTACCATAGCTTTATCTCCCCTACTCATAACAGCATGCACGCACTATGCGCTTCCCCTCAAGATGGCACTCTTCTACTGTTAGGAAACAGTAGCACCATCTACAACTTGAATGACTCTGGTTGCGCGCCTGCTTACAAACTACAAGGCGGGGCTGTTTCCGCCGCTTACCATGACGGCGACCTGTTTGTCCTAGGCCTTGATGGCAACCTGTACACTGACTCTGCAACGATTGACCTAAGTCATATGGAGCCAACATACATTTGCGCTCGCGAAGGCTATCTAGTAGTACTGGGACTCAACAAGTACAAGATATTTTCGATCCTAGATAACACAATAACTCTGCTACGATCAAGATCTATCAAAGCCAATCAGTGCTACTATTCGGCTGAAATTCTAGATGGAGAGCTTTGGATTGGGGGTTCATATGGACGCTTTGAGGTGACAAAGCTAAAAGGGAAAAGGTCAAAAACGAAGAAGCTGAATTTAGCAAGGCAAGAGAACATCTACTCTATATCCGACCTGAATTCCGTCGAGGTAATATTCACCTGCTCATCAGGCAGAGTTTATACAATCGACAAGCTAACTAAAAGTCCAACGTTGCGAGTTAGTCTCGGGGACTCCGTAAGAAAGCCTACCAGCAGAAGGTCAAGCATCTTGGATGTTACTGGCTGTGACGACATAATAAATGACTTTTTATTCCACCCCGAAAAATTACCAACTGATATCATAGAGACTCTCTCTGAGCATCTTATGTCAAATGATCTTATGTACTCCGTCAAGTCCAGAAGCCATCCTCTCGTCGCCATTGGAAGCGCAGAGGGTTATATCTACATAATTGATACAAGAAACTGGGATCCTTATCAGATAATTGACGCAAGTGGGGGAAGGAGCACCGAGCTAGTCGGAATGAAATTTACGCACTCTGAAACACTCGTCTCTGTAACAAAAGACAAAAATGTGATGTACTACAGCCCTGCACGCGTAGACTTTGAACACTCGCTCAAGCAAGTTGACTCCATCACCCACTAAAGCAAAACTTCAAAGCACCTATTAAGCTTATTCACTCAGACGGTTAACAACCCTTAAAAATTCTACCGAATCTATAACATGTCGAACCAGGCAAATACAGAATACCTTTTCCTGCCAGGGCTTGCGCGAAGCACAGCCAGAATGCAGATAAGAGACATGAAGTCTTACCTTAGACGAGTCGAGCACTTTTTTGCACGCGATGACTTTAAACTGCAATCCGAAGAGGACAAGCATTACTGGGAGCATTTGGACAGCCCTAATAATGACGGTGAAGACTGGTTATTAAAAATGCGAAGAGCGAAGCATGAGTCTGACTATAACTTATTTCTGAAGTCTTCGCTTGGCATGCTCTATTCCTCACTAGATATTGCACTATTCAACATAGCGCGCTTAGTTTCAGAGATTACTAAGCTCGACTTAAACCCTAAGAAATACGAACCCAAAAGAAAAGAGGCGATGTTTTCAGGTGATATCGGTACATATGCAAAATACCTGATCGATTTTCACAATATAAATTGGGACGAATTACTCCACGATTGGATGCGCATCGACAGGTTTCGAATCACAAGAAACTACATCATTCATCAAGGTGGCGAACTGGAACCTGAGCAAATCAAACGATTTGATAAAATTGCTATGACTGAGGAAGGCTTGAGCAGGGAGAGCTCCTCAATCACTATTAGCGCTTTCTACTTAAATGCAATGTCTGATCATATCAATTTTTTCTTTGATAAACTCTGCAAAAGGCTCGATCATCGCGTGATTCCAAAACCGCAAATAAGCATAATAAACAATGAAAAAACTCGAAAATTCATACTTTGCTATACCGACAACGGCAAGCACCAACAAAAATTTAAGAAACCATGAACAGATGAAAACTCTAAGCACGAATACGAGCCCTACCTGACTCCGTACTAAAAGTGTCATAGCAAATATTGATGCCAAAAGATGGCGAGACCGTTGCGACCTAGGCTTTGTGCGAAATCCCGAGAAACCCAATCGCCCCATTAACGCTGAGATTTTGTAGAGTCCCCCGCCACTACGCAAAGGAATTCTCTTCTGGGAAAGCGTTACCAACTCTTGGACAAGGCCTAGGAAGTACTCTCCGATCTCTTCATCGTGGCGAGATATGCCGAAGCGCTTCGACCCATGATCAACGGTGTGTCAACGGTTTCGGGGCTGGCCGAATCACCTGCACCTTAGATTGAATGAGCAAGACTTGATCGACCTGCAAACCTGGATGATCGACTCAACCGCAGTACGCTCAACCCGAGCCTTATCTAGCTCTCGGAAAAAGGGCCCTACGAGACTACCAATCACGCTCTATGCCGAAGTCGCAGTGGCCTGAATACCGAATACAGCCCGTAACTCCCGCTGCGGTCGATGAAGCGCAATCCAAAGCTAGGCTTACCCTGACTGTTTATTCGGGCTGAGTACCGACAGCGGAACAACATCAAGTGTCAGGTCGTCTTTCAACGATCTTGGAGGTACCCGCCCGGCGATATTCGAGGCTTGTCAGCTGAGGGAATATGAGGCCAGCCCTTTATGTAAAGGTGACGAAACAGATCAAGGTTCAGTGGAGAACTTCCCCCACTGAGCCTAGACTTTGCAACCCACTCTTACTGATTAGTTATGACTCTCACTTCAGAACCAGACACACTTTTGATGTATGAATAGCTTGTACCAAGGACAGCCAACTGATCCGCGGATACCTTTTCTTTAGAAATGGCGGGCTGCACGATCACAAACTTGAAGATCATCTCGTGATCGTGGCACTTGTTACGGAGCAGCTCTAAATCCATTGGGGTACCCTTCAGAATTCGGTCAAACTTTGTCGGCAATCCCTTTTGGTAGCGTTCCATCATTCGATCGAAGAATTTTTTCTCGGTATGCAGCCATTTTACTGACCGTGAAGCTTGCCCGCAGACTTCATAGACATCGTCCACTCGAGCACCCGCTTGAGCCTTACCGTCCTTCTGCGGGCAGTACTTGCAATGATATAGGTCGACGTAGATTGCGTCTTTGCTTTCTCTGATCGCCACCAGATCCGCGATCTCACCTTTGCCATCGTCATTAAAAATGAATGTGTAATCATCCTTGATACGGCTGTAGGTGAAACCTTGAACGGTATTCAAGTCACCAGCGGCCTTCATGGACTCTTTATGGATCGGGGTGTCGCCCCACTCCCAAGCCTCTAGAAGCCCTATCGGCAGCTTCAAGTCCAAGCTCTTGGTAGAGTAGAAGCGGTAATTGCCCTCAACCATCGAGCCGTCAACCGCCAAAAATACCAGAGGATTTGCGTCCAAGTACTGCTCGAAGGAGTTCGCTTCAGAGAAGATAATCTTAACCCCAGGGCAAGAGAATTTGTAGCTGTCCTCCAGTAACCGTACAGTGATATCTGGAAGCTCACGCTCAGCCCCATCTTCGGCTATGGCAATGACAGCCACGTCCAGCGTCAGATCATTGGTTCGCCGAGGTTTACCAAGCTCGACATCGAGTAGGTTGAAGACCTCACCCTCAAACTCAAGTGAAATCCTTTGCTCGTTTTCAATCTCAATAGACTCAGGCCAATCGGCATAGAAAAGCCCAGTTGGCCAAGCAGCTTCGATCTTATCGGCGCGCATTACATCCTTGAGAATATCTGCTGGAGTAATGTCTTTATTGTTCAGCTTGCTAGAGGCGCGCTTGCACCACTCGATCCAGTAGCTCACCGTGGAAGAGTTCATCTCCCAAATTTTTCCCTTGTGTGAACACCCAACAGTGGCCCGCTGCCCATCCTCGTATCCAGTCGCGAAGATATTGGATTTCTTCGCTGCTCCGGTCTCAATTTCGCGGATGATCGTGTTGACGTCCCGTCCGACGTGCATCGTAAATTTCAGATCTTTACGCGCCCTAGAAAGCCCCACATTCTGCAGCCTCATGAGCTTGATATCATGTAGAGTACGGAAGACAGGCTCGCCGTTGATTCTTTTGGGATCCTTTGCAATTAACTTCAAAAATCGAGTCGCCTCCTTTTCATCAGCAGACGTGTGTACAAAAAGCGTTCTATCGGGGACATGGTAGTAGGCCATGTAGATAACCCAGTTGGTATCCACAATCGCTGACGTCTTAGCCCAACTGACGGGTGTCTCTTGTTGCGCTACCACGATAATGGTGTCTGACGCTTCGTTGATGGAGACAAAATCCCGTTGTTTCTTGCTTTGAGCGAAGAAATGGGCTTTCTCCGGACGCCAGTTCTCGCGCTCGACATGGTAGGCCACCGCGCTGACCTTGGGGTTGGGGTTCAACCCAAAAATGTCTTCGGCATCTGCATCATCGGAAAATTGCTCCGTGAATGCTTCCTTCTCGATTTCGCGAGCAATTTTATCTTGGCTCACATCTCTAATCACTGCACTCCAGTCAGCACTCTCCTTATAGAGCGCGGCCATCTGGGAGTCGACTCTCTGATTCGCAATGTTCGAGACGAATTTCGCATCGCCCAACTCCTTACTAACCCGGGTCAACCGCCCAATAAACTGAAGCGTGACAGCTGGGCTCTGATGCTGATCGTGAATAGCCGCAATCTTCAGCTCTGGCAGGTCAAAACCCTCGCCCAACATGTCCACGCATACGATGATTTTGTGCTTCTTCGCGACGATTTCATCCAGTAGTCTGTCTCGGTTCGGTACCTTGCTATGGATGAGTACGGGCGAGAGATCTTCGTGCTTTTCGTAAAGTGGGAACAGCTTTATAGCACGCGCCTGAGTTCGTGCTCGTACCAGCAGAAGATGGTTGAAACCCTGCCCACGATCTTTCCGCAACAGCTCAACAGCCTTATCTGCAACTGCTTGGTCAGCGAGCTCTAGGTCGTACTCGCGCACCGGGTGGAACTCGATTTGCTTGAAATAGCCATCGTTCTGCGCATCTTTCAGCGGATAGTTATAGATGATTTTGCCATCAAGTGGCTGGCTGTCCTCCCGGAAAGGTGTAGCAGTGAACTGCAAGCAGGGCCTTTCCTTAAATGCTGTTTTCACCCTGCTCCAAGTCATTGCAGCTACGTGGTGCGCTTCGTCTACGACTAGATGAGTACAAAGCCCAGCCAACGCCTCCAAGGCTTCATTGCTAAAAAAAAGCAGTGCTTGAGGGGTAGCCACGATCACGTTTGCTTCGGCGAGCTGTTGAATTTCCTCAACCTGCATACCTGAGCTGATCACTCTTACGACTGGGTTCAATGCCGTGTCCGACACAGCACCGATTTCCCTCAGTTTCTTCAACTCAACGCACTTTTCAGAAAACTGCGAGCGCAGGGGATCAGTCGGAACTAGCACCAATGTTCTAGCCAACCGCCCAGCAATTAGCAGTCCCAGCATGGTATCCGTCTTGCCTGTCCCTGTTGGCATCACGATCGTCGCGGTCGTGCCTGGGGACATCACGAGGTGGCCCAGCGATGCATACAGAGCGGCAAGCTGCGGTTTACGCAAGCCTGGCGTCTCTGTCTCTCTGTCATCCAGGTTGAAGTTAAAGAGGTGCTGCTGCCAGCTCCGATAGACGTCTAAATACTTCCCTGCAGCGTCGGCCATTGCATTTACCCAATCATGATGAATGTGAGTACAGCGGAGATAATGGCCTTATGGTATCAGCGGTTCACCCTCCAAGTGCACCTGCAGGTTGCTCAGTTCTGATCACAGCAGCATCCCCAAGGGTTGGCTTGGTGATCGCGCATAGCAACGCGTCCACCGATTGCCCCCGAACACAAGGTTGAGTGTGCAATGGCGCACCTAAAGTTTTCTCAGATGGTCGAGTGTCCGCTACACGCGCTAACAACAGGAGCATGCGGACGCTAGCATCGAAACCCTTAAGGTCAAAACCGGTCACGGCAGATTGCCCACAGTAAGGGGAAATTATTCCTCAGTCATAATTATTGCTGAGCCATAATTTGACATAAATTGAGATCTGCGTAGCGGTCAGCTATCGAACATCACAGCGAGCCACCGCGTCCGCTTCATCTCCGCCACTTGAGCGAAAAAGCAGTTCTCGCACAGATGAATTTCATACTCTTCGCCACAATGCGCTGAGCCTTTGCCCCATGAGGCATGCATCGATCCGTACTGAAGCTCTGCATCTGCGTTTCGTGTGGATATCCCACAAACATCGCACACCACGTCTACGACCACATCGTGCTGACCTGCTTGTGTGACCTTCATTCAGTACCTCCGCCACCTTCCAACGCATGCGGAATTGTCCTGGTCTCGATCTAGCGACACTCCGCAGTTCAGTGCTCAGGTTCGAGTACCCCTAGAGGAGCCAGCCCCTGCCGGGGTAGTAACAGGCGAATGAGTGTACGCATGATAACCTTGCCTCAGGTTTATCTCTGGAGCATCCCATTTGAGCACGCAACCTGCTACCGGCTACTACGATTCGCTGCTTCTCGCTCCGGCGTTCTCCTGCGACCCAGTCGGCAAACGCCAAGCCGAGCGTTGGAAACGGCTTGTTGATGACATTCACAAGTGCACGACAGAGCAAGATCTGCGCGAAGCCCGAGGGAAGGCTGAGGGTTACATCATCGGTCTAATCGAATGTGGTCACCTACGACCAGATGGCGAACGCGACTACGCGATTCTGAGCTCGATTCATCGCCGTCAGGTTTTTTTGCGCACACTTCTCACGACGCTCAACTGATCCGTATATTCGCCCCTTCAGGCGCCCGCAAAGGCGCCTGGCTCGCGCTCCGAAGATGCGTCAGGTTGGTCAGAGGTTGCCATCAGTGCTCGAAGACTCTTCCGGCCCGCTCCGCGCTTGAATGAAGTCAGTACAAAATTCCCAGCCTTTGTACCGACCACCCAGAAGCGCTCTACTCTGTCCAACGAGAAGATCGGCGTCGTCGTCAGCAAATATGCCCCTGTGTGCCTCTCAATGAGCCCTGGAACGATTTGACCAACCACAACCCCGACTGCGCAATCGTTCGAAATTTCTACGTCGCTCAGATAGGCAGTAATCGGCATGGGATACAGCTGACCCATCGCTTGTATGATGCGCGTGAGCTGAAGAATCGATGGCTCTTCACCTGGGTAACTAATGATCTCATCTGTCATGTGTTCTTGCGCTCCTGCGTCCAAATCAACAACCTTCCTGATAGCCTGCGCTCCAGGAGGCGCTTAGATCTCAATGATGAATTCCGGTGAAAAGCCCGTCTTTTCACCTGGATACCCTTTCGGGTTCGAAACGAGCCGACATCCCGAAACGACCGTGTCGACCGCGTGATGGGTATGGCCGAAGATCCAGGCATCAGCCTGCGAAATTAGGGCATGCCATTGGTTGAAATACGCAGCACCGAGATGGCCCACATGTCCATCACCAGCCACTTCCTGGATCGGGCAGTGATGAGTGATCACAACCGTTTTTCCGTCAAAGTGCTTAGCGAGCTCGGTGGCGAGAAAATCGCGAGCGGTAATGTTCCGAGCGATGAGATCGACGGGGCGAAGCTTCCTGAACCCCTCCCCGCTCCGGATAACCCTGAAGTCATTCATCCACTCCCAACACTCGTACATGGCTTTTTTGTAATCGCCGGTTGAGGTGAAGTCTGTCCAAGCGGTGGTCACCAAAAATCGGGTATCACCAATGACCAGGCGTTCGTTTTCGAGGACATGCACATGCTCCTCCGCAGCCACCTTCATCTTGGCAAGCGTACGATCCAGGTGTCCGCCTTTGTAGTACTCGTGATTACCGGGCACGTAGATGACTGGACATCTGAAGGTTTGGTTCGCCCAAGTCACACCCTGACCGCGCACAGATATGTCTCCAGCGAGCACCACCAAATCGGCGTCGACCTGGGGCGGTTCGAAGCCCCGAAATTCCAAATGCAAATCTGAATACACCAAAACCTTCATCAGCTCTCTCACGCTCCGAGCGGCATTGTATGGATCGCTTCTCCAAGGCTTCACCGAAGGGAAGCCGGGCTAGCTGTCGCATTGAGCTAGGGACGCAGTGAAAAAACCGTGTCGAGGGTAGAGCGCTTCCTGCAGCCATCACCTAGCAGAAGGTAAACCGTGCTCCTGGTTTCGAACATGCATGGCTGGCGGTGCGAGATTCCGAAGTTGCTACGCACCCAGTGCCCAGGGGCAAATCGATTGCGACTGTCTCGGACAACTTCATGAGCAAAGAGCACCAAAGGCTGTACCCCCTCAGATTTCAATCGTTCCAGCTCTGCCTGTGAGAGTTGCAGGTCGGCAACGATCCACTTACGCACCAAGCAATACGGCTTACCTGGGTGATACACCTCAGCGAGTTCTATCAGCGCGCCATCGTCACCCACCCATCCCGAGACGACCTCGCCCTTCCCGTAGAAAAACTCACTCACCTCTCCCAGCGTGGCAGTCATGGTCAGACCTCATCGCTACTGAAAACACGGCCTGTGTCTGTGACGAACTCATAGATAGGAAAGCTCTCGCTACCACCGCTGATACGGATCTCAGACAGCGGCTCCATGTAGCAACCGGCCTTGCGTAGGGCTAGTGGAGGAATCACGTACACCCTGTGCACGTTCAGGAGCTCCGCTGATCCGTTTTCCCAGAGTGACTTGATCATTGCTACGTCAGACACAAGCTGTGATGTAGGGCCAAGTACTCCTGCATCGAAGCCTACCCCTTCGACCAGAAACAGATAGGTGCAGCGGCTCAGATTGATGGATTTCCAGAACAGGACTTCTGAGTCCTCGATCCTGAATCTCCCGTGGAGCTCATCGCTCTTCGTCAAAAACACATGTTTTCCTAGCATTACGGGTCGCTCACGCGCTGAAGCCAACTCATGGCGCTGCGCAAGAACAAAGGTCACCGAAGGCCGTATTCTCGACCGTCATCGTCAATTTGTGCCAATCAATGGCAAGAGTCGGCTCAAGCCGACCCTAGATTCCACGCGGGCTACAGCCACCTGAACAAGCAATTCCATGCGTGCCATCCAATATATTCTATGGCGTGCATATGATCAATATGGCCTTATCCTCGCTTTTGAGGAACCGACATGGTGTCGAGGAAATCCCTCGCAGCAGTCCTACGTTTGGCGCGCGCGAGTCGGGGCCTATCGCGGGATCAATTGCACGAGAAAGCGAAGATCTACCCCAGCCAGCTCCATGGCCTTGAGAACGGCAAAGGGGGTGTGACACTGGAGATGTTTGGAACCATAGCCGAGGCCCTGGGTTACGACCCACTAGCATTGCTGATAGTCGCGTCTAGCTACGATGCACAGATAACCGTTGCGGATCGTTTGGCGGTCATTAAGAAGCAGCTAGAGAATCTTGACGCCTTACGTATCGCATCTGAAATGCCAAAGCATTTCGCTGAAGGTAAGCTTATCGCTGAGCGGGCAGGACGCAGCTTGAGTGAGGACGTGATTCGAGAGGCGCTGGCGTGCCGTGATCAAGGTCTGAATCAACCCGAAACAGCAGAGAGGCTTGGAATTCATCAATCGACAGTCAGTAGAATTTGGCGAAGAAAATCGATCTAGGGTGTTAGCATTCATATAGCCACTCTGATCAATCGTGCTCCCTGCGCCTGCGGTACACTGAAGAAAATCTGCCAATCATCAATTGCTTTGAACTATCTGGCAATCCGACTCAAGCGTGGCTTTCGCACACCAATACTGATCAAGCACCAGCCCTTATGAGTTCTGCTTATAAAACTATGATCTGTTGACAGGTAGTCTGCCGCCCTCTCAGTCCGTTCGGCTTAAAACAAGGAAATACCATCCTGCTCAGCCACACGCCCTTATATCCAGTGTTCGATTCGCACGAGAGAGCCTGAGAACTGACTTATTGAGCCGAGCGCCTCGAAGCCTGCCAGTCTTTCAAGCTATGTTAGCTCTACTCTGACCTTTATATCACGCCGCAAGAAACTAGCCTCCGGAGATTTTACTGGCGCCATCTCAACAATGTCGAACGATCGGAAATCCAGATCAAAGAACACCGCATCCTGACAACCTTAAACTACCAAGCGCCCCATTGACCGCTGAAGATAAATTACAAATCATCTAGAGCCTTCTCAATCAACACCTGTGAACACTGTCAATTTATTCATAAAAATTAAACAATCCTTATCAAATGACATTATGCCAAATACCTCGACAGAACACTGCGCTTCGTAGCTAAACGTCATTGACTCTCAGCTTGAAAAAGCTACACAACCGATTAACCTCGATGAATGCCCCTCATCGAGTTCAGAAACATGTCCAATGTGGAGTCTGTCAGCCTGCAACGCAAAAATCCCGAGATTTGCCGATGCTCGCGCCTATTCTTCGCTGAGCATGACCTCATAGATCGAAAGGACGGCAAACTTGTCGCCTCGATTTACTCCACACCTCAATCTCTGGAGCCAAATTTTGGGTATCGAGAGCAACTCGGAATCCAGACGTTTGGAGTGCTTTGGGGGCAAAACGGATTTGACAGCCGTATTATTAACATAATTGAAGAAGGCATAGTTGAGTCAGCTTTATCGCCTATCCAGTTATTCCACCATGACCATGGCACCCTAACCATCATCCTCAACCCTAGGTTTCGTCGATGCCCAAGTGATTTCATAGATGCATGGCAAGGAATTGCATTCAACTCCGTCTTCGACCACCTAGAGTTGCGCTGCCTTTATGAAAAAGATAATAGACTATACAAAGATGGCCGCCAATTTTGCGATTTAGTGAAAACTGTTATTTCGTCCGAGATGCTTGGCATCGAGAACTACAACAGTGCACACTCTCTTTTTGATGAGGATTGGGATGAATATAATCAAGAAGACCCTAGAGAAAAGTATGACAACTTATCCCGATTAGATGAACAGTCTCAAATGACTATTTTCGATATCGACTCTCTGGATGACGACCCGCAGATCTAGGCCCTCTCGCAATCACACCCAGCCGCACAAGAAGATGAATATTAAAATCACGATTGCAGCACCCAGCCCTTGAAAGCCATATCAAGCGAGAAACAACAAAACAACAAAACAACAAAACAACAAAACAACAAGCGTACAAATAATTATATTAGCTTGTACGCTACAAGACCACCTAGAGTTCGCGCAATCTAAATTCAGATTAGTCCAGAGCCGTGCTTCACCTCAAGGAGGCTTGAGGTGAAGGCAGCCAGCACTTCTGGTATCGCCCACTAAAAACGCAACAACTGAAAAATACCCCAGCATCTTAGACCAACCTGCTTATGAGCCAACTCGACAAGTCGTGCCGGAATCGTCTATCAGAATGTTCCAATCACCCTACTGCCATACAAACGTGCCTTCAACCAACGAACAACGTCGGATGGTAGGGATGGTTGTAGAAAAAGGTTTATCTTCTCAGCGCTAGGCTGGTGAGTCGAGCCCAGGGATGAGCCTCACCAGGACGTTGCGATCACGTGGTAGGTTTACTTGGGCACTCGACGATATGCATAAAGTGGACTGTTTTTAGGCCCACAATGGGCCATCTGGCGCTCCGGATGCCCTGCGCATCTGTAGATGGCGCCTCACCGCTGAATCATGTGGATTCTCCAGCCACATGGCGACCGCTTAGGCTTCGGCAACAATGCTAGGGGCCTACGTTTCCCACCATCGGAGCAATGCGTTGAGATTTAGCATCGATAAATCGTCAAGAAACCTTCTTTCCACTCCCCTTCAGGATCGCACCTTTGTTCCTTCTGACTAGAGCTTGACTGAGCCAAGGCAGGCTGAGGTGGGAATGGGGTTCTGGACAACAGGCTAAAGTAGGTGGATACGATTCTTTCCAAGGGCTTACCCTGGCTTCCAATTTGATACCGCAGGGGTCACTGTCTAGAAAAGTACAACTGGACCGACTACATCGGTGACACGACGCTGGCCGACTTCCAGGCCAGCAGTGGGATCAAGGTGGTGTATGACGTGTTCGATTCCAACGAAACCCTGGAGGGCAAGCTGCTCGCCGGCCGCACCGGCTACGACGTGGTCGTGCCCTCCAACCACTTCCTCGCCCGCCAGGCCCAGGCCGGCGCCTTCCTGCCGCTGGACCGCAGCAAGCTGCCGAACTGGAAGCACCTGGACCCGAAACTGCTGCAGCAGCTTGAACAGAACGACCCCGGCAACCAGTACGCTGTCCCTTACCTGTGGGGTACCAATGGCATCGGTTACAACGTCGACAAGGTCAAGGCCGCGCTGGGCGTCGACCATATCGATTCCTGGGCGGTGCTGTTCGAGCCCGAGAACCTGAAAAAGCTCAAGCAATGCGGCGTCGCCTTCATGGACTCGCCCGACGAACTGTTCCCCGCCATCCTCAACTACATGGGCATGGACCCGCGCAGCGAGAAGGCAGGCGACTACGCCAAGGCCGAAGCACGCCTGCTCGAACTGCGCCCCTACATCACCTACTTCCACTCTTCCAAGTACGTCTCCGACCTTGCCAACGGCGATGTCTGCGTGGCCTTCGGCTACTCCGGCGACGTGTTCCAGGCAGCCAACCGCGCGATCGAAGCCAAGAACGGCGTGAAAGTCGCCTACAGCATCCCGAAGGAAGGCAGCAATCTGTGGTTCGACCTGCTGGCCATTCCCAAGGATGCGCAAAACCCTGATCAGGCCCTGGCCTTCATCAACTACCTCCTGCAGCCGCAAGTGATCGCCAAGGTCAGCGCCACCGTCGGCTACGCCAACGCCAACCCCGACGCCAACGCGTACATGGACCAGGCACTGGTCGACAACCCCGAGATCTACCCGCCCCAGGCGGTGCTGGACAAGCTGTACATCTCCAGTACCCCGAGCCCGAAGATCATGCGCGTCATGACCCGCTCCTGGAGCAAGATCAAGTCCAACCGCTGAGCCGAGAACGCGCCATGCCTTTCGATACCCAACACACCGCGTCGTACTATGCCGCCACGGCGCGCAACACGGCGCCCTACCCCAGCCTCGACGGCGAACTCTCGGCCGACGTGTGCGTGGTCGGCGGCGGCCTGACTGGCGTCAATACTGCCCTGGAGCTGGCCGAGCGGGGCCTTTCGGTGGTCCTGCTGGAAGGCCGGCGCATCGGCTGGGGCGCCAGCGGGCGCAACGGCGGCCAGCTGATTCGCGGCATCGGCCATGACGTCAGCGGCTTTGCCCGCTACGTCGGCGATGACGGCGTGCGCTACCTGAAGCAGGCCGGCATCGATTCGGTGGCCCTGGTGGCCAGCCGCATCGAGCGATACGGCATCGCCTGCGACCTGCGCTGGGGCTTCTGCGAGCTGGCCAACACCCCTGCCCAGTTCGCTGCCTTCAAAGAGGAACAGGATGACCTTGCCGCACTGGGTTACCGCCATGAAACCCGCCTGATTCCGGCCGCGCGCATGCAAGAGGTGGTGGCCAGCGACCAGTATGCCGGCGGCCTGGTGGACATGGGCTCGGGCCACCTGCACCCGCTGGACCTGGTGCAGGGCGAAGCACGCGCGGCGCAGGGACTGGGTGTGCGCATCTTCGAGCAGAGCCCGGTGCTGCGCATCGAGCACGGCCCGACGGTTACCCTGCACACCGCGCGTGGCAAGGTCCGGGCGCAAAGCCTGGTACTGGGCTGCAACGCCCACCTGGATGAACTGGAGCCGCGCCTGAGCGGCAAGGTGCTGCCGGCCGGCAGCTACGTGGTGGCGACCGAACCCCTGCCCGAGGCGCTCGCCCGCACGCTGATCCCGCAGAACATGGCGCTGTGCGACCAGAAAGTCGGCCTGGACTACTACCGCCTGACCGCCGACCGCCGCCTGCTGTTCGGCGGTGCCTGCCACTATTCAGGGCGCGATCCCAAGGACATCGCGGCGTACATGCGGCCGAAGGTGATCAAGGTCTTCCCACAGTTGGCGGATATCCGCATCGATTTCCAGTGGGGTGGCATGATCGGCATCACCGCCAACCGCTTCCCCCAAGTGGGCAGGCTGAGTCAGCACCCGAATGTCTACTATGCCCAAGGCTACTCCGGGCATGGGCTGAACGTGACCCACTGGACGGCGAAGCTGCTGGCAGAAGGTATCGCACTCGGCCAGAGCAAGGGGCTGGATGTGTTCAGCGCCGTGCCGCACCTGACCTTCCCGGGGGGCAAGGCGTTGCGCTCGCCGCTGCTGGCGATGGGGATGTTGTGGTATCGGTTGCGGGAAGCGCTGGGGTAGAGCTCTGCGGGGGCTGTGAAGCGTACGCGTTGGGGCGGTGGTGGTATTGAGATCGCGCGCCGCCCGCGCGGCGCATCGCGAGCAAGCTCGCTCCTACATTTGTTGCAACGTACCTATGCCTGATAGGCCATGGTTGGCAGCCTGGTGGGTACGACAC
>NZ_AKJC01000069.1 GCF_000282535.1 Pseudomonas sp. GM84 | reverse complement strand
GCTCCCACATGGATCACGCTGTGCCCTGCAATTGGGCTGTATTCTCGGGCACTGGCAAGGCTAAATCCCGCCATGGTGTACCCGTCCTGAGCATCGCATTGAGCCTTACGATGAAGATCCTCATGCAGGCCACGATAGCGACCTTGGCAAACTTTCCTCGTCCACGCAGTGCCTCATACCGCGCTTTGAGCGCTGGGTTATGTTTCACCGCCACCAGGCACGCCATGTACAGCGCGCGCCTGACCTCAAATCTGCCTCCCGAGATAGAGCGCTTGCCCACGGATTTTCCGCTGTCGTGGTTAAAGGGTGCTACGCCCACCAGGGATGCTATCTCTCTGGATTCCACACGACCCAGTTCCGGCAGGAGCGCTACCAGCTTGCCTGCTGTCACCAGCCCAATGCCCTTAACCTGAATCAACTGAGCAATCCGTTCATCGTTCAGGATCGCGGCTTGCTGTTTGATCGCTTGCTCAACCAACTTGATCTGCAACCTGAAGTGCTGGAGGTTGGCTTTCAGGAAATGGGCGACCACCATCGACTGAGTCTGCTTCAGGCGTCGCCGGTCGTCATCTCGCTGTTGAACCAAGCGATCACGTTGCTGCAGGAGCTCCCGCAGCAGAGCCCTGTCCGGGCTTATCTGCAGAGCAGGCTTGTCGGGAATGACTTCGGCGAAATGCGCCAGCACCTCGGCGTCGATCGCATCGGTCTTGGCCTTGATGCCCATGGAATCAGCGAAAGAGCGGGCTCGCCTGGGGTTGACCCGTAGGACCTTGTACCCAGCGTCCTGCAGAAAGCGCATGACTTCGCGCTCGTAGCCGCCCGTGGCCTCTAGCAAGATGCGCTTGATGTTGAGCCCTCGAAGGCTCTTCTCCAGCGCCACAAATCCCGCTGAATCATTAGGCACACTGATTTTGATGCCCTCTGGTCGCACCAGGGCATCCAGTGAAAGACCGGAAACGTCGATACCCAAGAAGGAAGCCATCACCAAAACCTCCTAGACTCAACTGAGTGAGAGTGCTTTGGCGTGGCCCACGCTTGTGATTCGAGATTAGGCCCTCATCCAACTGTTCGGGCTCTCGCCAAAGTGGAACGGTGAATGGCAGCTTGTGCTCCCACTCGTGCTCAAGGCACCTCCGGCAGTCAGCTTGCCATTCACCGCTCTCACTCCAGATTCTAATCCCCTCTCAAGACACAAGCCGGCTTGCCGGCGATAAGGCCCTCGAACCCCCTATAATGACCCGCCTGTTGCCCGCGAGATCCGTCATGAGCGCCATTCACATCAAATACCCCGCCCTGACCTTCAAGGCCGGCCGCCGCGCCCTGCACCAGATCCGTGAACGCGGCTTGCGGGCCGAGGACGTCGGAGTATTGCCAGGCGCGGCCGGCGGGCCGAAACCGTTGGGCATCCAGGGCCTGGACCTGGCGCTGTTCGGCGAATGGTTGCCATCGGCACCCCGTCAGCGCGCATTGATCGGCGCCTCGATCGGCTCCTGGCGCTTCGCCAGTGCCTGCCTCGACGACCCGGTGGCGGGCCTCCGCCGGCTGGGTGAGCTGTACACCGAGCAGGATTTTGCCAAGGGTGTAACGCCGACCGAGATCAGCCGCAGTTGCCAGCGCATGCTCGACGACCTGCTGCAAGGCCGCGATGGGCAGATCCTCGCCAACCCGCACTACCGCCTCAATATTCTGGTGGTGAAGAGCCACGGGCAGCTCGCCCATGACCACCGCGGGCGCCTGGGGATGGGCCTGTCGTCGGTCATTGCCAGCAATTTGCTGGGCCGTTCGCGCCTGGCCCGGCATTTCGAACGCATCATCCTGCACGACGAGCGCGCTGCCCCGCCCCTCGACGCCCTTACCGACTTCCCCTCGCGCTGCCTGCCGCTGGACCTGGCCAACCTGCGCCATGGGCTGCTGGCTTCAGGCTCGATCCCGATGGTGATGGAGGGCGTGCGCGACATTCCCGGTGCCGGTGCCGGCACCTACCGCGATGGCGGCTTGCTCGATTACCACCTGGACTTGCCGTACCGCGGCGACGACCTGGTGCTCTACCCGCATTTCACCGACAAAGTGGTGCCCGGCTGGTTCGACAAGGCCCTGCCGTGGCGCAAGGGCGATGCCACGCGCCTGCAGAATGTGCTGTTGATGACCCCCTCGCCGCAGTACCTGGCCGCCCTGCCCTTCGGCAAGCTGCCCGACCGCAACGACTTCAAGCGCTTCATGGGCGACGCGCCGAGCCGCAAGCGCTACTGGTACAAAGCCATTGCCGAAAGCCGGCGCCTGGGCGACGAACTGCTGGAGCTGATTGCCACCGAGCGGCTGCATGAACGCCTGCAAGCCTTGTAGCGGCCATGCTGGTAGACTGCGCGCAACATTGATTCACACAGAGTTATGACAGCGTGGAAATCTTCAAGGAATTTACGTTCGAATCGGCCCACCGCCTGCCCAACGTCGTCGCCGGGCACAAGTGCGGCCGCCTGCACGGTCACTCGTTCAAGGTGGCTCTGCACCTGACCGGGCCGCTCGATCCGCACACTGGCTGGATCCGCGATTTTTCCGAGATCAAGGCGATCTTCAAGCCGATCTACGAGCAGTTGGACCACAACTACCTGAACGACATTCCTGGCCTGGAGAACCCGACCAGCGAAGTGATCGCCAAGTGGATCTGGGAGCAGGTCAAGCCGCTGCTGCCTGAGCTGTCCAAGGTGCGCATCCACGAGACCTGCACCAGCGGGTGCGAATATACCGGCGACTGATTCGGCCTATTCACGGGCCCTATCGCCGGC
>NZ_AKJC01000068.1 GCF_000282535.1 Pseudomonas sp. GM84 | reverse complement strand
GCTCCCACAGGTACTGCACAGGTTCTGAAACTGTGGTGATCCCTGTGGGAGCCGGCTTGCCGGCGATGGGCCGCAAAGCGGCCCCAGTCAATCAAGCCACATCGACCAGCACGATCTCGCTGTCTTCCACCGCAGTCACCCGCAGTACCTCCTCCCGCTCGATCGCCATGCCATCCCGGGCCTTGGCCCGCACCCCGTTGACCTCCACCAGCCCCTTGGCCGGCACCAGGTAACCCCGGCGCCCGGTATCAAAGCGGTATTCGGCCGTTTCCCCGGCCTTCAGCGTCGCCGCCACCAGGCGTGCATCGGTGCGAATCTGCAGGCTGTCCGCATCGCCCGCCCGGCCACTGGCCAAGGTCACGAACCCTTCGCCACGTTCACCTTTGGGGAACGGCCGCGTCCCCCACGACGGTGCATCACCCACACGCTCCGGCACGATCCAGATCTGGAAGATGCGGGTATCGACCGTTTCCTGGTTGTACTCGCTGTGCACGATACCGCTGCCAGCGCTCATCACCTGCACGTCGCCGGCCTCGGTTCGGCCCTTGTTGCCCAGGCTGTCCTGGTGGCTGATGGCACCTTCACGCACGTAGGTGATGATCTCCATGTCGCGGTGCGGGTGCGGAGGGAAACCGCTGCCGGCAGCGATCAGGTCGTCGTTCCACACCCGCAGGTTGCCCCAGTGCATGCGGGCGGGGTCGTGGTACTCGGCGAACGAGAAGTGGTGGTGGGCATCGAGCCAGCCGTGGTTGGCGTGGCCGAGGCTTTCGAACGGTCGCAGTTGCAGCATGGTGGTGCTCCTTGAATCAGTGGAATGACGCCATGATGCGCCAATGAACCATCGAAAATAAGCGTAAATATCGGCTGATTATTATCGGCATGGTCGATTGAATAAGGCGTTGTGAAATCTCCGGTTCATCGCCTAATGCACTGATCTGCAAGCATTCGCTGGCGATTTTTGGCAGATGAAGCGAACATGCCCGCTGATTCGATTTGCAACGGAGTGACCGTGGCCCACGAGCAACCCCAGGCCCCCGCCGAACTGACCCCACCCGCCCAATTGCCCTGGTTTCGCCGCCTCGCTGCGCGCCTGTTGGGCCGTGGCCTGACCCGCCTGCAGGCGCAACACCGCGACTCGTGGTTCCTCGGCCACGCCAGTGGCCAGCGCAGCGGCCATGTCGAGGGCCTGCGCGAAGGCTTCGAGCGGGGACGTGCAGAGGGTTACGAGGCCGGGCGCCAGGTACTGGTGATTCGCGATTCGCGCCCCGACACCGCCGCCGTGCCCGGCCAGGACGACAATTTGTTCGACGACTGGCGCCTGCCACTGACTGCCGAGCTGAAGAAACGCTTCAAGGCCGATGTGGCCCAGCGCCTGCCCGCAGAAGCCCAGCCCAGCGCGGCGCAGTGGAAGCTGATCTTCAGCGACACGCCGTCCACCTGCGTGGTGGCGGGGGCGGGGGCGGGCAAGTCCACCTCGCTGGTATTGCGCATCCTGCTGCTGCGCCACTACCTGGGCTACGAGCTGGACGCCATGACCGTGGTGACCTTCACCCGCGAGTCGCGCAAGGACTTCATCAAGCGCCTGGTGCAGGTGTTCGCCTTGTGGCAGCTCGACCTGCAACCGGCCCGCGCCCGCGAACTGGTGCGCACCTTTCACTCGCGCATCCTGCCGCTGGTACGCAGCCTGCCGGGCTTCGGCCAGCTGCGCGCCTTCGAGACCCTGGGCAACGAGATGCCCGCCGGCAGCGAGGCGCAAGCCGAGAGCAACCCGTTCGACTTGCGCCTGAACGATGCCCAGCGCCAGCAGCTCAACCTCTGTTACCGCGACCTGCTCGAAAGCAGCCCACGCTTTGCCGAGATCGTCGCCACCCTGCGCCGTGAAGCCCTGCAGCTCAAGCCGTTGGACCCGGACCATCCCGACGTGCAGAAACGCGTGCAGGTGCTGCAACTGGCCGCCCAGCGCGACGAAGAACTGTGCGATGTGATCGAGGACCTGTGGTTTGCCGCCGGCGCCTGGCCGATCAAGGGCATCGAGCCGTGCCGCGAAACCGTCGAGATCCGTGGCAGCCGCTTCCATGTCCATGGCCGTCTGGAGGGTCTGGATGCCTGGGTGGTGCTGGGCTTCGACCCGTCCGAGAGCGCCCAGTACCAGCGCCCCGGCGCAAAGCTTGCGGTGCGCGCGGAATGGGCGGTGAAGCGCACGTTACTTCAAGCTTTCTGCGACAAGCCGTTGATCTGGCTGGACAACTACGCCATGGCTCGGCGCCTGGCCGCGTCGCTGGCCGGCGATGCTGTGGCCGGCCCTGGCTTCGAGTACAAGGTCAAAGGCGAGCTTGCCCCGGCGCCGTTGCTCGATGCCTTCGTCGGTGCCGCCACCTTCATCGAGAACCTCGGCCTTGAGGTGAATACGGCTGTGGCGGCCATGAGCTTCCCGTCGGGCGACCATGACGCGTTGTTCTTCGAAGCCCTGGCCTTGTACTGGACAGCGCTGGAAGCGCACCTGCTGAACCAGTCGCCGCCCGTGATGAGCTACAACCGCATGTTCGCCCTGTTCGGCGAGAACAACCCGGAAAACCTGCAACTGCTGCCCGACCCGCTGTTGCGGCCCCTGGCACACCTGATGATCGACGAGTTCCAGGACGTCTCGCCACAGATCGTCAGCTGGTTGCGCGCCTGCCTGGCGGAGATCCGTCGGCGTGGCCCGACCCTGCACACCGGGCGCCACGCCCAGCATTCGTCGCTGCTGTGCGTGGGTGACGACTGGCAGTCGATCTATGGCTGGCGGGGCAGTTCGCCGAAGTACTTCATGGAGTTCACCAAGGCTTTCCCGTCGCCGGCCAACACCCGGGTGATGCTGGTCGACAACTACCGCTGCCAGCAGCAGGTGATCGATGCGGCCGAGCACCTGGTCAAGGGCGCGCCGGCCATCGCCGGCAAGAAGGCCCGGGCCGCGGGCCCGGCGGCCGAGCTGCCAGGTTCGCCGGTCAAGGTGTTCGAGCGCGACGAGGCGGCGCTGGGGCAGACGCTGATCGAGCATTACCAGCGGGGCGAGTCGGTGATGATGCTGTACCGCAAAGGCAGCGACAAAGCGCTGATGAGTGAGCACCTGCACAGCGTGTTGCAGGCGGAGGCCGCGTTGCCCGCCGAACAGCGGCGCCTGCGTCAGCTCACCTACCACAGTGCCAAGGGCCTGCAGGCCGATGCGGTGTTCATGCTCGGTGATTGCCAGTACCTGACCAGCTCGCCGTACAAGAACCAGGTGTATCGCCAGGCCGGCCTTGGCCGCGCCGGCGATGCGCAGCCGTTCGACACGGCGCAGAAGGAAGAGGTGCAGCGCCTGGCCTATGTGGCGGTGACCCGCGCGGTCAGGCACTGCTATTGGCATGTGGAAGCGGCCAACGGTGAGGTGGCGGCGGTGCCACGTGCGTCGAGCCAGGTGGATGGCCGGCAGGCCTTCTTCGAAGACCTGCGCGGCCAGTAGTGGCTGCTCAGATGTTCAGGTCCAGCTCGGCGGTAAGTTGGTCGAACAACGCCTGACGCGCCTGGTCACGACCGGCACCCAGGCGCCGGTTGGCCTGGTCATAGGTTTGACTGTCCAGTTCCACTCTGCGCAGTTGACCGGTTTCATCCATCGGTGCCTCGGACAAGACGTCGCTGAATGCCCGAAGCACCTTGTCATCCAACGCGGTCACCGCGTCGTTTTCAGGGTCCAGGCAGTAATCCAGATATTGCGTGCCTCGATACCAGTACTCATCCAGTGCCGTGAACCGGCTCGCATATCGCTGGGTGAGGTAGCGCTGCCAGCTGGGCCGCCGTGAAATCCAACCCCTGCGCTCGGCGGCCGTTTGATCAAGCTCACGAACCGCTTGTTCGACGTTGTTTTCTACCTCTACCGAAATCATTGCCTCGGCGTGGTAGAGCATGTCTTGACTGTTTTCCGGGAAGTTCAGGTCCGACGCCAACGCCTGGCGCAATGCCAGGCGGATTTCGATCATGTCTGTCCCGCCTTGAAGCAGGGCATCGTCATCAAGCGAATCGAGGGGGTCCAGTTCAGGAACGCTCAAGTCCGCAGGTTGTGCTTCGGGTGGACGTCGGTCCAATTCGAGCAGGCGTGCCTGACGCGCCAGGCGGGCGAGCTGGATCCGTTCACCCAACGCATTGACCATTTCACGGCGATACAGCTTTCTGAAGAATTGAAACAGGTAGGTGGGGCGGTCCGGTTCTTCGCCAAGCACCCTGTAGGTCTCCAATTCGAGTTCGAGGTCGCTGAAGGCATCGGCACCGGCATCACCGCAGGTAGGCGGGTAATCCTGTGCGATGGTGTCCAGGTGCGTACGCAGCGCCTCATCCCCTCCGACCTGCTCAAGCAGTCGCCAGACCTGGCGGGCCATCCCGCGAGGGTTGCTAAGGGCCTGAGCAGAGTTTGAGACACGTTCGATGACGTCGCGTAAGTGCTGATTGTCACCTCCTTCGAACATCTCGTCCCAGAGCTGTCGCTGGCCTTCACTGGCATCTTGCAGCCAGATATTGTCGGTCGCATCACCCAAACCGTCGTGGACGTCGATTTCTACGCCGTTGGCGCGAAGCCTGCGCAGGCTCTGGGCGTCCAGCCCGTTGTCATAAAATTCCCAATAACGCCCACTGTGGCCTTCGCGCACGGCGGCCACAAAGGGGCTGGCCAGGACTTGGTCGAGGTCGGCAATCTGGCTGATGGGGTTGCCGCTCAAGTCGAGGACGCGCAATTGCAGGTCGGCCCGGGACATCAGTGCTGTCAGCCCGGGTGGCCAGGTTTGCAGCCCGCAGCTGCGCAGCTGCAGGTTGGCCAGTTGGATCAGCCCCGTGAGGTCAGGCGCGTGCTGTAACGGGTTGTTGTTCAGGCTCAGGTTGCGCAGGTTGCCCATCTGGGCAAAACGACCGGCCATGTCGGCGTCCAGGGCGATCTGGTTGTACTCCAGGTCAAGCCGCTCAAGGGGCAATTGGGTCAGTAGCTGCAGGTCATCGGCGCCCAGCTGCAGGTCGTTCAGGCGCAGATCGAGGGTGCACAGGCTGGACAGGCGTGACAAGCGCTGGCGCATTGCGCCAGTCAGGCCAGTGAGCTGGTTATGGTCAAGTTCGAGTACTTCCAGGCGGGGCGTGAACTCCAGTGCCTGGAACAGACTGTCGAAGTCGAGCTGCGGGCATCGCACCAGGCGCAGCCTGCGCAGCGAAGGGAAGCTCTGGAACCAGTCGTGGGGGAATTGGCTGATGTCCAGGGCCTGAATGTACACGGTGGTGATGTGATCGAAGCTAGCCGGCAGCGACGGTAACTCGCCGATGTCCATCATCACCAGCGACAACATGTCTTCGCCACGCCAGGCGCGGTTGATCACGTAGCGTGCCATGTAGCGCCAGGTCTGTTGGCCCATCGTGCCCTGGTTTTCCCATTCACGCAGACTTTCGCCGAGCACATCACGCTGATATTCCAGGGCCCTGATCTGTTGGGCGACATCGCCGCGCTGACGCAACCGCTGGAGCAATGCCTGGCGTTCTCTGTCGCTCAGGCTCGGGTACAGCGCCTGCAACTGCTGTGGAGCTGGGTTGCCGCGCGGCTGGCGGCCGCTGAGCGGATAGCCGAGGCGGCCATCTGCCAGTCGCATCGGCGACTGGTAGCCGGGCCTGATCGGTTGTTGCCCGATCAGCCTGGCGGCGTGGGGCCGGTCGGCGACGGCGATTTCGAAACGCTGCAACGCCGTGGCATCGGGGTGCTGTGCCATGAGCGCGGCATCCAGCACGGCGCTGTCAGCGTTGGCAAGTTCCGGGCGATACAGCCCCAGCAGGGCCTGGTTCAAACGGGACTGAGCCTGCAGCCTGCGGGCCTCTTCAGCCACGCGCAGGGGTACTCGGCCCAGACCCAGGCGTTGGCGTTCGAGTGTGTTGGTGTGGGCGAGGATTTCCTCGATGGCGCGTCTGGGCAGGCCGGGGAACTGGCTGGCGAGCACCTGGGAGTGTGGCGGCAGGTCAGTGACATGTCGGCTGTACAGCCGCTCGAATATCGTTGCGCGATTGATTTCCAGGTGCGTTGCCAGTTTGCCGCTTAATGCCTTGGCCGGGTCAGTGGCGGATTCGGGTAACAGTTCGGCAAGTGCCTGTTCGTCGAGTTGCGCAATGATCCTGCTGCAGAGTTCGCCATTCTGCAGTTCTGCGCGATTGATCTCGATTTCGACGGGGTGAGGGGTATCAGTGGTGCCATAGCGCACGCTCTGTCCCCAGCTTTCCGGCCCACTGTAGGCCTTGATCACGTGATCTGCCGGCCAGCCGTCGAGCTCGGTCACGCTGGGCAGGGCAAAGTTCATGTGGGCTGCAAGCGACTTGTCCTCGCGTACCCGCGCGATGATGTCGTACACCTGACGGGTGCACCTGAGGCGCTGGAGCATGTCGGCTAGCAGGGCAGGTGGGCGCTGACCCTCGACCTGGCTACGGCGCAAGACCTCGCCAGAGGTCCCTGAACTTTGCAGGGCGGCATCCAGATCCTCACCCTCCAGACCTTCGCTGACCGGGCCAAGACGTCGCAACAGTTGGCGATCATCCCATTGCAGGGGATTTTCATGGGTGGCGTACCAGGCACCTTCGCCGTTGTCCTGCAGGCGCGGGCGATAGGCCTGCGCGTTTTGTGGGTGGGCAATGCGCCAGCGGCCATCCTCTTGCACCTGTTCGTACAGCTGGCCATCGATTTTCACGTAGTGCCGGCCCTCCAGCGAATAACGGCCTTGGGCATCGGGTTCAACGTGCTCGGCTAGCGATACTTCGCTGGCATAGTCGTCGAGAGCGCCGCTCCACAGGTAATCCTTGCCATCCTTGATGATGCTCTGCATCCCATCGACGAACCCGGAGGCCTTCAGCACCGCACCCCCTGCGCCAAGGGCGCCGACCACCACAACGTTGAGCAAGACCGATTCCAGCTGCGCCAGGGCCTGCGCGTTGTCACCTTCCTCCCAGGCCGAGATGCCCTCGAAGACACTGCCCATGATCTGCGCGGCACCGAGGGTGAGCATGATCGGGTTGAGGCAGGGCACGAACATGGCCGCGACGTTGAGCACGGTCATGCCGAGGTCCAACCAGTGCTCCAGGTTGCGCAGGCGTACCTTGGCGTCGACGTCGGCCGTGGGTACGGCGATGCCGCGTGCGTCCGACCTGAGCCTGATCCGGTGGCTCGCCTCCAGGGACGCCCACGGATGCACAGGCAAGGCCTTCTCCTCGACTTCAAGATGAATCGAGTCCCGTGGTATCAGTGGTTGCTTGCCGGCTTCAGTGGCGTTGCTGAACAGTTCGCGCATCAGGCGCGAGTTCAGGCCGGCTTGCTGCGCCTGCAGCGCCAAGGCAACGAAGCGTTTGCGGTAGGGGGTGTCCAGCAGTTGTGTGCGCAGATGCTGGAAGGCATCGCCCAGCGTAGCGAACCCTCTGAGCGGGTCGTCATCCACCGGGTTGTAGAGAAATACGGGGTCGTGCTCGGCATTTTCCACGGGCGCGATGAACAGCATTTCGTGAATCGGCACACCGAGCAATGACAACTGCCAGCAGCGCAGGGGGCGGCCCTGATAGACAGGTTCGGAGCTTGCATCGTCTGCACAGAGCCCATGCAGGGCGAATGATTCGGCGGCACTGAGCAGGCCCTTGCAGGCGGCGATACGGACCTGTACGCGGAATTCGTCGCGTCGGGCCTGGGTGGCCAGCGCATCCAGCTGACGCTTGCCTTCGCCGTCGTAGATCTGGTCAAGGTGCTCCTGATAGCGCTGGCCAAGGTCCAGGGTCCGGCACTGCTCGATGAAACTCGCCACGGTCAGGCCGTCGATCGACAGGATGTCCTGGCGGCTGCGTTGCAGGCGGCTCAGCCGTGTGGTGTCGGCGGGGCCTTCGAAATTGTGCAGGGCTGCTTCCAGCAGGCTGCGAGGCTGAGGATCGCCTTTGGGAATGATCTCGTGCAGCTCTGACGAGACCGGGGGGCCACCAGGTGAACCGTCGGGTTGTTTGACCTGTATGGCCTGATAGACGTACTGCGCTTCATCAACCGCAACATCCAGCTTCAGGCGCTGTTGCAGCAGCGGTGCACAGAATTCGGTGATGCCTCGCAATGCGCTCAAGGCGGTCTGCAAGGCCCTGCGGCTGTCGTCGCGCTTGGCGATGGCCCGCTGCAGGGCCTCGCGGGTGAGGGTGTCTGCCTTGCTGTACCAGGGGTAGGCGACACCCTCGGCATCCAGGTAGTCCATGCGCAGGCTCTGCACGATACGGCTGGCGTGATCAGGGTGCAGCGCCTTGCTCCAGTCGGGCAGGCTCCGCACCATCTGGGCATGGTGGTAAGGGGTGTGGGTCATGAGCGTTCTCCAGTGAATGGAGCCGCTATGGGGCCGCAGCCGAGCCGGCGGCGTGCGGTAATTAACTGCTCGGTACGGTCGGTCACGCACATGTGGCGGTCGGCGAGGGGTCAGCAGCAGCCGATCGGCTGGGTCAAGGTAAGGTGCCGGCCTGACGAGTACGCGCCAGGCACCAGTCAGGGAGAGAGAGCATGCGTTCGCCGTTCAGTCCCAAGGACCATCTGCTGGACCTTGACGGAATCGAGATTGCCGTGCGTTGTTGGGGGCCGGAAGACGGTATGCCGGTGCTGGCCTTGCACGGCTGGCTGGACAACGCCGCCTCGTTCGAGCGCCTGGCGCCGATGCTCGAAGGCTGTTTCGTCGTGGCCCCGGACCTGGTCGGCCATGGCCGCTCCGACCATCGCCGCCACGACAGCGGCTACTACCTCTGGGAGCACGCCGAGGACATGCTGGCGGTGACCGACAGCCTGGGCCTGGGGCGGTTTCACGTGCTGGCCCATGGCATGGGCACCGGCATCGCTTCGCTGCTTGCCGCCATGACCAGTGGCATCGCGAGCATGATCTTCCTCGATGGCATGGGCGCACCGTTCACCGTCGCCGAGGATGACCGGGTACAGCACCTGGCCCGTGCCTACCGGCTCAAACGCATGGTCCAGCGCAGCCAGCTGCAAGGCTTTGCTGCGCCTGACGGCAGCCAGTTCGACACCCTTGAAGCGGCCCTGGAACAGCGACGCAAACGCCTGGATGGCGAATTGTCGGAAGACGCCGCGCGGCTGCTGGCCCTGCGCGACCTGCTGCAGGTGGGGGAGGGTTATTGCTGGCGGCATGACCCGCGCCTGGTGCTGCCCGAGCCGATGCCGCTGACCGAGCGCGAGGCCTGCGACCTGCTTCGGGAAATCCGTTGCCCGCTGTACCTGTTGCTCGGCCGCCAGGGCGCATTTACCGGCGGCGCGTTCGAGCGGCGCCAGCCAGCCCTGCCAGACCATGCGCGGGTTTCCTGGCACCCCGGTGGGCACCATTTGCACCTGGAGGCGCCGGAGCGCGCGCTGGCCGAGCAGATATTGCGCATGCTGAGCCGCCACGACGGCGGGCTGCTGCAACGCCTGGTCAACGAATGAGCAGGATGGTCAGCGTGCAGGCTCCTGGGCTATGGTGGGCGCTGCCTTCGCGCAATCGCCACAAGGAGATCCGGCATGCGACCCTTCACCCTCAAGCACATCGATCATCTGGTTTTGCGGGTCAGTGACCTGCAGCGCAGCGTGGCGTTCTACCGCGACCTGCTGGGCTGCACGGTCAGCCGGGAGCGCGAAGACCTGGGGATGGTCCACCTGGCCACGGGGACGGCGATGATCGACCTGGTGACCCTCGATGGCCCGCTGGGGCGCCCAGGTGGCGCGGCGCCGGGCGCTGAAGGGCGCAACCTGCATCATTTCTGCCTGCGCATCGAGCCGTTCGACGAGCAGGCGCTGACGGCCTACCTGGAGGCCGCCGGTGTGACTGTCGAGCCGGCCGAAAAGCGCTACGGCGCCGAGGGCGAAGGGCTGTCGCTGTACTGCTTCGACCCCGATGGCAACCAGGTCGAGCTCAAGGGGCCGGTGGTGGAGGCGGTATGACGGCAGTCACGTTGCGTGAACACTGGATCGACACGCCCGAGGGCAGGCTCTTCGCCCAGGACTGGGTACCGGCTTCAGCGCAGGGCGTGCCGATCATCCTGCTGCATGACTCGCTGGGGTGCGTGGCCTTGTGGCGTGACTTTCCCGCGCAGCTGGCCGCAGCCACCGGGCATCGGGTGATTGCCTATGATCGCCTGGGCTTTGGCCGTTCCGATCCGCATCCGGGTTTCCTGGCGCGGGGCTTTGTCGAGGCACAGGCGCAACAGGGGTTCGCGGCGGTGCTGGGGCAACTCGGGGTCGACGCTTTCATCGTCTTCGGCCACAGCGTCGGGGGCGGTATGGCGGTTGCCTGCGCAGCCCATTTTGCCGAGCGGTGCCAGGCGCTGATCATCGAATCGGCCCAGGCATTCGTCGAAGACCTGACCCTGCAGGGCATCCGCGATGCCGACCGCCAGTTCGCCGAGCCGGGGCAGCTGGAGCGCTTGACGCGGTATCACGGCGACAAGGCCGAGTGGGTCCTGCGGGCATGGGTGGACACCTGGCTGCAGCCAGCCTTCACCGATTGGAACCTCGATGCCTTGCTGGCCAAGGTGCGCTGCCCGATGCTCTGCCTGCACGGTGACCAGGACGAGTTTGGCTCGGTGGCGCATCCGCAGCGCTTCACCGAACGGGCCGGCGGCCCCAGCGTGATGCGCCTGCTGCAGGGTTGCGGGCACGTGCCGCACCGGGAGCAGGCCGCCACCGTGCTGGCCGAGGTGCAACGGTTTCTGGGGTGATGGCATCTGCCGATGCTGGCAAGTGGATATCCCGACAAAGCCGATTATGCTTACCTTGCAGCGATTCGAGGCGGCCCGCCTCGTCGTGCTTCGCGCAACCAATGCAAGCCCTGGGGCCTGGGTGCGAAGTTGAATCGGGTATGAGGTGCTCCGGCCTGCGATAACAACAAGACGGAGGCAACCCATGGCGGTTATCGACAGCGCATCCACGGGCAGTAGCGCGCCCCAACGTGGCATCACCAAGGAGGAGCGCAAGGTCATATTCGCCTCCTCCCTGGGCACGGTGTTCGAATGGTACGACTTCTACCTGTATGGCTCACTGGCGGCGATCATCGCCAAGCACTTCTTCGCCGGCGTCAATGAAACCACCTCGTTCATCTTTGCCTTGCTGGCCTTCGCGGCAGGCTTCGCCGTACGGCCGTTCGGCGCCATCGTGTTCGGCCGTCTGGGCGACATGATCGGGCGCAAGCACACCTTCCTCATCACCATCATCATCATGGGCCTGTCGACCGCCATCGTCGGCCTGTTGCCCAGCTATGCCAGCATCGGCGTGGCAGCCCCGATCATCCTGATTACCCTGCGCCTGCTGCAGGGCCTGGCCCTGGGTGGCGAGTATGGCGGTGCGGCAACCTATGTCGCCGAGCATGCGCCGAAAGGCCGGCGCGGGTTCTTCACGGCCTGGATCCAGACCACTGCGACGCTTGGCCTGTTCCTTTCGCTGCTGGTGATCCTGGCCTGTCGCACGGCCATGGGCACCGAGGCGTTCGAAGCCTGGGGCTGGCGCATACCCTTCCTGCTGTCGATCCTGCTGCTGGCGATTTCGGTGTACATCCGCCTGCAGCTCAACGAGTCGCCGGTGTTCCTGAAGATGAAAGCCGAAGGCAAGGCGTCGAAGGCGCCGTTGACCGAATCCTTCGCCCGCTGGGAAAACCTCAAGGTGGTGATCATGGCGCTGCTCGGCGGCACCGCCGGCCAGGCGGTGGTGTGGTACACCGGGCAGTTCTATGCGCTGTTCTTCCTGTTGCAGACCTTGAAGATCGACCCGCAGACCGCCAACCTGTTGATCGCAGGTTCCTTGCTGATCGGTACGCCGTTCTTCATCTTCTTCGGCAGCCTGTCCGACCGCATCGGTCGCAAGAAGATCATCATGGCCGGCTGCATCATCGCCGCGCTCACCTACTTCCCGATCTTCAAGGCGCTGACCGAGTACGGCAACCCGGATGTGTTCGTTGCCCAGGAGCAGAACCCGGTGGTGGTGGTGGCTGACCCCGACCAGTGCGCGTTCCAGTTCGACCCGGTGGGCAAGGCCAAATTCACCAGTTCCTGCGACATCGCCAAGAGCCTGCTGGCCAAGCGGGCGATCCCCTACGAGAACCAGAAAGCCGAGCCGGGCAACGTGGCGCAGATTCGCATTGGTGAGCGGGTGATCCCAAGCTTCGAGGGCAGCAGCCTGGCGGCGGCCGACCTCAAGACCCAGGGCGACGCTTTCACCGCGACGTTGACGGGGGCATTGAAAGAGGCCGGTTACCCGGAAAAAGCCGACCCGGCGAAGATTCATTACCCAATGGTGCTGTTGCTGCTGACCATCCTGGTGATCTACGTGACCATGGTGTACGGGCCGATTGCCGCATGGCTGGTGGAGTTGTTCCCGGCGCGTATCCGCTACACCTCGATGTCGCTGCCGTACCATATCGGTAATGGCTGGTTCGGCGGTTTCCTGCCGACCGTGGCCTTTGCCATGGTGGCGGCGACCGGGGACATCTACTACGGGCTGTGGTACCCGATCGTGATTGCGGTGATGACGGCGGTGTTGGGGATCTTCTTCATGCCGGAGACCAAGGACCGGGATATTACTCACACTTGAGTTTTGGGGAGAGGCTGCCGGCGATAGGGCCGGTGCAGTCAGTCGAAGTAGCCGCGCAAGGTATAGGTGTACCCAGTGTCCACGGCTTTGCCTTCCCCCCGGCTCCAGCGCTTTTTCATCACGAACTCGAACGCCGGCTCGTACAAGCCATCACGCACCACCGCCCCGCCCAGCACCTCGACGTCGTACCAGCCATTGTCCAGTTCGACGATCGGCCGCCCCGGCGCCTGGTAGCGGGCCAGCAGGTCGCCGAGGGTCTTGGGCGTGAAATGCTGCAGGATGCGCCAGGTGTAGAGCATCACGGAACGGTTCTGAACCTGCAGCACATAGCCGTTGCGCCGATGCTTCAGGCGGCTGCCAGGCTCGAGCAGGGCTGGCGGGTGGCCATCGAGGGTGAAGATGATGTGGTAGGGCAGGTTGTCGATCCCGGCCAGGGGCAGCACGACGCCTTCCTGCACGGCCAGGTCGCCGCTGTCGCCGTGGGTGAATGCGTTGGCCAGGTCGGCAGGCAGCTGGTGTTCGTGCTTGAAGCGGTCGAGCAACTGGATGTCACCGACCAGAAAGTAGTCGACCAGGTCGTTGAGCACTTCGCTGAATTCGTGGCGCATTTGGTTTCCTTGTTGTGGCGCACGGGCAACAGCAACCAATGTAGCGAACGGGCACCCGGCCTGCCAGCGGCCAGGGTCAGTGCTTCTGGGCGATCTGGATCAGGTTGCCGCAGGTGTCATCGAACACGGCAATGGTGACCGGGCCCAGCTGGGTGGGCTCCTTGGTGAACTTCACACCGGCCTTGCACAAGCGGGTGTACTCGGCCTGGATATCGCGCACGCCGAACGAGGTGGCCGGAATGCCATCTTGCCTGAGGGCAGCCTTGTAGGTTCTGGCAGCCGGGTGCGTGTCAGGCTCCAGCACGAGCTGTACACCGTTCGGGTCGTTGGGCGAGGTGAGGGTGAGCCAGCGATACTGGCCCATGGGAATATCGTCCTTGGGCTCGAAGCCGAGCACATAGTGGTAGAACGCCAGGGCCTTGGCCTGGTCGTCGACGAGAATGCTGGTGACAACGATCTTCATAGGCGTACACCGTACCTGTGGCGCGTTAGGTTCAGTAAAGACGCTCTGCCAGGCACCTGCGAAAAAAATGTGCTCAAGCCATAGGCAAAACCTTTATCACCCGGCAACCCGCGCCCTGCGCCCGCAAGGTAAAGTGACAGGAAAATTCCCACGGCGCTGATCGGCGCCAGAGAGGTACCTGTGGCTTCCTACACCCTGCGACAACTCAAGTATTTCGTCACCACCGTCGAGGCCGGCAGTGTTGCCGAAGCCTCGCGCCAGCTGTACATCGCCCAGCCGTCGATTTCCACGGCGATCAAGAGCCTGGAAGAGAGCTTCGGTGTCCAGCTGTTCATCCGCCACCACGCCCAGGGCGTGTCGTTGACCCCCAGCGGCAAGCGCTTCTATGCCAAGACCAAGACGCTGCTGCAGATGACCCACGAGTTCGAGCAGAACGCCCTGGCCGACAACGACACCGTGGCCGGGCAGATCGACATCGGTTGCTTCGAAACCGTGGCGCCGTTGTACCTGCCGCGTTTGATCGCCGGCTTTCGCCAGCGCTATCCGGGCGTCGACATTCGCCTGCGTGATGGCGAACAGCAAGACCTGATCCAGGGCCTGACGGCAGGCACTTTCGATCTGGCGTTTCTCTACGACCACGACCTGGACAACACCATCGAGGCCGAGCCGCTGATGCCGCCGCAGAAGCCTTATGTGCTACTGCCCGAGAAGCACCGTTTCGCAGGGCAGGCACAGGTGTCGCTGCGCGACCTGTGCCCCGAGCCGATGATCCTGCTGGACGTGGCGCCGAGCCGTACGTATTTCGTCAGCCTGTTCAACGAAATGGGCCTGACGCCGAACATCGTGTTCAGCTCGCCGTCGATCGAGATGGTGCGCGGGATGGTGGGGCAAGGCTTCGGCTTTTCGCTGCTGGTGACCCGGCCACACTCGGAGTACACCTATGACGGGCAGAAGCTGGTGACGCTGGACATTACCGAGCCGGTGGCCCTGTCGGGGCTGGCGGCGGCGCGGTTGAAGCGTGTGCAGTTGACCAAGCCGGCGCAGCTGTTCGTGGATTTCTGCCGGGAAGAGTTGGCCAAGTTCTAAAAGCTTCGCGGGACAAGCCCGCTCCCACAGAAACTCCACAATGCTCAAGTGCTGGGGAGGCTCTGTGGGAGCGGGCTTGTCCCGCGAAAGGGGCGCAAAGCGCCCCCGGCTATTTCACCGAATCACGCCTGATCCGGGATCACCGCAATCACATCGATCTCCATCAGCCACTCAGCCTGAGCCAGGCCCGCCACCACCAGCCCGGTGGAAATCGGGAACACGCCCTTGAGCCATTTGCCCACTTCCTTGTACACCGGCTCGCGGAAACGCGGATCGGTGATGTAGGTGGTGGTCTTGACGATGTGCGACAGGTCCGAGCCTGCTTCTTCAAGCAGCTGCTTGACGTTCTTCATCGCCTGTTCGGTTTGCGCCCGTGGGTCGCCCAGGCCTACCAGGCGCCCTTCGAAGTCGGTACCGACCTGGCCACGCACGTAGACGGTGTTGCCGGCGCGCACGGCCTGGCACAGGTCGTTGTCCAGGGTCTGGTTAGGGTAGGTGACCTTGGTGTTGAACATGCGGATGCGAGTGTGAGTAGGCATCAGTGGGCTCCGAGGGTGCTGACGTTGCTGATCGAGGAAGTGTGTTGCTCATCCGCATCACGCTGTTCGCGATCGCGGTAGGCCAGGTAGGTGCGTTGGGTGGCAATGTGGCCGGCGACGTGCTTGGCGTCGTGCCACACGCCCCAGATGAACGACGAGCCACGGCGCGACAGCCAGGGCAGGCCGAGGAAGTACACGCCTGGCTCGCGGGATACGCCGCGCTGGTGCTGTGGCTTGCCGTTGGCATCGAAGGTGTCGACCTGCAGCCAGCTGAAGTCCACGCCATAACCGGTGGCCCAGATGATGCTGGTGACGCCGGCCTGGGCCAGGTCCAGTTCCCGCAGCGGGTTGCTGACGCAATCCGGGTCGGGCAGGCGGTTGCGGGCCTCGGGCTCTTCCGGCAGGTCCAGGCCGTTGCGCTCGACATAGGCATCGGCGGCATCGAGCAGGGCCAGGTAGTTCTCGTCGCCAAGGCGAATGTTCTCGGCCAGGTTGTCCTGGAAGCGCGCCACGCCGTTTTCGAACGACTGGGTCAGGCCGACCAGGGTCATGCCCTGGTGGGCGAGGGCGCGGAAGTCCACGGTGTGGCCGCCACGGGCGCCGCTGACGGCGATGGTCACGTGCTCGCGGCCCGGTTTGGCGATCTCGGCATCCCACTCGCCCAGCACGCCCAGCCACCAGCAGAAGTCACGGTTGCGGTAGGCCCGTGGCGGGCGGTCGTGGGCGCCGACCGACAGGTACACCTGGCGCCCGGCGCGCATCAGTTCTTCGGCGATCTGCACGCCCGAGGAACCGGCGCCCACCACCAGCACGGCGCCTTGCGGCAGTTGCTCGGGGTTGAAATAGGCGGCGGAGTGGATCTGGTGCAGCTGCTCGTCCTTGGGCGCAATGGCCGGGATTACCGGGCGCTGGAACGGACCGGTGGCGGCGACCACGCGGTTGGCGCGGATCACGCCTTCGTTGGTTTCGATGGTGAAGCCTGGGCGGTCGGCATTGCGCGCCACTTTCTTCACTTCGATACCGGTGCGCACCGGCAGGTTGTATTTGCGCACGTACTGCTCGAAGTAGTCGGCTACCTGGTCCTTGCCTGCGAATGCGTCGGCGTCGAGGTTGAATTCAAGGCCGGGGAAGCGGTCGTGCCAGACCGGCCCGTTGGCCACCAGCGAATCCCAGCGACCGGTGCGCCAGGCCTCGGCGATACGCTTGCGCTCCAGCACCAGGTGCGGCACGCCAAGCTTGCTCAGGTGTTCGCTCATGGCCACGCCGGCTTGGCCGGCGCCGACTACCAGGGTGTCGATTTCGATATTGTTCAGTGTCATGTCCGAGCCCTTGTTCAGGCGGTTTTTGTCAGGTCGGTTTGGAGGACCGCCGTTACCTGGGGCCAGACTAGGGATGCAGGGGAAATCGCGAAAATAGTATTTAGCTAGTGCTTGCCGATAAAACGGCGAAGGCCTTGATGGATAAGGCCTGCGTGAAGGTTTTGCGCTGTTTTTCGGGTGTTTTGCAGGGCGCTGTGCAGCCTTAGTTTTTTCCTGTTCAAGGCACAGGAAAAAGGTCGTTTCGCGCACTGGAGGCTTCTGTTCAGATTGCCTGCAATCGCACAGAACAACAGGAGCATTCACATGACCTTTTCCATCATCGGTCGCTGCCAGGAAACCGGCCAGGTCGGTATCGCCATCAGCTCGTCGAGTATCGCCGTTGGCGCGCGTTGCCCATGGGTACGCGCCGGTGTCGGCGCCGTCGCCACCCAGAACATCACCTTGCCTGCGCTGGGGCCGCAGATCCTCGATGCCCTGGAACAAGGCCAGTTGCCGCCCGCCGCGGCATTGGACCGGGTGCTCAGCGCCAATGGCTGGAGCGAGTACCGCCAGGTCACGGTGATTGACAGCCAAGGCCAGGTCGCCCTGTTCACCGGCAAGGAAGCGCTGGGCGTGCACAACGCGGTTGCCGGTGAGCAATGCGCAGCGGCCGGTAACCTGTTGTCTTCGCTGCAGGTGATCGAGGCCATGGTGCAGGCCTTCGAACAGGCCGGTGGGCACCTGGCTGATCGTCTGCTGGCGGCCATGCACGCGGCGATGGCCGCCGGTGGCGAGGCGGGTCCGGTGCACTCGGCGGCGCTGAAGATCGCCGGTGAGCTGACCTGGCCGTTGGTGGACCTGCGTGTGGACTGGGCCGACGAAGACCCGATCGGCGTGCTCGACGGCCTGTGGCAGGCGTATCGCCCGCAGATGCAGGACTACGTCACCCGCGCCCTCGACCCGACCACCGCGCCAAGCTATGGGGTGCCGGGTGATGAGTGAGTTCAGCAGCCGCGCCTTGTTGGCGCGGTTGGTCGGCTTTGCCACGGTCAGCCGCGATTCCAACCTGCAACTGATCGGCTTCGTGCGTGATTACCTGGCTGGCCTTGGCGTGGACAGCGAGCTGTTCCTCAACCCTGAAGGTACCAAGGCCAACCTGTTCGCCACCATCGGCCCCAAGGATGTGGGCGGTGTGGTGCTGTCCGGGCATACCGATGTGGTGCCTGTGGATGGCCAGGCCTGGACAGTCGAGCCGTTTGCCCTGAGTGAGCGCGACGGGCGCCTGTATGGCCGCGGCACGGCCGACATGAAAGGCTTCATCGCCTCGGTGCTGGCCGCGGTGCCGGCGTTTCTGGCGCAACCGCTGCGCATCCCGGTGCACCTGGCGTTTTCCTATGACGAGGAAGTCGGTTGCCTGGGCGTGCGCTCGATGCTGGCTGCCCTGCAACAGCGCCCGCACAAGCCCCGGCTGTGCCTGATCGGCGAACCCACCGAGCTCAAGCCGGTGCTCGGGCACAAGGGCAAGCTGGCCATGCGCTGCCAGGTGCAGGGCGCTGCCTGCCATTCGGCGTATGCGCCTTACGGGGTCAATGCCATCGAGTACGCCGCGAAGCTGATCGGCAAGTTGGGCGAGATCGGCGAGGCGCTGGCGCTGCCCGAACACCATGACGAACGATTCGACCCGCCGTTCTCGACCGTGCAGACCGGCGTGATCAACGGCGGCAGGGCGCTGAACATCGTGCCCGAGGAATGCGCGTTCGACTTCGAGGTACGTGCCTTGCCGGGGTTCGAGGCCCAGGCCGTGGCCGACCAGCTGCAGACCTATGCCGAGGCGGAGTTGTTGCCGCGCATGCGCAAGGTCAACGCGGCCAGTGCGATTCGCCTGGCCCCGTTGAGTGCCTACCCGGGGTTGGCCACGCCGGCGGACAGCGAGGCGGCGCGGTTGGTGGCGCTGCTCAGTGGTTCGGAGGATTTCGGGACGGTGGCGTTCGGCACCGAAGGTGGGCTGTTCGACCAGGCCGGCATCCCCACGGTGGTGTGCGGACCGGGCAGCATGGATCAGGGGCACAAGCCGGATGAGTACGTCAGTGTCGAGCAGTTGCAGGGGTGTGATGCGATGCTGCTGAGGCTGGTGGATTACCTCAAGCAGGGGTGATTGCGCTGGCCTCATCGCCGGCAAGCCGGCTCCCACAGGTACCTCACTGAACCCTGTGGGAGCCGGCTTGCCGGCGATGGGCCGCAAAGCGGCCCCAGGGCCTCAGAAGGTCGCCTTGACCTGCAACCCAACCACCAGCGCGTTATCGATGGCCTTCCCGGAGAACGCCCCCGGCTCGATGATGTACTGCACATCGGGCCGCAGGTTCAGCCACGGCGTTGCCTGGTAGCCATAACTCAATTCGATCAGCTGCTCTGCACTGTCGATGTTCGGGAAGGGCTGTCCGGCATTGAACGCAGCGTCCTCCAGCACGTCGCGGCTGCGCGGGTTGGGTACGGCGCGGCCATAGCCCAGGGCCACGGTGTCGCGCGGACGTCCTGCGAACGGCTTGTACAGCACCACGCCTGTGCCATACCACTTGGTGAACGGCGAGGCGGCCTCGCTCGACGCCGAATACTGGCCAAAGGCGTGCAGGCTGCGGCCTGGCGAGCCGGCATCGTTCCACACCGCCTGGTCGATCAGCACATAGTGGCCGCCACGACCGGACACTTCGTCGTCGCTGCCGATGCGCTTCACGTCGGAGCTGTCGTAGTAGTAACCCAGCTTGTACTCACCCGGCAGTTCGCCCTGCAGCTTGTACACAAGCTCCACCGGCAGCACCGTACCCGTCGTGTGCTTTGGCCCCAGGTGCCAGGCACGGCTGGAGTTGCCGTTGCTCTGCGGGTCGACATTGAACGCTGCCACGCGCAGCTGCCAGGACGGCGACAGGTCGTACTTCACGCGCACGCCCAGGTGGGCGTTGGGGTAGTTGGTCCAGCCGCTGCCGCCGGACATGTTCAGCGGGTGGCCGCAGAAACCGGCGTTCATGAAGTTGCACAGGATGCCGCTGTCCAGGCCACCCAGGTCGTTGCCCATGGCCATGTAACCGAGCTTGACGTTGAGCGCCGGGCTGAACAGCGTGCGCTCGTAGCTCAGCTCGGTCAGGCGGGTGTACAGACCACCGAAGTTTTCCTGGATCGGCAGGCGGTTGCCCACCAGGTCTTCCGAGGCGCTGTTGCCGCGGCGGTCGTTGATCGTCAGCTGGACCTTGCCGCCGTTGTCCAGGCCATACAGCTTCGACAGGTCGAACTGCACGCCGAGCTTTAGGTTCTGTGAGTAGCGGGCCGAGCGGTGCAGGCCGCCGTGGGCGTTGTAGGCGGTTTCACCGCTGTAGTCGCCGGTGAACTTGATACCGTCATCTTCGAGCTGGTGACGCAGGCCGCCCCAGTCGCCGGTCATCGTGTTGCGGGTCATCAGGTCGCCTTCGGCCAGGGCGGTGGTGCTGGCCAGGGCCAAAAGCAGGGCAGTGGGTGTGTAGCGCATTGCGAGGACTTTCCTGGGAAATCTGGGTGTTGTTCAGGGCCTCTTCGCGGGACAAG
>NZ_AKJC01000067.1 GCF_000282535.1 Pseudomonas sp. GM84 | reverse complement strand
CCGGCGATAGGGCCAGTAGCGACTAGCCAGCAGCGAGCACCGGGCGCATACGCCCCTGCTGCCGTCCCTCCAGCTGCATGCACCGCTCCAGGAACAGGTACATGCAGTCATAGCTCTTGCAGATCGCCTTGCGCAGTTCGTTGCGCAGCCCCAGGGTCGGGTTCTCGCCGGCCAGGGTGCAGATGATCTCCAGCGCCTCCCACGGGTGGGCGTCGTCATACTGGGCATGCATCTTCAGCCACTTCATGGCGCGCTTGCGCTGGTCCTCAGGGAACCCCATGGCGTAGGTGTCCTCGGCGCAGACCACCGCCGACCACTCCCCGGTCGCACCTTCGATGGCGTAGTTGGTCGCCGCCATGGCGATTGCCAGCGACTCGGTGGTGCATACCCGCCAACACCAGTCATTGAGCCCATTGAGCTCCGCCGGCACCTCCTGACCCTGCAGCTCGTGCAAGTGGATACCGTGGGCGTTGCACCAGTGCATCCAATAGTCGGCATGGTTGAGCTCGACGCGGATATTGCGCATCAGCCAGCGCCGCGCCATGTCTTCGCCAGGATGGCGGGCGTAGCGGGTCTTGGTCAGGTTGTGGGCCATGTACAGCGAGAACTGCTCGACCACCGGCCAGCCACCGATCAGGTACTGACGAATGGTCGCCTGACGCAACTGGCCGTCGCGCAGGCGCTGGTAGAACTCATGCTCGACCACCCGGCGCTTGCTCTCCCGGCAATCTTCGATCAGCTGCTGAGCCCATTGGGGATAACTGGCGGGATCCATCAAAGGCCCGATACGAACGAATGCATCAATCACTTTCAGCTCCTTGATCCCTGTGATCTGCCGATGTTTTGTTCAGCGAAACGTTCCAGGCGCCCGATACAGCAGGGGCCGTGCAGCAATCCGTTGGCGCTGCAGACTGTCGCAGGTGAACACCTGCGGTCTTTCGATCAGATAGCCCTGGGCGTAATCCACGCCGATCTCCTGCAAGGCCTGCTCGATCAACGGTGTTTCCACAAACTCGGCGATGGTCCGTTTGCCCATGACATGGCCAATGTGGTTGATCACCTCGACCATGGCCCGATTGACCGGATCATCCAGCATATCTTTGACAAAACTTCCGTCGATCTTCAAGAAGTCGACGGGTAAATGTTTCAAATAGGCGAATGACGACATCCCGGCACAGAAGTCATCGAGGGAGAACTTGCAGCCGAGCCCTTTCAATTCATTGATGAATCGAATGGCGCTGCCAAGGTTGGCGATGGCGCTGGTTTCGGTGATCTCGAAGCAGATCAGCCGCGGCGGAATGGCATATTCGACGAACAACCGCTGCAGGTACTCAAGGAACATGTCATCGCCGATGCTCGACCCCGACAGGTTGATCGCACACATCGCCAGGGGGCCTTCCCGCCCTTCATCCAGGCCCTGGCGGATGACCTGGAACACGTTGCGCACCACCCAGCGGTCGAGGGCGGTCATCAGGCCATAGCGCTCAGCTGCCGGGATAAAACTGTCAGGCAGGATAGTGCGGCCGCTCTCGTCGTGCAGGCGCAGCAGGATTTCGATATGGCCAGGGCCTTCGATGGACGTGAGTGGGGCGATTTCCTGGGCATAAAGGCAGAAGCGGTTCTCTTCCAGCGCTACATGCAGGCGCTGGATCCACGCCATTTCGCCGAAGCGCATGGACAGCTCGCTGTCATCGGCGTGGTACACCTGGACCCGGTTGCGCCCCTTCTCCTTGGCCATGTAGCAGGCCATGTCGGCCGCGCGCAGGGAAGCTTCCAGGGTAGTGGGCGCCTGCGACAAGTTGACCAGGCCGACACTCACGGTGGTCACGAACGGCCTGCCCTTCCAGACGAAGTGCAAGCTCTGCACGGCTTGGCGCAGATTCTCGGCAATGCGTTCGGCCTGATCGGACGGACAGTTTTCCAGCAGCACGCCGAACTCATCGCCGCCCAGCCGGGCCAGGGTGTCCCCCTCACGCAAGCCCGACTGCAGCACGGCGCAGATGTGCCGGAGCAGCTCATCACCGGCGGCATGGCCACAGGTGTCGTTGACCAGCTTGAACTGGTCGAGATCGAGGAACATCAGCGTGTGCCGCCCGGCCTGGCGCGCCAGGCCGTTGAGCGCCTGCTCCAGGCGGTATTCGAACTCACGGCGGTTGGCCAGGCCGGTCAGGGCGTCGTGGGTGGCCTGCCACGACAGGTTGGCGATGTACTGACGCTCCTGGGTCATGTCGTGCAGCACCAGCACGATGCCGGCCAACTGCCCGTCGTTGATGATCGGCGAGCCAACCAGATTGATCGACACGGTGCTGCCATCCAGGCGCTGAATCAGCCGCGCATGCTCGGCCCCGCCCTTGAGGGTGCCGCTGAGCACCTGTTCGAGCAAGGTGCTCTCATCCTGCTCGGCCTGTTCGTCGACCAGACTGAACAGCGCCGTCAATGGCAGGCCCTGGGCCTGCCCGGCCTGCCAATGGGTCAACTGCTCGGCAGCGGGGTTCATGTAGCCGATGCAGCCTTCGACATCGGTGGTGATCACCGCATCGCCGATCGCCTGCAGGGTGATCTGGGCCCGCTCCTTTTCTTCCTGCAGGGCGCTGGCGAAGGCCTGGCGCTGGGCCAGCAGCTTGCTCGATCGGCGCCAGGCGATGGTGATGAGGAACAAGGCAGTCAGCAGGTTGGTGATCAGCAGCACGCGCAACAGCATGCGCGAGCCTTCGCCCAGTGCGTCGCTGAAGGCCTTGGCCGCAGGGGTCACGCCTTCGTTGACGGCAACGATGCGGGCGCGCCAGTCACTGACCCGAGCAGGCGTGGCCTGGCCATTGGCAAAATCATCGCGCATCTCGTTGGCCAGTACGTCCAGCCTGTTCAGGTAATCGTCGCCGACATTCCAGTAGGCGATCGCCGTCTGCATGTAGCTGACCTGGTGGAAATTGCGGTAGAACCAGATGATGCGGTCGACGTCGTCGGGATGGTTGCCGCCCTGCAGCACAGCCTGGCGTGCGGCCTCGATGTCCGGGTTGGACTGGTCGAGCACCTCACGCAGCAGGTGATCGCCCTGCGGCACGGCGATGACTTGGCGATAGCGCTCGTAGATGCGCTCGTCGCCGCTGTCGGCATACAGGTTCAGATAATAGATGGCGTCTTTCTGGGCCTTGGACCACAGGCTCTCGCCCGCAACATAGGCACGCACGGCCGATAACGCGTAAAGGCTGAGGCTGCCCAGCAAGACCTGGAAGACTACAACGGCGATGAAGGGCCAGATGATACCCAGCAACCTTGGCGCCTCTAACGTGCGATTTCCCTTCATGTAGTCCCTGTCACAGAGCAGATAAGGCTCGATTCAACCCAGACAAGCTCAGCGTAGGCCATTTGCCATCTACGTGGCGGGGAATTTTGTGGGTGGAAGCCTTGGGATTGGAGCTGACAGGACCGGCCCTATCGCCGGCAAGCCGGCTCCCACAGGGTCACCACTGCACCTGAGGCCTGCGGGGTACCTGTGGGAGCCGGCTTGCCGGCGATAGGGCCAGTGCTGACAGCCGCAGCGTCAGGTCTGCTGCAAATGCCCATACAACTTGGCATACAAGCCACCCTCGGCAATCAGCTGCTGATGGCCTCCGTCCTCGGCCACATGCCCACCATCGAATACCAGCACCCGGTCGGCCTGCTTCACCGCTGACAGGCGGTGGGCAATGATCAGCGTGGTCCGGCCACTGAGGAAGCGCGCCAGGGCCTGGTGCAGGTTGTACTCGGTGGCCGCGTCGAGCGCCGAGGTGGCTTCATCGAGAATCACCACCTTGGGCTCGGCCAGGACCATGCGGGCAATCGCCAGGCGTTGGCGCTGACCGCCAGACAAGCGCACCCCGGACCGGCCGACCACACTGTCCAACCCTTGCGGCAGGGCCGCGATGGTGGCGTCCAGCTGGGCGATGCGCAGCGCCTGCCAGCAGGCGTCGTCGGTGCATTCGCGGCCCATGGTCAGGTTGGCGCGCACCGTATCGTTGAACAGCGAAGGGTGCTGCAGCACCACCGCGACATTTTCCCGCAAGGTCTCCAGGCCGATTTCCTGCAGGCTCGCGCCACCGAAGCGAATGGTCCCGGCCTGGGCGCTGTACAGGCCCAGCAGCAACTGCACCAGGGTGCTCTTGCCACCGCCGCTGGCGCCGACAATGGCCACCTTCTCGCCCGGCGCAATGGACAGGTCGAGGTGCTCGAGCACCGGTTCTTCGGCATAGGCGAAGCGCAGGTCGCGCACCTCGATACCCACCGTTTCGCGCCCGGCGAACGGGTCGCTGGCCGCCGGGTATTGCGGCTCGTCGTCACGTGCCAGCAGCTCGTTCAGCCGACTCAGCGCGCCACCGGCGGCGTAATAGGCGTACTGCAGGTTCAGCAGCTGCTCGACCGGCCCGATCATGAACCACAGGTAGCTGAACACCGCCAGCATCTGCCCGATCGACAGGTCGGAGAACAGAACCGTGAGCATCGCCGCGGCGCGGAAGATATCGATGCCGAACTGGAACAGCAGACCACTGGCGCGGCCGCTGGCGTCGCTCTTCCACTGCGAGTCCACGGCGTAGTCACGCACTTCGCGGGCGCGCAGACCCAGGCGGCCGAGGAAGTAACCCTGGCGGTTGCTGGCACGGATCTCCTGAATCGCATCGAGGGTTTCCGCCAAGGCCTGGGTAAAGCGCGAGGTGCTGTCGTTCTCGAGCTTTTTCAGGTGCTTGACGCGCTTGCCCAACTGCACGGTGAAGTAGATCACCAGCGGGTTGAACAGCAGGATCAGCAGCGCCAGCTTCCAGTGCATCCAGATCAGGATCGCCGCCGTACCGGTCAACGTCAGCATGGCCACCAGGAAGCGACTGAGGGTTTCGCCAACGAACTTGTCGAGGGTATCCAGGTCGGTGACCAGGTGCGTGGTCACGGTGCCGCTGCCCAGGCTCTCGTATTCCTTGAGCGAGATTCGCTTGAGCCGCTCGATCAGGCGGATGCGCAAGCGGTAGACAATGTCCTTGGCAAGGCCTGCGAACAGTTTGGCCTGTACCACGTTGAACGCCAGCGCGGCCAGGCGCAGGCACAGGGTGACCACCAGCATCAGGCCAATGTAGCCGGCCGCCACCTGCCAGCCGCTGGGCAACAAGTGGTTCATGAACTTCAGGGCCGCATCGCCATGGCCGAGCAGTACTTCGTCGACCAGCAACGGCAGCAACAGCGGAATCGGCACACTGCAGCAGGCCGCCAGGACGGCGACCATGTTGGCGGTCCACAGGTTTTTCTTGTGATGCAGTGCCAGGCGGCGGATCTCCGCCCAGCTCAGGCGATCAGGCACAGCAGCGGGCTTCCCTGGCACCGGGTCGGGAGACCCTGGCAGATCAAGCACAGGCGGCCTGCTGTAGCCAGCGGCCAAGCAGGGGTTGCAGGCTGTCCAGCGGCTGGTAGCCGTTGGTCAGCAGGGCCAGTTGGCCATTGCGCTCGGCCAGCAGTGTCGGGAAGCCGGCAATACCCAGGTCCTGCACCCAGCTGAAATCCGCTGCGGTGGCGGCGCGGGTATCGGCACGGGTGAGGGCCTCGGCGAAGGTGGCGCGGTCGAAGCCGGCGCGCTCGGCCAGCTCGACCAGTTGCAGCACCGTGGTGACATCCACGCCCTGTTCGTAGAACGAACGCTGGATCAGCTGCAACAACGGCCACACGCGCTCGGCATCCAGCTCGCGGGCGGTGACCAGGGCGCGGCAGGCCGGCTCGGTGTCGTAGACGAAGCCATCGGGCATGGCGCCGTCGAAACGAAACGGCTGCCCGGTGGCCTCGGCTACCGCCTGCC
>NZ_AKJC01000066.1 GCF_000282535.1 Pseudomonas sp. GM84 | reverse complement strand
GCAAGCCGGCTCCCACAGAAGCTTCGCACGCCGCTGTACCTGTGGGAGCCGGCTTGCCGGCGATAGGGCCAGCACAGACACTGCATCAGCCCTTGTGAACCTCGCCCAGCCTGAGTAACGTGGCCAGCTCTTTGGTAAAAGATCCCCGGAGCCGTTCCATGCGCCTCACCCCTTCCCTGCTGCTCACCGCCCTGCTGCCTCTGTTCGCCGGCTGCCAGCTTCTGGCAGAGCAACCCAGCGACCCGAACATCGGCACCACGCGCCTGCAGGGGGAACTGAGTGCCGCTGGCGGCCAGCTGCTGTTCAAGCCCTGCAACGAAGCCCGTACCTTCGTGGTCAACGACGTCGGCGCCACCGGCATCCTCCAGGAAGCCGCCAACCTGGCCGACGACGCCAAGGACAAGCTGTTCGCCGACGTCCGCGGTCGCCTCACCGGCAGCAAGCAGGCCAACAACGACGGTACGCTGGAAGTGCGCCGCCTGTACCGCCTGGAACCATCCACCCGTGCCTGCGACGATCCCAACTTCAAGCAGCTCACGCTGCGCGCCGGCGGCCATGAGCCGGAGTGGGAAATCAAGGCCAGCGGCAAGGGCATGGTGCTCAACCGTGTCGGCAAAGAACCGCTGCCCCTGCCCTTCCTCGAAGAAGAAGTCCCTGGCGGTGGCCTGACCCTGAGCAGTGAAGCCAACGGCCAACACGTGGAACTGTGGGTAGCACCGCAACGCTGCGTCGACAGCGCCACCGGTGCCGTGCGCCACCTGCGCGCCGAATTGCGCATCGATGGCCAGACCCTGCGAGGCTGCGGCTACTACGGCGGTGCACGCGACAACTGATCGCCGGGTGCTTTTATCCTGCCAGTCAGGGCGGCGAACAGCTTATACTTGGCGGTTTGTGTAAAGCCGCCGGCCGCCCATGGCCGGGATACTGGACCCTGCCATGCTACGAATCACCGAACTGAAGCTGCCCCTGGACCACCCTGACGAAGCGCTGCGCGAGGCCATTGTTCAGCGCCTGGGCATCCGCGACGAGCAACTGCTCGGCTTCACCCTGTTCAAGCGCAGCTACGATGCGCGCAAGAAGAACAGCGAACTGCTGTTCATCTACACCATCGACCTTGAAACCAGCAACGAAGCGGAGCTGCTGAGCAAGTTCGCCGACGATCGCAACATCGGCGTCGCACCGGACGTCAGCTACAAGTACGTCGGCCAAGCCCCGCAAAACCTGCAGGAACGCCCGATCGTGGTCGGCTTCGGCCCTTGCGGCATCTTCGCCGGACTCTTGCTGGCGCAGATGGGCTTCAAGCCGATCATCCTCGAACGCGGCAAGGAAGTGCGCCAGCGCACCAAGGACACCTGGGGCCTGTGGCGCAAAAGCGTGCTCAACCCCGAGTCCAACGTGCAGTTCGGCGAAGGCGGCGCCGGGACCTTCTCCGACGGCAAGCTCTACAGCCAGATCAAGGATCCCCTCCACCATGGCCGCAAGGTCCTGGAAGAGTTCGTCAAGGCCGGTGCGCCGGAAGAAATCCTGTACATCAACAAGCCCCACATCGGTACGTTCCGCCTGACCGGCATGGTCGAGCAGATGCGCCAGGACATGATCGCCCTCGGCGCCGAAGTGCGCTTCCAGGAGAAGGTCACCGACCTGCTGATGGAAGACGGTCAATTGACTGGCGTCGTCCTGGAGAGCGGCGAACAGCTGCACTCGCGCCATGTGGTCCTGGCCCTGGGCCACAGTGCCCGTGACACCTTCCGCATGCTCCACGCCAAAGGCGTGTACATGGAGGCCAAGCCGTTCTCCATCGGTTTCCGTATCGAACACCCACAGACGCTGATCGACAAGGCACGCCTGGGCAAGTATGCCGGCCACCCGAAACTCGGTGCGGCCGATTACAAGCTGGTGCACCACGCCAAGAACGGCCGCTCGGTCTACAGCTTCTGCATGTGCCCAGGCGGCACTGTGGTGGCGGCCACCAGCGAACCGGGCCGGGTGGTGACCAACGGGATGAGCCAATATTCGCGCAATGAACGCAACGCCAACTCCGGCATCGTGGTGGGCATCGACCCCGAGCGCGACTACCCGGGTGGCCCGCTGGCGGGTATCGAGCTGCAGGAGCGCCTGGAAGCCCACGCCTATGTGATGGGCGGCAGCAACTACCAGGCACCGGCGCAGCTGGTAGGCGATTTCGTCGCCGGCAAGCCGTCCACCGCCGTGGGCAGTGTCGAGCCGTCGTACAAGCCGGGCGTAACCCTGGGCGACCTCGCACCGAGCCTGCCGGACTTTGCCATCGAAGCGATTCGCGAAGCACTGCCGGCCTTCGATCGGCAGATCAAGGGCTACAACCTGCATGACGCGGTGCTGACTGGCATCGAGACGCGTACCTCTTCACCACTGCGGATCACGCGTGGTGCGGATTACCAGAGCCTGAACCTCAAGGGGCTGTTCCCGGCGGGTGAAGGTGCGGGGTATGCCGGCGGCATTCTTTCCGCAGGCGTCGATGGCATTCGCATTGCCGAGGCGGTCGCGCGGGATATGCTCGGTTTATAAGTTGTAGCGCCTGCACCGGCCTCATCGCC
>NZ_AKJC01000065.1 GCF_000282535.1 Pseudomonas sp. GM84 | reverse complement strand
GTCTTGGATGTCATACCATGCCCCTACCGCAGCGGCAGCCCCCGCCAATACTCCTGCCGTCAAGCGCAAGCCACTACTAAACACCTTGGCACCCTGCTGCACGGCCGCATTGCTGCTTCGCGCAGCCATTGCCACCGCCGTCGCCCCCAGTTCGACGCCGGCAGCGGTCAGCGCCACCACTGCCGCCGCCGCTTCGACGTATTCCCGGCTGTTCTTGTCGGTAACCGCGAGCTTATTGTGGAGGTTCCACAGCTCCAGAAACACCAGTGCGTGACCAATGCGCATTTCCGTCATTGGCCCCTTATCCGCAGCGCGCAAAGCCTCGTCGAAGCTGCGATCAATGGCCCGGTCCAGGCGCGCCTTCGTTCCCCGGCTCAGTGCTTTGCCGTCACGCAATTCCAGTTGGAAGTGCTCGGCAAAGCGCCCAAGCCGTGCGTGGAGGGCGGCGGCGATCAGCTTGTTGATCGGCTTGTCTACCAACGTGGCTAACTTGCTCTGGAACAGCGAGTTGCCCAGGGTATCGACCAGCAGGGCACCACCTACCAGGTAGCTGGAGGGCGGCCCTGCCGTCGCGTCCGCCAACGAATCCAGCAAGGCATGGCTTTTGTCATAGAGATCGGCCAACTTCTTCAGCCGGCTCTGCAGGGCCGCAGGGTCGAGAAACGCCAGGGTGCCTTGCTCACCGAAGAGCCTGGCCACCTCGTCCTCGATGGCCTCCTGGTTCTGCGTCAGTGCCCGCCAGAACAAGTTTTCCCGCGAGCCCCCCGCCTGGCGCCAGCGTTCGAGCCACTGCTCGCCGGCCGCCGTGGCATTCATGCCGACCAAGGCCTTGCCCATCTGGTCTTCGAACAGCAGGGCGTGCTCCGTGTCGTTGGGATCGAACACGTCGAGCGCGACGAGCAACTGTTCGCTTTGCAGCCAACGCAGATGGTCCGGGGCACGCGCCTCCTTGGCGGCGTCGGCCTGGTCGACTTCATCGCGATAGCGCCTGAGAAAGCTCTGGCGCATGTCTTCGTTGATGTACTTCGCGTATTTGTCCCAGCTCTGGGCGCGGCTGGCCTTGGCGGCGGCCTCTTGCACCTGGCGCTGATGCGCCGGGTTGCGGAACGTCTGGTAGCCACGGTAGGACTGCGCGACCGCGTGCTGATTGCTCATCCGGTACTCGGGGTCGGTGTAGCGCACCCCGATGCCTTGCTGGCCCTTGTAATAGTTCTGCTCGGCTTCGTCTTCCACGAGCTGGCGGATGTTTTCGAGGGCGAAGGCGATGGTGAACTTGCGCTGATTGCTGAGCTTCTCGCCGTCCTCCCGCGCCATGAAGGCTTCCAGTGGCTCGCTGCTGGCGTTGCGCCAGGCGTTGAGTTCCTGGACGAGGCCGAGCGCATCGTCGAGGACGATGGCGGCGCCACGTGGCGCCTTGCGTCCACCGGACGGCATCATTTCGGCGAACAGCGCTTGCTGCGGTGGCAGGTAGGTGGAGAAGGCCTGGGCCCTTAGCTGGCGCGCGAGGTCGGGCTTGTCCGCTGCGGCAAAGTCGGCGATGAGGTCGAGCTCCGCGTACGTGAGCACATTGTCCAGTTGCGGCGGCGAGGCCGAGGCCAAGCGGATAATGTCCACCGAAGTCATGCTGTCCCGGTACATCGACAGCGCACGGTAGCTGTCCCGCCTGGCCTGGGTCAGCGGTGCCGCGCTGTAGAGAAAGCGCAGGTCTTCGATGCCGTCCACATCGTTGAACTTCAGCATCCAGGTCAGCCCCCGGACGCCATTCACCCCGACAAAGGGCGACGCGGGCGGGGCCCAGGGGTGGTCGGCGTCGATGAAGTTGAGGCTGCCGAGTTAGGAGACGCGGTACTGGCTATGCCAGGCATAGGCGGCGCCCATGCGCTTGATCAGGACGTACAGAAAGCCCTCGCGCAAGGGCCGTACGGCGTACTCGGACTTGGTGAGCGGGCCGACCTGGAAAGGCCGGCGCAGCTGCACGGGCAACGGCGGCAGTTGCCCGCGCTGGAAGTCGTTGCCGCCCATGGCGCCGTAGCGCAGGGGCAGCAGGCAGAAGCTGCGCGTGCAGGTGACTTCGGCGCCGGGTTTCAGCACGCTGTCCAGCAGTCGGCGGTTTTCGGCGCATTGGGCGAAGGTTTCTTTCCAGCT
>NZ_AKJC01000064.1 GCF_000282535.1 Pseudomonas sp. GM84 | reverse complement strand
TGGCTGGTGGTGCAGCTGCCGTACCGGGCCCTGCTGTGGCTCGGCAGTGCCCTGGGCGCGCTGATGTACCGCGTGGCCGGCGAGCGTCGGCGCATTGCCGCGCGCAACCTGGAGTTGTGCTTCCCGGCGCTGTCCGTCGACGAACGGCGCCGTTTGCTGAAGGCGAATTTCGCCTCCACCGGCATTGCCTTCTTCGAAATGGCCATGAGCTGGTGGTGGCCAAAGGCCAGGCTGGCGCGCCTGGCGCACATCGAAGGCCTCGAACACCTGCAGGCGGCGCAACAGGCCGGGCAGGGCGCGATTCTCATGGCGGTGCACTTCACCACCCTGGAGATCGGTGCCGCACTGCTGGGGCAGGTCCATACCATCGACGGCATGTACCGCGAGCACGGCAACCCGCTGTTCGACTTCATCCAGCGCAACGGCCGCGAGCGGCATAACCTCGACTCGCTGGCGGTGGAGCGCGAAGACGTGCGCGGCATGCTCAAGCTGCTGCGCTCTGGCCGTGCCATCTGGTATGCGCCGGACCAGGACTACGGTGCCAAGCAGAGCCTGTTCGTGCCGCTGTTTGGTATCCCGGCGGCGACGGTCACCGCCACCACCAAGTTTGCCCGGTTGGGCAAGGCGCAGGTCATTCCCTTCACCCAGAAGCGCCTGGAGGACGGCAGCGGCTATCGTCTGGTGATCCATCCGCCGCTGGAGGACTTCCCCGGTGAAAGCGAAGAGGCCGACTGCCTGCGCATCAATCAGTGGATCGAAGGCGTGTTGCGCGAGTGTCCCGAGCAGTACCTGTGGGCGCACCGTCGCTTCAAGTCGCGGCCCGAGGGCGAGCCGCGGCTGTATGACAAGAAAAAGCGCTGACGCCTGTGTTGTCAGTGCCGGCCTCTTCGCGGGACAAGCCCGCTCCCACAGGCTCCCAGCCACACCTGAGGGCAACGCAGACCCTGTGGGAGCGGGCTTGTCCCGCGAAGGGGCTTGCACAGAAAAAATGACTCCAGGAAGGATTCGATGACCCCAACCACCGGCCTGATCCTCTCCGGCGGCGGCGCCCGCGCCGCCTACCAGGTCGGCGTGTTGGCCGGCATCGCCGAGCTGCTGCCCCCTGGCGCGAACAACCCGTTCCCGGTCATCGTCGGCACCTCGGCCGGCGCCATCAACGCCGTGGCCCTGGCCAGCGGCGCCAGCCGCTTCAGTGAATCGG
>NZ_AKJC01000063.1 GCF_000282535.1 Pseudomonas sp. GM84 | reverse complement strand
GCTCCCACAGGGGTGGCGCAAGCCTTGAGATCACTGCAACCAGGGCGGTGGCGGCTCCTCACCCTTGACCGGGCCATGTTCAGCTTCCGCCAGCGCCGCCTGGCGCCGGGCCTCATCGCGCTGCGCCGCCTCGATCTCGCGCATCACCCCGAACACGTCGGCGGCATGCTCATCCTCTGCGAACTCGCCACTCAGCGGGCTGTCCGGCCGCAGCTCGCCCGCCTCGTACAACGCCCACATTTCCTGGGCATAGCGGGTGCCTTTCAATTCCGGGGCAAAGCGCCCGAAATAGTGCGCCATGTTCGCTACATCCCGCTGCAACATGCTGAACGCGTGGTTGTTGCCCGCCGCATCCACCGCCTGCGGCAGGTCGATGATCACCGGGCCGTCCGGGCCCAGCAACACGTTGAACTCGGACAAGTCGCCATGCACCAGCCCGGTACAGAGCATCAGCACGATCTGACGAATGACGAAGGCATGGTGCTCCCTCGCCTCCTCTGCCTCCAGGTGCACATCGTTCAGGCGCGGTGCAGCATCGCCGTCGGCGTCGGTGACCAGCTCCATCAACAGCACGCCATCCTGGAAATCGAACGGCTTGGGCACGCGCACGCCGGCATTGGCCAGGCGGAACAGCGCCGCCACTTCCGCGTTCTGCCAGGCATCTTCGGCTTCCTTGCGCCCGTACTTGCTGCCCTTGGCCATGGCCCGGGCCTGACGGCTGTTACGGACCTTGCGGCCTTCCTGGTACTCGGCGGCCTGGCGGAAGCTGCGTTTGTTGGCTTCCTTGTAGACCTTGGCGCAACGTACCTGGGTGCCGCAGCGCACTACATAAACGGCGGCTTCCTTACCGCTCATCAGGGGTCGCAATACTTCATCGACCAGGCCGTCTTCAATCAGCGGTTCGATTCGTTTTGGTGTCTTCATCAGGCTGCATTCGGGGTCCTGGCTGGGGTGGCGGACATCCTCTCACAGCCAGGCACTTCCTGCTCACTTGTCTGATGCAAGACCCGGTGAAGCCGCTTCAAGCCGCCAGCCGGCGCTGCAGCACGAAGTACCGAGCACGGTCGAACGCCCAGTTGTACAGCACGGTGTAGGGCAGGATGACGACGAAAAAGCCCAGCTCGACCATGAACGCCTGCCACAGCGAGATCTCCAGCATCCACGCCGCTACCGGCAAGCACCACACCACCAGCCCGGCTTCGAAACCCAGGCCATGGATGAACCGCGTGGTGGCCTTCCAGTGGATACGTTCGGTCTTCACCACACGGTCCACCAGCGCGTTGTAGAGCATGTTCCACAGCATCGCGATCACCGACAAGGTGACGGCCAAGGCACCGGCGGTGGCCAGCGACTTGCCCATCACCCAGGACAACAGCGGCGCACAGAGCAGCACGGCAAACACTTCATAGCCAACGGCATGGACCAGGCGCTCGGTGAAAGAAGTCTTTTTCATTGCAGATTCCATCATGTGATTACGTCGTGATTCACATTTTCTTTGATGGAACTGATACCCGCGACATAGCTCCTATCGATTTTATCTATACCTCTGCGCTACGCGTCCGCAGCCGTGGCTGCTGATGGGTGCGTGCGCGCAAACGCAACAACGGGTACACCCAACGACAAGTCAGCGTTCTCCTTCCCCCGTAGCCTGTCACCACAGGTCGCCAGCGGCGGCCTCAGCCAAAAACACAAGAAAAACCTCGGTGACCTATGAATTCAGTTGATCCGATTACCCTGGCGGTCGTGCGGGGTGCGCTGGAGACGGCGCAGCGCGAGATGACCCTGACGCTGGAAAAGACCGGCCGCTCCAGCGTGTTCAACCTGGCGCACGATTACTCCAACTCGCTGTTCGACCACCTGCCGGAGATGATCCTGCAAGGCCAGGACATCCCGATCCACCTGGGCTCGCTGATTCCGGCGATGAAATGCGTGGCCGGCTTTTTCGGCGACGACATCGCTGAAGGCGATGTGATCTACCACAACGACCCGGCCTACAAAGGCAGCCACATCCTCGACTGCTGCATGTACAAGCCGGTGTTCTACCAGGGCGAGCTGGTGTTCTGGACCGTGTGCAAGGGCCACCTGACCGATATCGGCGGCCCGGTGCCGGCCGGCTACAACCCCGATGCCAAGGAGATCTACGCCGAGGGCCTGCGCATCCCGCCGGTCAAGCTGTGGGAACGGGGCAAACGGCGTGAGGACGTGATCAACTTCATGCTCACCAACATGCGCGCCCGCCCCTATCAGGAAGGCGACCTCAACGCCCAGTACGGCGCCTGCAAGGTCGGCGAGCGGCACTTGCTCGACCTGCTCGACAAGTACGGGGTTGCGCAGGTGCGTGCGTGCATCGCCGAGTTGAAGAACATGGCCGACCGGCATATGCGCGCACTGCTGCGTGACGTACCCGACGGTCACTACAGCGGCACCGCGGTACTGGAAGATTCCGGGCATGGTCTGGGCGAGCTGGCGATTACCGCCCACGTGGAAATCCGCGGCGAAACGGCGCACGTGCGCATCGAAAGCCCGCCCCAGGTGCCCTACTTCATCAATTCCTACGAAGGCAACTCGGTCTCCGGCGTGTACCTGGGCCTGATGATGTTCGCCCAGGTCGCGCCGCCCTATAACGAAGGCCTGTACCGCTGCGTGAGCGTGGATGTCGGCGCCAAGGGCACGTTGTGCAACGCGGCCGAACCCGCGCCCCACGTCAACTGCACCACCACCCCGATGGAAACCCTGGCCGATGCGGTGCGCACCGCGCTGGAACAGGCCTCGCCGCAGCGGGTCACCGCCTCCTGGGGACACACCAGCGGCATCAACATCGCCGGTCATGACCCTCGCCATGGCAACAGCGAGTACGTGACCATGGTGCTGGCGTCGATCATCTCCGGCGCAGGCGCCAACCAGGTGATGGACGGCTGGCATGCCTGCGGGCCGCTGTGCTGCTTCGGCGCCCTGATGAGCGGCGACATCGAGCTGCTCGAACACGCCTACCCCATCCTCATCCACCGCTACAGCCTGATGGCCGACAGCGGTGGCGCCGGCGAATACCGCGGCGGCTCCGGCACCCGGCTGGAGATCGAACCCCTGGACCACGCCATGACCGTGGTCGGCTTCGGCGAAGGCCGCCAACTGCCCACGGCAGGTGCCGCGGGTGCACGCAATGGCCTGCTGCAACCCAAGCTCGGCCGGCTGATCCACCGCCATGCCGACGGCCAGGAAGACCATTACCTGCAGAACCCGATGCTGACCCTGCAACCCGGCGAGCGGATCATCAACATCAACCCGGGCGGCGGCGGATACGGCGACCCGCTGCGCCGGCCGGTGACATCCGTACTCGAAGACCTGCGCAATGGCCTGGTTTCCCCCCAGGGCGCGGCCCTGGACTACCGCGTGATCGTCGATGCCGACGGCCACCTCGACGAAACCGCCACCCACGCTGCCCGCGGCCAGCTCTGACCGGAGATCCAACATGCGCAACCAATATCGCCTGGGCATCGACGCCGGCGGCACCTTCACCGACTTCATCCTGGCCGACCGTGACGGCGGCGTGCAATTGTTCAAGGCGCCCTCCACCCCGCACGATGGCACCCTGGCGATCCGCGCCGGGCTGGCGCAGATCGCCGACGCCACCGGGCACAGCCCGGCCGAGGTGATCGCCAACTGCGACCTGTGCATCAACGGCACCACCGTGGCCCTCAACGCGCTGATCGAACGCACCGGCGTCAAGGTCGGCCTGCTGTGCACCGAAGGCCACGAGGACAGCCTGGAAATCCGCCTGGGCCACAAGGAAGAAGGCCACCGCTACGACGCCCACTACCCGCCGGCGTTCATGCTGGCACCGCGGCACCTGCGCCGGCCCATCGGCGGGCGGATCCTGGGCGATGGCCGCGAGCACAGCCCGCTGGACGAACAGGCCGTGCACCAGGCCATCGAGTATTTCCGCGCCGAGGGTGTCGAGGCGGTGGCCATTTCGTTCCTGTGGTCCGTGCGCAACCCCAGCCACGAGCAACGCGCCGCCGAGCTGGTGCGCGCCGCGCTGCCTGGGGTGTTCGTCTGTACCGGCGTCGAAGTGTTCCCGCAGATCCGCGAATACACCCGCACCTCCACCACCGTGGTCAACGCCTACCTGAGCCCGGTGATGGCCCGCTACGTGGCACGTATCGACGCTTTGTTCGAGGAACTCGGCGCGCACCAGCCGGTGCGCTACTTCCAGTCCAACGGCGGGCTGGCCCCCGGCCACCTGATGCGTGAACGGGCGGTCAACGCGATCAACTCAGGCCCCGCCTCGGCACCCCAGGCCGGCCTGTCGGTGGCCAGGCCGTTCGGCATCGACAATGTCATTACCGTGGACATGGGCGGCACCTCGTTCGACATCACCCTGACCAACGCCGGGCGTACCAATTTCAGCAAGGACGTGGACTTCCTGCGCCAACGCATCGGCGTCCCCATGATCCAGGTGGAAACCCTCGGCGCCGGCGGCGGCTCCATCGCCTCGCTGGACACCCTGGGCATGCTCCAGGTCGGCCCGCGCAGCGCCGGCGCCACGCCGGGGCCGGTGTGCTACGGCAAAGGCGGCACGGAGCCGACGGTGACCGACGCCAACCTGGTCCTGGGCTACCTGCCGGACGGGGCGCTGCTGGGCGGCAGCATCCGCCTGAACCGCCAGGCCGCGCTGGAGGCCATTCGCAGCAAGATCGCCGAACCGCTGGGGATCAGCGTGGAGCGCGCGGCCTTCGGCATTACCACCCTGGTCAACCTGAACATGGTCAATGGCATTCGCCGCGTCTCCATCGAGCGTGGCCACGACCCGCGTGACTTCGCCCTGATCGGTGCCGGTGGCGCGGCCGGCATGCACGTGGTGCGGCTGGCCGAGGAAATCGGCATGCGTACCGTGCTGATCCCCAAGGTCGCTTCGGGCTTGTGCGCCTTTGGCCAGATTCTGTCCGATGTGCGCTACGACCAGCTCACCAGCCTGTCGATGCGCCTGGACGCGGCGCATGCCGACCTGCCGTTGCTCAACCGCACGCTGGCCGAGCTGCGCCAGCAGGGCATGGCGAACCTGCGCGAAGACGGTTTCGGCGATCAGGCCAGCAGTTGCCACTACACCCTGGAGATGCGCTACGCGGGGCAGATCCACGAGTGCAGCGTGGAGTGGGAGGCTGACGCGCTGGACAGCACCGGACTGGGCGCACTGATCGAGGCGTTCCACCAGCGCCACCAGACGCTGTACTCCTACAGTGAGCCGGGCAGCCCGGTTGAGCTGGTCAACCTGGAGTGCTCGGTGATCGGCCACCTGCCACGCCCG
>NZ_AKJC01000062.1 GCF_000282535.1 Pseudomonas sp. GM84 | reverse complement strand
CTTGCCGGCGATAGGGCCCGGGCAGCCGCACTAAATCGCAGGCAAAGAAAAACCCGGCCGAGGCCGGGTTTTTCATTGAAGCTTCAGACCAATTACTTGGACTGGGCTTCTACCTGAGCTTCAACGCGACGGTTGACAGCACGGCCTTCTTCGGTGGCGTTGTCGGCAACCGGACGGGTTTCGCCGTAGCCAACCGAGTCAACACGGGTGGATTCCACGCCGTACTGCTGGGTCAGAACCTGCTTGACAGCATTGGCACGACGCTCGGACAGCTTCTGGTTGTAAGCGTCTGGGCCGACGGAGTCAGTGTGACCTTCAACCACGGTGGTGGTTTGTGGGTACTGCTTCATGAAGTCAGCCAGGTTCTTGATGTCGCCGTAGCTGTTAGGCTTGACGACCGACTTGTCGAAGTCGAACTTGACGTCCAGCTCAACGCGAACGACTTCGGCAACAGCCGGGCAGCCATCGGCGTCAACGGTAACGTTGGCCGGGGTGTCTGGGCACTTGTCGACGTTGTCGCACACGCCATCGTTGTCGCTGTCGGAGCAGACTTCAGCAACTGGAGCCGGAGCAGGAGCGACTTTGCCACCGCTGCCACCGAAGTTCAGACCGACACCAACGGACGGGCCCCACTCGGTGTTGCCGTTGTCGATGTTGTACATGGCTTCAACGCCAGCACGGGCGAAGAACATGTCGGTGATGTACCACTTGGCGCCAGCGCCAACGTTGGCGAAGGTGGAGTGGTCACGGCCGCTACGAGTGGCCTGGCCCAGGCTCTCGTGAGCGAAACCAGCGGAGACGTACGGACGCACTGCATCGCCTACGGTACCGAGGTGGTAGGTAGCGTCGAGCTTGGCTTTGGAACCTTTGATGTCTTTGTTGAAGACTTCGCCACGAGCGTTGTGAGTCTCGTTGTAGCCCAGGTCCAGGGAAACGTCGTCAGTCAGGAAGTAACCGAGGCGAACACCAGGATTGGTGCCGTCGTTCTTGAAGTTACGCTCGCTGTCGTAGTACTGCTTGGTAACGTTGCCTTCGATTTCGACAGCGCCTTGGCCTTGAGCCAGAACGCCAAACGAAGTAGCGGCTACGAGCGAGCCAATGGCCAAGCCCAAGGTGTTTTTCAATTTCATCCGTTAAATCCCCATCTGGTGATAGTTAAGCAGTCCCACCAACATCCGGGGGACAACTCGACGGCAAGTCTAGCAGAACTCGCCGGTAGGTTAGAGATATTTACAAGTGACTAAGTTTCATCAAGGCCTGAAAATTTCTCTCTAAGCTTGTCTAGCGCGCGCTTGTAGCGCATTTTCGTAGCGCTCAGGCCCATGTGCATGATATCGGCGATTTCCTGAAATTCCAGCTCTGCGACAAATCGAAGCACCAGAATTTCACGGTCAATCGGGTTCACATGCACCAGCCATTTGTCCAACCCGCCCTTTTCTTCCGGTTTCGGTGCCTTGTCTTCAGACGCCTCTTCAACAGGGTCAAGACTCAGGGCATCCATCAACCGGCGTTTACGGCGCTCCTTGCGGTATTGGGTAATGCACTCGTTGTAGGTGATGCTGTAGAGCCAGGTCTTGAACTTGGACTTACCCTCGAAGTTCTTCAGCCCGTACAGCACCTTCAGCATCACTTCCTGACAGACATCGTCAGCATCCCGGTCGTTCCCCAAGTAACGCGCACAGACGTTGAACAGGGTCCGCTGGTAGCGCCGCATGAGTTCCTCATAGGCGCGGGTAACGTGATACAGCTCCTCATGCGAACGCGACACCAACTCCTCGTCGGTGAGCTCGCGGGGGTCATAACGCATAGGCGGCGAATGAACTTTATTCAAAACGGATCTGGCCGACAGTCAGGTCAATGTCGCCGCAGGGCCCCGTGGACCCATTTTCGCGGCGGCATACATTAACAGCTTTTGTGCGGTTAGCGGCTATTGACACGCTGCTCAAGCAACACACGGTTGGCAAGAGACACCAATTCGCCATCATCGGTCAACAGCGTCGTCTTCACCGTACCGATTTCCTCGATTTGCCCTTCGACCTCTCCAATCCGCACCTGCTGGCCGACCTGGTAAAGTTCGCGAACGTAGATCCCGGCCAGAATCTGCCCGGCAATTTCCCGGCTGCCGAGGCCCATCGCCAGGGCAACGGCCAGACCAACGGTAATCAATCCAATGACGATTACGTGGTTCAAAAGGTCGGTCTTGACCTCGAGCTGGCTGATGGCCACCGAGATGCTGATGATGATTACCAGGCCCTGGGTAATGCGCCCAAGACCTGCCGAGTATTCAAGGCCGATGCCTTCGGCGGCGCCGCGCACCAGGCCGTTGGCAATCTGCGCCAGCAGTACGCCGGCCAGCAGCACCAACGCGGCACCAAATACCTTGGGCAAGTACAGGGCAAGCATGTCGAGGGTCGCCGAGACCCGCTCCAGGCCAAGCGATTCCGCGGCCGAAACCAGGAAAATCAGCAACACGAACCAGTAGACGATCTTGCCGATCAGGGTCGAGATCGGCACCTGGATGCCGGCGCGGGCCAGCATCTTGGTCAGCCCGGTACCGCCCATCAGGCGGTCCAGGCCGAACTTGGCGAGCAATTTCGACAGCAGCGTATCGAGCAGCTTGGCCACCACGAAACCGAGCAGCACCACCACCAGCGCGCCGAACAGGTTGGGGATGAAGTTCGCTACCTTGGTCCATAGTGCGGTCATCGCAGTGACCAGGCTCTGGGTCCAGAGATCGAGTTCCATATTCAATCGGCCTTATCAGCTTTGCTGCCAGTGGCAGCGTTACGACGTACAGGCGCAACATGCGCCGAGCCATTGTTCACGGCGATCAGCAGTGCCTGGCTCCAGCGGCCAAGCAGGCTGAACAGATCACCTGCGCCAACCTGGCGGTTGGCGGTCTTGAGCACGCGACCCAGGCACGCGGCATCGTCACGGTCTTCACCGGAGGGCGACGCCTTGAGCAGGTCACGCAGGGATTCTTCAAACGGATCGTGCATGGGCACCTCGCGCAGTATCAGTCAGAGACGAGAGCGCCGGGCGATGGGTCACACATCGCATGGGACTCATCGCCGGCAAGCC
>NZ_AKJC01000061.1 GCF_000282535.1 Pseudomonas sp. GM84 | reverse complement strand
CGGCGATGAGGCCGGTACAGCATGCCCAAGTCCGTCAGACCATTACCGCACCCAAGGCACTGACCATCTGCACCAACTGCGGTGCCTCGCCCCGCACCCGCACCGCCAACCCTTCGATTTCGCGCCGTGGCGGATAATGCTTGCGCAGCTGGTCGAACGCCGCCCGTTGCTCGGCGGCATCCTCACTCAGGCTACGGCGGAAATCGGCATCGTCGCGACGGGGGTCGTACACTGCTCGGCACAGGGTCGCCAGCGCCCATCCCAGGTCAGCCTCGCCATCCAGCTCGATCTGCGCCAGCGGCGGCTTGGGCAGCAGGTCGGCCAGTTGCACCCGCTCAGGTTGGTCGAGGAAGCGGCACAGCGCCTGATAGATCTGCGCCGTGCCACGCTGGCGGCCATCCAGGCTGTAACCTGCGATATGCGGCGTGGCCAAGGTGCACAGGTCGGCCAGTTGCAGATCGACCTGCGGTTCGCCCTCCCAGACATCGAGCACGGCGTGCACGTCTTCGCGGTCCAGCAGCAACTCACGCAGGGCTGCGTTGTCCACCACCGGTCCACGGCTGGCGTTGATCAGCCAGGCACTCGGTCGCAGGTCTGCCAGTTGCGCGGCGCCCAGCAGGTGCCAGGTCGGGTGCTCGCCGTCTCGCTGCAGCGGTGTGTGCAGGCTGATCACGTCGCACTGTTCGAGGATCGTTTCGAGGCTGACGAAATCGCCGCCCTCGCTGGCCTGGCGCAGCGGGTCGCACACCAGCACCTTCCAGCCCAGGCCGTGCAGCACGCGCACCAGCCGGCCACCGACTTCACCTGCCCCGACCACACCATAGGTGCGCTGTGGCAACGCTACGCCATCCAGTTCGGCCAGGGTCAACAGGCTACCCAGTACGTAGTCGACCACGCCTCGGGCATTGCAGCCTGGGGCGCTGCTCCAGTGAATGCCGGCTTCGGCGAAATAGTTCAGGTCGAGGTGATCGGTGCCGATGGTGCAGGTGCCGACGAAGCGTACCTTGCTGCCTTCGAGCAGTTGCCGATCGACCTTGGTCACCGAACGCACCAGCAGGACATCGGCCTCTTTGACACTGGCGGCGTCGAGGCTCCTGCCGGGGTATCGGCGGATCTCGCCGAAGCCTTCGAAGAAGGCATCGAGCAGCGGGATATTCTCGTCGGCAACTATCAGCATGGCGCTCTCCTGTCAGGGGAACGCAGTGTAGGCGCTACGACGGGCGTGTTCCAGCGCGGCTCAGTCGGCTTTCTTGCGAATCCAGTAGAGGAAGGTGCCTGCCTCTTCCTGCTGCTGCAGCAGCTCGTGGCCGAGGAAGTTGCAGAACTTGGGAATGTCGCGTCGGGTCGAGGGGTCGGTGGCGATGACCTTGAGCAGGCCACCGGCGGCCAGGTTGCGCACGTGCTGGTGCAGCATCATGACGGGCTCCGGGCAGTTCAGGCCGGTGGCATCGAGGATCGCGTCAGGGGTGAATTCAGTCATGGGGGGCTCCGCAAATGATCGCTATTGTCGCGCATAGCGTGACGCAGACCAATAGCCACCTGCCGCCACTGCGTCGCGCAGCGCGGCTTGCCCTGCTTTTGCTTTTGCTTTGGCATTTGCTTTTGCTTTGGCTTTTGCTTCTAAGCGCG
>NZ_AKJC01000060.1 GCF_000282535.1 Pseudomonas sp. GM84 | reverse complement strand
CCGCTGCGCCATCTTCGCTTCGAGGCCCCATGAACGCCTCGATGCAAACACAAAGGAAGCGAATGACCATTCGCTTTTTTTGTGCCTGCCCTGAGGCTTTCGAGCCGGAAGGGTAGACCCAGATTTCAACCGGGCGCAAGCCTGGATGATACGCAGCGGTAGTTCAGTCGGTTAGAATACCGGCCTGTCACGCCGGGGGTCGCGGGTTCGAGTCCCGTCCGCTGCGCCATCTTAGCCTCAAGGCCCCTTGAACGCCTTGAGGCAAAACGAGAAAGCGACCTTAGGGTCGCTTTTTTCGTTTCTGGGCCCCTACAGCCAACATTTACACGAAGCTGACTGACTCTTCACTGATGAACGGTTTCAGTGTCCCGGTGCAGTGATGCACAATAGACATCTCTCGACATACCCGGAATTCGCAATGACCAGATCATCCGTCTTTGGTGCGCTCGGGCTGGCCCTGGTGCTGGCGGGCATGACCGGTTGCTCTTCGAAAAAAACCGCGATCTACGAGCACGAGAACTTCGATGACTCGGGAACCTACTCGCGCAGCTTCCAAGTCAGCGAGGCAGGCTCCTGCGAGGCTGCACGGCGGGCGCTGCTGAGCCAGGGATACATCATCACCAGCAGTGGCCCCAATCAGATTGCGGGCAACAAAAGCTTCCAGCAGAACAACGAAAACCACCTGCAGATCAGCTTCAGCGTGACGTGCGCGCCTGACAGCAGCGACGAGCAGCGCTCGACCGTGTTCGCCAATGCCCTGCAGGATCGTTATGCCCTCAAGAAGTCGAATACCTCGGCCAGCCTGGGTGTCGGAATTCTGGGTTCGGTGTCGATGCCAATCGGCTCCAGCGACGACTCGATGGTCAAGGTCGCCAGCGAGACGGTAACCGCTCCGCAGTTCTACGAGCGTTATTTCGCGCTGGTGGAGAGCTACCTGCCCAAGCCGAAGAAGGTCAGCAAGAAGGTCGAGGAGCCCGCGCCCAAGGCCGAGAAGCCAGCGCCTGATCTTGGATTGCCGGAGCAGGCCGCTGCGGCGCCTGCGACACAGGCCGCACCCGCCCCCGAACCAGCCCCTGCAGCAGACGTTCCAGTGACTGAAGCGACGCCAGCGCCAGCAGTTGATGACAGCCAGGGCTCGCAGCCGGTTGCCCCGCCGTCAGAGGCTGCGCCGATCCAGGTGCAGCAGGATGCGCAGCCTGCCGAGGTCACGCCACCCTCGCTGTGATCGGTGTCTTACCGGCCGCCTAATCCTCTGTTACAGATGATGGGGATAACTTCCCTGGCACCTGCTACGTTTACCCTTCATGGGTTTGTCATCATTCCTTCATCCCGCTCACCTAGCGTGAAGGCATGACCGACGCAGACAATGAATGAAGAGGACGCAGGCGATGGACGACTATCAGGAAGAGGTGCTCGAATACCAGGCCTATGAGCTGGACACCCCGGAACCTGCCGAAGACGCGACCGAGCTCTAGCCCACCTGCCGCTGGCTGCGGCGGAATTCTCCCGGTGTGATGCCTGTCCAGCGCTTGAATGCGCGCTGGAACGCTTCGGCCGATGCAAACCCCAACAGATAGGCGATCTCGCCAAAGGCCAGTTCCGTATCGCGGATGTAGGTCTCGGCCAGGTCGCGCCGCGTGTCGTTGAGCAGGCTGCGAAAGCACGTGCCTTCTTCGGCCAGTTTGCGCCGCAAGGTCCAGGTGGGCAGTTGCAGGTGCAACGCCACTTCTTCCAGGTCCGGTTCACGGCCGCCATTGAGCAGCGGGCCAAGCAGGTGAATGATGCGTTCGCCCAGGCTCCGCACCCGGGTGCGCTGAAGCATCTCCGCTTCGCACAATTGCAGCAGGTGCTGCCAGGTGCTCGGGCAGTGTTGCGGGTTGGGCAAATCAAGGGTGGCGCGGCTCAGGCGCAGTTGGTTACCACTGGCGCCAAACTGCACGGAGCTGCTGCACAGCGGCTGGTAGTGGCTGGCGTAATCGGGTGCTTCAAATTCCATTTCCAGTCGCTCGGCCTGCAACGGCACGCCAACCAGTGCGCCCAGTTGGGCCAGCCAGCCGGCCATCAGTGAATCGACCACGAAGCGGTTATAGGCGTTGTAGGGGCTGATCGAATAGAAGCGCAGCCATGCCCCCTGGGGGTCTTCCAGAAAACTTGAATGGCCACGGTAATTGGCGGCATACAGAGGCTCGAAGCGCAGCAGGGTGCGTGCGGCTTCGCCCAGGGTAGGGGCCTGGGCTGCCGTGACACCTGCCAGGCCGGCCTGGGCCAGATGGCTCAGGCGCCCCATGTGCAAGCCCAGCGCCGGCTGCTTGCACAGCGCGATGGCGGCATGACCAAGGTGCATGTAGCGGGGGATCGACAAGCGAGCGCCGGCTTCGGCCAGGCGTGAGGCGTGGAGCCCGTATCGGTGCAGCAAGGGGGCGGGATCATGGCCAAGGTCGAGCAGGGCTTGGGCCAGGGGCTTGACGAAGCCTACCGAGACTTCACCCAGGCGCACGCGCAGGCGAGGCATCGCCTTACAACCACAAGTTCAGCAGGCGCGCGCCATGGCTGGGCGGGCCTGCCAGCAGCTCGCCGTCCTGATGTGCAAAGCCCTGGCCATCACTGCTCTGTTCCCAGAACTGCCCACGCATGAACACGCTCATGCTGCTGACCTGGGCGCCTGCAGCCTGGGTCAGGCGCTGCCAGGCCACTTGCTCGCTGACCTCGCCACGTTGCAGGGCCAGCTCGGTCGCGGCCTCCTGGTGCCGGTTGCCACGCCATGGCGCTTCCCAGCTGCCCTTGCCGCTGAGAAAGACGGGGTTGGCGACCAGTTGTACCTGTTGTTGCTCCAGCTGGTGCTGGTTCTCTGGGTACCAGCTGTCACTGCCGATCAACACACCCAGGCGCCCGGCTGGCGTTTGCAGCACTTGCAGCGGGAAATGCCGACCATGATGGATGTAGCGCCGCACTTCGCTGTCGGGGTATTGCTGCCGCTGAGGCTGGCCCAGCAATGAACCATCGGCCGCGAACACCAGGCTGCTGTTGAACAGCGGGCCGTTGCCGGCGTGCAATATGCCGCGCTCGACATAGGGCGCGGGCAGCACGATCGAGCCGGCCACCAGGGTTACGCCGAACTCCCGGGCCAGTCCGCCGAACAGTTGCTGGTAGTCGCTGGCCATCTGCGTGGCTTTCATGCGCAAGTGCGCGTCGGCGCGGCGGTCATCGCCATTGGCCCGCAACATGGCCAGCCCGTAGCGCAACGGGTTGCTCAGCTCCAGCCACTGCTGCGCCTCGCGGCCGTGGGTCACCTGATACAGCTCGTTCTTCTCGCCGCGGGCCCACAGCCAGGTGCCGATGTGTTCCGGCAGCACCACGACCGTGCGCGGGCCGATCAGGCCCTGGGCACGGGCTTGCTCCAGGTAGGCCGCAAGCTTGCGGTGCAAGCGCTGCAGGTTCTGGTAGTCGCTGGGGTAGAGCAGGGGTTCGACGCCCAGCAGGTTGCCACGTTCACCGGGTACGCCATGGTTGAGCGCCAGCTCGATGCGCAAGTCGGACAAGTAATGGCCTTCCGGGCGCTGTTGGGTCCAGAAACCGTAGCCGCACAGAGCGGTGATCATTACCAGCGCCAGGGCGCCTGCCAGGAGTTTTCGCATGCGGCGGTAAAGCGCTTATAAGAACAAAGGTTTCCTAGGGTAGTCCTGCTGTGCAGCAGGATCAATAAGTTGTCAGTTTCGATCATTGAGCGCATTCAAACGGCTGTTTAATGTCGGTGGCATAAACGACGGGGCCCGCCGAGGCACCCGCATTCCGTGATCACGCCACATGGGGAACCGTTCCATGGCTGCCGACCGCTATCCGCACTTGCTGGCCCCGCTCGACCTGGGCTTCACCACCTTGCGCAACCGCACCTTGATGGGCTCGATGCACACGGGCCTCGAAGAGCGCCCGGGCGGCTTCGAGCGCATGGCGGCGTATTTTGCCGAACGTGCCCAGGGTGGTGTCGGCCTGATGGTCACCGGCGGTATCGCGCCCAATGACGAGGGTGGGGTGTACTCCGGCGCGGCCAAGCTGAGCACCGAGGAAGAGGCCGACAAGCACCGCATCGTCACCGAAGCAGTGCATGCGGCCGGTGGCAAGATCTGCCTGCAGATCCTGCATGCCGGGCGCTACGCCTACAGCCCGCGGCAGGTCGCGCCGAGCGCGATCCAGGCGCCGATCAATCCGTTCAAGCCCAAGGCGCTGGACGAGGCCGGCATCGAAAAACAGATTGCCGACTTCGTCAATTGCGCCGTGCTGGCGCAGCGCGCCGGCTATGACGGTGTCGAGGTCATGGGCTCGGAAGGCTACTTCATCAACCAGTTCCTCGCCGCCCATACCAATCACCGTACCGACCGCTGGGGTGGCAGTTTTGAGAACCGCATGCGCCTGGCGGTAGAGATCGTCAGCCGGGTGCGCGATGCAGTCGGGCCGAACTTCATCATCATTTTCCGCTTGTCGATGCTCGACCTGGTCGAGGGCGGCAGTACCTGGGACGAAATCGAACAGCTGGCCAAGGCCATCGAGCAGGCAGGCGCGACGCTGATCAACACCGGCATCGGCTGGCACGAAGCGCGTATTCCGACCATCGCCACCAAGGTGCCGCGCGCAGCGTTCAGCAAGGTCACCGCCAAACTGCGGGGGGTGGTGAAGATCCCGCTGATCACCACCAACCGCATCAACACCCCTGAAGTGGCCGAGGCGGTGCTGGCAGAGGGCGATGCCGACATGGTTTCGATGGCCCGGCCATTCCTGGCCGACCCAGACTTCGTCAACAAGGCCGCTGCAGGGCGCAGCGATGCGATCAACACCTGCATCGGCTGCAACCAGGCCTGTTTGGACCACACCTTTGGCGGCAAGCTGACCAGTTGCCTGGTCAACCCGCGCGCCTGCCATGAAACGGAACTCAACTACCTGCCCGTGCGCACCGTCAAGCGCATCGCCGTGGTCGGCGCCGGGCCGGCCGGCCTGGCGGCGGCTACCGTGGCTGCCC
>NZ_AKJC01000059.1 GCF_000282535.1 Pseudomonas sp. GM84 | reverse complement strand
TGGCGGGCTCGGTAGCCGCCGTAGCCAAGCCAGTGCAGTTCCATGCCGAGCGCCTGCAGGTCCCGCACCGTCGGGGTGTCCTGGGGGTGGCCGCGCAGCAGGCCAACAGTTGCGAAGCCGAAGCGCTTGCCTGCGGCGGCCAGGGCGTGAAGGTGGTTGGAGTGATTGCCGCCGAGGCTGATGAGACCAGGGGCGCCTGCTTCATGGGCTTGCAGCAGGTGATGACGCAGCTTGAACCATTTGTTGCCGCTGATCAGCGGGTCGATCAGGTCCAGGCGCAGGATGGCGGCTTCGACCTGGGCTGCGTGTAGCCAGGGCAGGTGCAAGGGCTGCAGCGGGGCTTGGGGGAGGTCTTGGAAGTGAGTGGTCATGGGCAGGAGTTTACAGTGAAATCCCGGGGGCGCTTTGCGCCCCATTCGCGGGACAAGCCCGCTCCCACAGGCATCCTGCAGCCCTTTGGTACGGCGGAATATCTGTGGGAGCGGGCTTGTCCCGCGAATAGGGCCGCAAAGCGGCCCTCGACTATCTCAAAGCTCAGCCGCCAACCGCGACCCTTGGTTGATCGCCCGCTTGGCATCCAGCTCGGCCGCCACATCCGCGCCACCAATCAGGTGCACCGACTGCCCCGCCGCCAGCAGCCCTTCATGCAGCTCCCGCAGCGGCTCCTGCCCGGCGCAGATCACCACGTTGTCCACCGCCAACACCTGCGGTTCGCCCTCGCCGACACGAATGTGCAGGCCGGCATCATCGATCCCCAGGTACTCGACGCTGTTGAGCATCTGCACCTGCTTGTTCTTCAGCCCGGCGCGGTGGATCCAGCCGGTGGTCTTGCCCAGGCCATCACCGACCTTGGACTTCTTGCGCTGCAGCAAATACACCTGACGGGCCGGCGCATGCGGCTGGGCCTTGACCCCTGCCACGCCGCCACGCGCCTCCAGCTGGGTGTCGATCCCCCACTCCTTCCAGAAGGCGTCGCGGTCCTGACTGCTTGCCACGCCCTGGTGCACCAGATACTCGGAAACATCGAAGCCGATACCGCCGGCACCGATCACTGCGACCGCCTCGCCGACCGGCTTGCGTTCGAGCAGCACGTCAAGGTAGCTGAGCACCTTGGCATGCTCGACGCCCGGAATGGCCGGGGTACGCGGGGCAATGCCGGTCGCCAGGATGACTTCGTCATAACCACCGTCGACCAGAGACTGCACATCGACCCGGGTGTTCAGGCGAAGCTCGACGCCAGTGCTGTCCACCTTGTTGCGGAAGTAGCGCAAGGTCTCGAAAAACTCCTCCTTGCCAGGTACTCGCTTGGCGACATTGAACTGGCCGCCGATTTCGCTCGCTGCGTCGAACAGTGTCACCGCGTGTCCACGCTCGGCAGCCACGGTAGGCGCC
>NZ_AKJC01000058.1 GCF_000282535.1 Pseudomonas sp. GM84 | reverse complement strand
CCGGCGATGAGGCCGGCACTGCCAACAGCACTTTGCACAGGTGGCCGAACGTGGCCGCTATCGTCCCAAAGCAGACACCTGGATGTTGGGGCCGCTTCGCGGCCCATCGCCGGCAAGCGCGGCTCCCCCAGGCACAACGCAAGCCTGGGGGCTGGTGATCCTCCTGTGGGAGCCGGCTTGCCGGCGATGCGGCCCCCACCCGGTGGAGGCGGCTACGATCAATTGCGCCCCCTCAGAAGCATCAGTTCAGAACACCGCCCCCACTGGATAAACGAAGGCATTCACGTCATAGAACGGCGTGCGCTGGTAGAACCACTGCAACCGCTCTCCCGGATTGGCGGCGAACTTCTCGTCTTCCTTGAGCTTCTTCTCGAATTCAGCCTTCAGCTTCGGATCGTCCGCGAGCATCTTGCGCGCCATCGGCTCCATCACGTATTCCTCAGGCTCCTCGGCCACCACCAAGGTCGAGTTGAAGAAGCCCCAGGACCAAAACGAATCCGGGCTTTCCGGGTACAGCAGGTTCACGGCCAGCACACCCAGCGGCTGGTCGGTATCGATAACCACCGAACCGGCCGGGAAGGTCTGCAGGCGCTGGAACGGCTTGGCCTTGCCGCTCACCAGCAAGTGCCCTTCATACCCAGGAATTTCGTTCGGCTGCGCGCGGTCCGGCTCGAAGCCACCAGAAACCTTGATGTCATCCATGCGATACAGTGTCACGGCGATTGGTGTCGGTGCGTCCAACGTCTTCATCTTGATGCCATGAGCCTTCAGGCGATCAATCACCGCCTTCCACTGCACCGGCACGATGTACTGCTTTGGCCGTTTGGTCACCAGGTCCGGCTCGGTGTTGCCGGTCACCGGCACCTTCAGTTGCTTGGGTTTGTTGCTCCAGACGATGGTTTTCTTGCCGGTGATCGGCGATTCCTCGAAGCGGTAGTCGCCCACAGTGAACGGAATGGTTTCGTCCTTGCCGGGCTTCCAGGTGAGGATCACGTCCTGCTGTGCCAGCAGACGCTTGCGATCCTTGTCGATGGCTTCCTTCAGAGAAGCAGCCTGGTCGCCGATCACCTGAAACATCGCTTTGAGCATCACGTAGTTGCCCAGTACCTGGGTCTCGTATGGATGCAGCGCGTGCTGCTCGATGAGGATCGAAGGCACGCTGCGGATGTCGCCGTACTGGTTGGAGAACCGCGCCAGGTCACTGCGGTATGGGTAGTAGCCCTGGGTGGGGTCCTGGTTGTCGTTGAAACTGATGCACTCATGGACCACGTGGCCATGCCCCTCCAGCGCCTTGTACACCGGCGCGCGCATGACCTGGTCCATCCACTCGCTGCTGGCCGGCGACCAACCATTGCCGTTGTTGCAGTAAGAGCTGTCGTAAGGATACATGGCACCGTCGGTGGAGTGGGTGTCGACGAAGAAACTCAGGTCGTAGTTGTTGAACACCCAGGCAACGTTGCGGATTTCCGCGCTGTCGAGTTTGGTGAAGTCGCGGTTGAGGTTGTAGTTCAGCCCGTTGACCCGCCAGCCGGTCTCGGCTGGGCCGTTCTGGTTGATCCGCCCATAGGGGCTCTTGCGCAGGTCGCCGTCGATATTGACGGTAGGGATGAAGAGAATGTTGACCTTGTCGAGAAGGCCCGCCAGCGTCTTGTCGCCAGTGGTCATGTCGCGCAGCAGCATGAACATCGCATCCTTGCCGTTGGCTTCGCCAGGATGGATTTCCGCCTCGATGAAAAGGGTCGGCTTGCCCGACTTGTTCAGCCCCGCCGGCGACTTGTCGACCTCGGTAGAGACGGTCGCCAGCATCATCGGATGGCCCTCGGCACTCTTCTCCGGCAGTTCGCTGAGCACGATTCTCCCACCGGACGCGGCGGCCAGCTTTTCCATGTAGCCGCGGGTTTCGGTGTAGTTGGTGGTTTGCCCGAAGTTGCTGGACTCGGCGAGCGTGATCAGCGGGTTGTCGGACTTGGCGATGAACTGGGTACTGGTCAGCTTCTGCTCGAACATCGGCGGCAGGATGCGCTGCTTCGCGGCAGCGGGATAGCCACTGTCATCCACGTAGGCCGGAGCGCTCGGCAGGGCCGCCAGGGTCGAAAGGCTAGCGGTGTACAGCAGGGTGCCAAGCAACGAGCAGGAAATGGGATATCGCATGGTCAGACTCCTTTCTTTGCGAGTAGTGCCTTTTCCAGATGTTTCATGCAAACGGCACGTCAAACACATTAGACGAGAGGCTGAAAAGCGCCATTGATGTTGGGGCCGCTTCGCGGCCCATCGCCCGCAAGCGCGGCTCCCACAGGCACAACCTAAGCCTGGGAGCTGGTGATACAACTGTGGGAGCCGGCTTGCCGGCGATGAGGCCAGCACTGGCAACAGCACTTTCGACAGGTGCAGCTATGGGTCGAAAACGGTCAGCCGCGAGAGACCACAATCGACCCATTGCTGACGCTCGCAAGGGGCTGCATTCGGCCAAAAGCGGTCAAAAACAATCATCCAACAATGTCGTCCCGATCAACAGCTTCGGAGTGCTTAGCTACGCTCTAGGGCGTACATGCCATGACCAGCGTTGAAGTCGTAGCGTATCCGTTGAAGAGCGGATGCGTGCGCCGCGATCACTGTATGGCGCGCTTTTATTCAATCTGTGTCTAACATTCTCCCATTGACCGCCCTACCATCGGCCGCTCCGTCCAGGTGCATACGATGAAAGAGATTCCCGGCAACATCGATTTTTCAGGCTTGACGGCCCGTCGGCTAGGGCCAAATGACCGTGAGATCATTTGTGTGCACCGTGAAACGATGTTCCTTGAGGCGGGAGGAGACCCATCGGAGTTGCGGGTGATGACTGAGCACTTCCGGCCCTGGTTGCACCAGCGCCTATTCGATGGCCGCTACTACGGTTTTGCGCTGATGGACACGGGGCAGCCTGTGGCGGCGATAGGTCTGATGAATATCGACTGGCCACCTCATCCGTCCCATCCGGCCTTAGACCAGCGCGGCTATGTGCTAAATGTTTTCGTCGAACCTGCTTACCGGCGCCGGGGCTTGGCTTCAACCCTGATGAAGTTGGCTGAAGCCGAGTTTGCGCAACGCGGAATGAGTTTTGCCGTGCTACACGCGACCAAGGCCGGCAAGCCGGTGTATGAAGGACTGGGCTGGGCGAATACATCTGAAATGGCGAAAACCGTTTCGTGATTTGACTGCCTATCTCATGAGCCTGGTCGCCGATTCCAGCTGTTGATGAAAGGCTGCTTCGGGTCGAAAGCAGTCAGTCGAGAGTGGCCGCTATCGACTCAAAGTAGACATCTGGATGTTGGGGCCGCTTCGCGGCCCATCGCCGGCAAGCGCGGCTCCCACAGGCACCAAGTAAGCCTGGGGGCTGGTGATGCCTCTGTGGGAGCCGGCTTGCCGGCGATGAGTGCCATCATTGTGCAGGAAATGGCGGTTTGCCCCCGGCTTTCTCTTCGACCAACTTGTAGGCCACGTAGTACTTGTAGATGTTGCCCACATAATCCACGGTTTCCCGGCCCACCACCTGGGCGGCAGCCTGTTCGACGTTGCCGAACCAGACGTTCTTGTTAAGCCCCGACTTTTCCGCCAGCGCACGGAACTTGCGCAGGTTGCCGGGGCCTGCGTTGTAGGCGGCGAAGGTCATCAGGGTGCGGTTCATCTGGGTCAGTTGCGGGTCGTCGAGGTACTTGTCTGCGAGCAGGCGCATGTATTTGCTACCGGCCTCGATGTTCCGGTCGGCGCTCTTGTCGATGCCCTCGATGCCGACGGAGGGGTCCTTCGCGGTGGTGGGCAACAGCTGCATCACGCCCACTGCGCCTCGGTGGCTGCGGGCGCCCTGGTCAAGTTGCGACTCCTGGAAACCCTGGGCCATGAGCATCAGGTGGTCGAAGCCGTAGGTGCCGGCGTGGCGGTTGAAGATCTCCACCATGGCCTGGAATTTCTTCATTTCCTCTTCGGAGGTAGCGTTGAGCACGCGCTTGCTGCTGTTGGTGACGTACTTGGTACGCAAGCTGTTACCGAACGCCGTGCCGACCTTGTGGGTCTGCACGAAGCGCGCGAGCTGGTCCTTCAACTGCGGGCTGCCCTGACGGATGGCCCAGGCGAATTCGGACTTCTCGTGCAGGAAGAGCTGGTCGTGAATAACCATGTCGGTGTACAGCGGCGCCCAGATCCGCGCGATGTAGCGGTCAACCACCGTGGCATTGAGCAGACCGGCGTTGACCATCTGCAACAGGTCCTCTGACTCCAGGTTCTCATCGGCGGCCTTGATGTCGATCGGTGCCAGGCCCTTTTCCGCCAGCGTGGCGTTCAGCGCCTTGAGGTGTTCGTGGTAGCTGCTGGAGGCGCGCACGGTGACCGCCTGGCCCGACAGGTCCTCGACCTTCTCGAAGGGCTTGCTACCTGGGGCGGTGACCAGAATCTCCGGGATGTCCACAGCAAACGGGGCGGAAAAGTCGACGTTCTTCAGACGCTCTTCGGTGATGGTCAGGCCACCGGCGGCAATATCGCCAACGCCCTTGATCAGGTTCGGCATCAACTGGTCACGGCTCGTGGGGATGAACATCACCCGCCATTGCATGGACTTTTTCGGATAGGGCTGGGTCTTGTTCAGCCAAGCCTCCAGGCCCTTGCCCAGCTCGAAGCTCAGGCCCCGCTGGCGGCCGCGGTCCAGCTCGAAGAAGGTCTTGCTGTAGGGCACCAGTACCCGTATCAAGCGGCGCTGGCGCATGCCTTCGAAGTCCCCGATCCAGTTCTCGGGTATCGGCAAGACAAGCTTTTGAACTTCCGCCTCTTCAGCCGGGGTCAGTTCGACGCTCGGCAGTTCAGTCGATGGGGCCGCGCTCAGGGAAAAAGGCAGTAACAGCAACAGGCAAAAGAGGAAATGCTGAAATCTGTTTGGCTGTTTGTTCATGACATTCACCCGCCGGGTTTAGCCATATCAGGGTATAGCTCAAATCCTCACCCGAGTCGTTGCGTAGAGCCCGTTCACGACCGACCGTTGATTCGGAATCTGGTTCGGCCTCATCGCCGGCAAG
>NZ_AKJC01000057.1 GCF_000282535.1 Pseudomonas sp. GM84 | reverse complement strand
CCTGCGGCAGCCGTTGCAGCACGCGGTCGCGCAGGCTCGCCGACAGTGCCTCGCCACCGGAGAACAGCCGGCGCAGGCTGGTGCAGCCCGCCGCCAGGGGTTCCTGGACGAACACTTGCAACAGCGGCGGCACGAAGTGCAGCGTGGTGACGCCATGCTGCTGCACCAACGCGGCGATGCGCTGCGGGTCGCGGTGCTCACCGGGGCCGGCCAGCACCAGCTTGCAGCCGGTGATCAGCGGCCAGAAGCATTCCCATACCGACACGTCGAAGCTGATCGGCGCCTTTTGCATCAGCACGTCGCTGTCTTCCAGCGCGTAGGTGGCCTGCATCCACTGCAGGCGCTCGGCCAGCGCCGCATGGGTGTTGCCCACGCCCTTGGGCTGGCCGGTGGAGCCGGAGGTGTAGATCACGTAGGCCAGGTTGTCGCCGTGCAGGTGCAGGCCTGGCGCCTGGCTTGGCCAGCTGTCCAGGTGCAGCTGGTCGAGGGCGATGGCGCTGACGCCGTCGACCTGCGGCAAGGTGGCGAGCATGGCGCTGTAGCTGAGCAGCAGGCTGGCCTTGCAGTCGCGCAGCATGTAGGCCAGACGCTCGGCCGGGTAGTCGACGTCCAGCGGCACATAGGCACCGCCGGCCTTGAGGATGGCCAGCAAACCGACCAGCAGTTGCGGCGAACGCTCGACGGCGATAGCCACGCAGGTGTCGGGGCCGACGCCTTTGTCGCGCAGGTAATGGGCCAGGCGGTTGGCCTGCTGGTGCAGCTCGGCGTAGTCGAGGCTGCCACCTTCCCAGGCCAGCGCCGTGCGCTGCGGGGTCTGGCGCGCCTGTTCGTTGAGCTGCTCGACCACCAGGCACTGAGGCGTCGGCGCAGGCGCTTGGCCCCAGGCAAGCAGTTGCTGGCGGCCTGGCTCATCGAGCAAGTCGACATCACCCAAGGCCAGCTGCGGTTGCGCACACACTTGCGCCAGCAGTGCCAGCAGGTGCTGGGCCAGACGCTCCACTGTGCTGTGTTCGAACAGCTTGGCCGCATAATCGAAGGCCAGGCTAAGGCGGCCCTGATGGTCTTCTTCGCTGTGCAGTTGCAGGTCGAACTTGGCTTCGCGGCTGTGCCACGGCAGCTCTTCGGCCAACAAGCCCGGCAGGCGGCGCAGGGCCGACAGGTCGCGCTGTTGATGGTTGAACATGACCTGGAACAGGCCTTGCTCACGGGCTTCAGGCAGGGCTTCGAGCAGTTGCTCGAACGGCAGGTCCTGGTGGGCCTGGGCGTCGAGGGTGGTTTGGCGTACTTGCGCCAGCAGCTGGGCGAACGGCTGGCGGCTGTCCAGTTGCGCGCGCAGCACCTGGGTGTTGATGAAGAAGCCGACCATGCCCTGGGTTTCCTGGCGCGGGCGGTTGGCGTTGGGCACGCCGACGCGGATGTCGGCCTGGCCGGTGTAGCGGTGCAGCAGGCCTTGCCAGGCAGCCAGCAAGACCATGAACAGGCTGGCCTGTTGCTCGCGGGCCAGGCCTTTGAGGGCCTCGGTCAGCTTGGCCGGCACTTTCAGGTTCAGGCGTGCGGCGTGGTTGGCCTGCTGGCTGGAACGCGGCTGGTCAGGGTAAAGGTCGAGCACCGGCAATGCATCGCCCAGCCGGGCTTTCCAGTATTCCAGCTGGCGCGCGCTTTCGCCTTCGGCCAACCACTGGCGCTGCCAGTTGCCATAGTCGGCATACCCCAGCGACAACGGGGCCAACGAGGCTTCAAGGCCTTGGCAACGGGCGGCATAGAGTTTGGCGAACTCGTCGAGCAGGATGTTCAGCGACCAGCCATCGGCAACGATGTGGTGCAGGGTCACCCACAGTTGATGGTCTTCGTCGTCCAGTCGCGCCAGGGTCACGCGCAGCAGCGGGCCTTGACCCAGGTCGAACGGTTGCTGTGCTTCCGCTTCGCGGCGCTCGGTTACGGCTGCGGCCTCCAGCCCTTGCAGGTCGAGGCGGCGAAGCTTGAACGGCTGCTCGGGCAGGATACGCTGCAGGGCCTGACCGTCTGCTTCGCAGAACACCGTGCGCAGCGCCTCGTGGCGCGCTACCAGCGCCTGGAACGCTGTCTCCAGGGCGGCCTCGTCCAGTTCGCCGCGCAGGTGCAGGCCGGCGGGGATGTTGTAGGCAGCGGATTGCGGTTCGAGCTGCCACAGCAACCACAGGCGGTTCTGCGCCAGCGACTGTGGCAGCGCCAGGCCACGGTTCAGGGAGGCAATGGCCGCGTTTACGCCACCGCCCTCATTGATGATTGCCGCCACCGCCGCGCTGTATTCGGCAAGGGTCGGCGCTTCGAACAAGGTGCGCAGGTTCAGTTGAATACCGAGCTCATCGGCCAGGCGCGCGGTGACCTGGGTGGCGGCAATGGAATTGCCGCCCAGTAGCAGGAAGTGATCGTCGGCCGCTACCGACTCGACCTTGAGGAGCTCGCACCAGATACCGGCGATGCGTGCCTGCAGGCCATCGCCGGCTACGGTGGCCTCGGTCGATTCGGTAGCGGCCGGGAAACGGGCATAGATATCGAGGCTGCCGTCATCCATGCGCAGGCGGCAGGCCGAACGCTGCAGCTTGCCGCTGGAGGTCTTGGGCAGCGCGCCCGGGTTGAGCAGCAGGACCACGGCCGGCGCCTGGCGGCAGGCATCGGCGATGACCTGGCGCAGGGTCTTGATCAGCGCCTCGGGCTGCATGGCCTTCTGCACGTTGCGGCTGATTTCCACCGCCACGCCGATCCCCTCCTCGCCCTGGTCGTCCACGGCGAACACCGCCACACGGCCTTTACGCAGCTGCTCGACCTCACGTTCCAGGGTCTTTTCCAGATCCTGCGGGTAGAGATTCTGCCCGCGCACGATCAGCATGTCCTTCAGGCGCCCGGTGACGAACACTTCGCCTTCGCGCATGAAGCCGAGGTCGCCGGTGCGCAGCCAGGTCTGTCCGTCCATTTCGACGAAGGTGCGGGCGCTGGCCTCGGGGTTGCGCCAGTAACCCAACGCGATACTCGGGCCCGCGGCCCAGACCTCGCCCACCTGGTCGTCGCCCAGCCATTGCTGGTGTTGAGGCTCGACGATGCGCACGGCGTGCCCCGGCTGCGGGTAGCCACAGCTCATCAGCACGCTGCCCTGGCCGGCTTGGGCGTGGTTGGCGGCCAAGGCCTGGGCATCCAGCTCCAGTGCCGCGATGCCCTGCCCACGGCGGCTGCCGC
>NZ_AKJC01000056.1 GCF_000282535.1 Pseudomonas sp. GM84 | reverse complement strand
CTTGCCGGCGATAGGGCTGCAACGCAGCCCCCTCTCCAGATTCAGCGCTTGCCGCTGCGAATCATCTCCAGGAAGGCCGGCATCGCCGCTTCCTTGTCCGCCACGATCCGCGCCATGTGCGGATTCTCGCGCATCTTCTCCAGCAACGCCTTGGCCTCCGGGAAGTCCGCGAGGAAGTCGACGTTGAGCACTTTCTTGCCCACGGCATAGGCCAGATCGACCGAGAAGCAGAACATCAGGTCGGCCAGTGTCAGCTCTTCACCCGCCACATAAGGTGCAAAGCGGCCATTGCGCTTGAGCGTGGCAAACCCCGCCAGCAGGTCGGCCCGTGCCCGCTCCTTGATCAACGGCTCCACCGCCGCGCCGAAGAACGACTCGGGATAGCAGGTACGTGCCGGCAGCTCGATGTACAGTTCGATTTCCTTGAGCAGCTCGCGCACCTTGGCCTGCTCGAACGGGTCGGCCGGCAGCAGCGCCTTGCCACCCCGGGTCTGCTCGATATAGTCGAGGATCACGCTGGTCTCGCTGAGAAAGCCGTGCTCGGTCTCCAGCGCCGGCACCTTGCCACGCGGGCTGATTTCCAGCGCCTGCGGCGCCTGGCCGCCATAGAACGTGACCTCCTCGAACGGCAGGCCTTTTTCCAGCAACGCCAGCTTGACCATGTTGTAGTAGTTGCTGACCGCGAATCCGTGAAGCTTGAGCATGGGTAACAGCCTCCAGGCCGTATGGGGATGGCCCGGCTTTTATAGACCGATCGGCAAGGCATGACCAGCGCGGGCGTGGCAAACTGTATGCCCCACATCAGGAGTAGCGCCATGAGCGAGCCCACCGACATCGACAATGACGACGACGAAGCCTTCGCCGAGGCAACGCTGACCCAGGCCATCGAGAACCAGATCGAAAGCGGCGAACCGCCGGCGGCAAAGGCCACGTTCAACAAGCTGAGCCTGGTCGGTTACGAACGCGAAGACATCCTCAATCTCATGGCCCATGTACTCGCCATCGAGATCGACAACATGCTCGCAGAGGATCGCCCATTCAACGCCGAGTGGTACGAAACCGCCCTGCGCGCGCTTCCCGAGCTGCCACCTGAGGCAGATCAAGGCGAGGACGAATAACCCGACTACACTCCAGGATCAGGCACCGCTGGCGGTGCCGCCATCCTCGTCTGGAAGTCAGGAGTCGCCATGTCCTTCACCCCCGAACTGATCGCCGAACTGGAAGTACTCGCCCTGTTCAACCTGGACAGCAGCCAGGAAGGCATCAAGATTCACGCGAACGCAGCACCCGCCCTTGTCGCCGCGGCAAAACGCCTGCACGAGAAGCAGTTGACCGACCAGCCCGATGGCGGATACCTCACTAGCCTGGGGCACGACGCGGCAGAAAGCGTGCAACTGCTGCTGAACATCCTCAAGACCCCGCAGCCTGCGTAAACCTGTACCGGCCCTATCGCC
>NZ_AKJC01000055.1 GCF_000282535.1 Pseudomonas sp. GM84 | reverse complement strand
CCGGCTCCCACAGGTACGGCAGGGCATTCAAGACCTGCACAGCCCCCTGTGGGAGCCTGCTTGCCGGCGATAGGGCCGCCGCGATTCATGAAGCTACCCGCCCAGCAACCGGGCAGACCCGAACACTGCGCGTCCCCGTAATCACCAACACCCCCGCCAGCCCCAGACCTGCAGCTGCCAGCACCAGCGCCGGCTGCAGGCTCCCACTGTAATGGTTGCTCAAGGCGGCCAACAGCGGCCCGCTCAACTGCCCCAGGGCAAAGCAAGCGGTCAGCAGCCCGGCATTGCGTTGCGTCGCATGGGGCGCAATCTCCCGCGAACGCTGCATCACCAACTGCATGCAGGCCAGGAACGGTGTTCCGCAGAGCAACACACCCAGGGCCAGGCCGATGCCACCCCCCATCAGACAGGCCAGCACGCCCAGGCCTTGCAACCACAGCGTGGCGGTGAGCCAGGCTGAGGTGCGACCCGCACGCCGCGCACTGACCAGCACCACGCCCAACGCAGCCGCTACACCGAAGGCCGGCCAGAACAGGTCGGCCATCCAGTGGCCCCGGAACTGCTGGTTGGCCATCTGCGACAGGAACGTGGCCGGCAGGATGTAGCCCACGCCATACAAGGCATACACCAGACCGAGGCGACCGATACCAACGCTGCGCGTCGAGCCCGCTTGCACGGTGCTCGGGACCACGGCGGGCTCCAGCGCGCGCGGCAACCACGGGCGCACGGCCATCAGCATCACCAGCGCGGCCACCGCATACACCAGCCACAACGCCGCCGAACTCAGCCCCAGCAAGTGCGCAGCCAGCGCCAGCAGACCCGTGAGGGCGATGCCAAGGCCGGGCCCTGCGAACACCAGGGCACCCAGGCGCTGACGGTGGCTGGCATTGGCTATCTGCTGGCTGAGGCTGGTGATCATCACCAGCACCCAGGCGCTGGCCACACCGGTGCCAAAGCGCAGCAGCAGGTGGCTCCAGAAGCCGTCGGCCACCCATGAGGCCAGGGTCAGCAGCACGCACAGCCACAGCCCGCCGTGCAGGCGCAGCCTGACCTGGTTCGGCCTGCGGGCGAACATGGCGTCCGCCGCGCCAAGGAAGTAACCCAGGTAGTTGGCTGCCGCCAGCAGGCCGGCGGCGGTCAAGTCGAACTGGCCTTCGGCGATCAGTTGCGGCAGTTGCGGGGTGAGGGCAAAGCGGCCGATGCCCATGGCCATCATCAAGGCCACGGCGCTGGCGAGCAGTTGTACGAGCGGCGACATGGGGCACTCCTGCGGGAACGGTAAGCGATGGATGGCAGGTTAGGGCGGATTGACTTTCAATAAAATTGAATAATGATGATCAAGTTATTCTGTTTTGGAGAACAACATGGAATTCAGCCAACTGCGCATCTTTCAGGCCGTCGCCGAAGAGGGCTCGGTGACCCGAGCGGCCGAACGCTTGCACCGGGTACCTTCGAACCTGTCGACGCGCCTGCGTCAGCTGGAGGAGCAACTGGGTGTCGAGCTGTTCGTGCGCGAACGCCAGCGCCTTCAGTTGTCGCCTGCGGGCAAGGTGCTGCTGGATTACGCCAACCGCCTGGCGGCGCTGCGTGATGAAGCGATGGCGGCCGTGCAGGGTGGCCAGCCGGCCGGCGATTTCGTGTTGGGCACCATGTACAGCACGGCGGCCATTCACCTGCCGGCGCTGCTGGCCCGCTATCACCAGGCCTACCCGGCGGTGAACCTGCAAGTGCAGGCGGCGCCCAGCGGCGAACTGCTCGAAGGCCTGCTCGGCCATCGCCTGGATGCGGCCCTGGTGGATGGTCCGCCGAGCCTGGCCGGTCTGGATGGTGTGCTGTTGTGCGACGAGGTACTGGTGCTGATCACCAGCCCCGAACACCCAGCGGTCCACAGTGCCCGGGATGTGGCCGGCAAAGCAGTGTTCACGTTTCGCCAGGGCTGTTCCTACCGGATGCGCCTGGAGGCCTGGTATGCCCATGCGCACACGCCCATGGGCAGGGTGATGGAAATCGAGTCGTACCAGAGCATGCTGGCCTGCGTCATCGCCGGTGCGGGTGTGGCCCTGATGGCGCAATCGATGCTCGACAGCCTGCCGGGGCGTGACCGGGTGCGGGCGCATCGCCTGCAAGCGCCGTTCGATCAGGCGCAAACCTGGTTGATGTGGCGCCAGGGTATGCGGGGGGCGAATTTGCAGGCGTGGGTCGATTTGCAACAAAGCGAAACGATTAACCAGTCGTCGGAATGCGCCGTTTCCGCTTGATCCTGGTCAAACTCGGCCATATCTGTAGGAACAAGGGCATGCGTAATACAGGACATCGGGCTATGATCTGTATGAAACATCGCAGGATTGATTGACCGTGAGGCTGACCCGTCAAGGGGGCACTATGAAAAACCAAATGTTCAACTGGCTCCATGACTTGGCTGTCGCGCTGGGGCTGATCCCACCACCCCTGCAGCCGGTGCCGATCCCGACTGATGAAGAGCAGCGCCGGCGCCAGCCGCGCCGCCGCTGAAAAGCAAAAGGCCGCCGCATCAGTGTTGATGCCGCGGCCTTTTTGTTGCGTTTGGATCATGGGTTGCTTGTACCGGCCTCTCGCCGGTAAGCCGGCTCCCACAGGGATGGCACCGCTCTCGACATGAGTGCTGTACCTGTGGGAGCCGGCTTGCCGGCGATGGCGCCTGTGATCAGGCCAGTTTCAGCTCAGCCAGTGGCTTGCGCGACAGCAGGCTCACCATGACAAAGCTCACCAGTCCGATCGCCAGGCTGTAGTAGATCGGCGTATTGGCATCCAGCCCATCCTTGAACATGAACAGCAGCGCGGTGGCAAAGCCCAGCGACATGCTGGCGATGGCCCCTGCGGTGGTCGCGCGCTTCCAGAAGATCGCACCGATCAGCGGGATCAGCATGCCGCCAACCAGCAGGTTGTAGGCCAGGGTCAGGGCGCTGATCACATCGTTCACCGCCAGGGCGATACCCAGCACCACCAGGCCGGTGAGCAGGGTGAACAGGCGGCTGACGCCCAGGCTCGACTGCTTGCCACCCCGCAGCTTCGGCAGCAGGTCTTCGGTGATGGTGGTCGAGGCGGCCAGCAGGCCGGCGCTGGCGGTCGACATCATCGCCGCCAGGGCAGCGGCCATCAGCAGGCCGCGGATGCCGTCAGGCAACTGGCTCTTGATCATCTCGGCAAAGGCGTTGTTCGGGTTGGCCAGATCCGGCATCAGCACGTGGGCAGCCATGCCGATCAGGGCGCAGGCCAGGCCGTACAGCACGCAGTACACACCGGCGGTGGTGCCGGCGCGCTGGCAGACCTTCTCGTCACGGGCGGTAAACACCCGCTGCCAGATGTCCTGGCCGATCAGGATGCCGAAGAAGTAGATCAGGAAGTAGGTGATGATGGTGTCCCAGCCGATGGTGGTCCAGCTGAAGCTGGCCGCTGGCAGCTTGGCGACCAGGGTGTCCCAGCCTCCGGCGTTGTACAGGCACACCGGCAGCAGGATGAACATCAGGCCCACGGTCTTGATCACGAACTGGACGATGTCGGTGAGGGTCAGCGACCACATGCCGCCGATGGTCGAGTACACCACCACCACGCCGCCGCCGAGCAGCAGCGACATCCAGAAAGGCAGGTCCAGCAGCACTTGCAATACGGTTGCCATGGCCAGGGTCGAGGTGACCCCGATCATCAGTGCGTAGGCCAGCATGATCGCTGCACTGGCCTGGCGCGCCATGGGGTTGTAGCGACGCTCCAGCACCTGGGTCACGGTGAAGATCTTCAGGCGCAGCAGCGGTTTGGCGAGGAACAGGTTGAGGGCGATGATGCCCAGGCCCAGGGCCGCGCAGAGCCAGAAGCCGGAGATGCCGTGGACGTAGCCCAGGCGCACGGTGCCGACGGTGGAGGCGCCGCCGAGCACGGTGGTGGCCATGGTGCCCATGTACAGGGTTGGGCCCAGATTGCGCCCAGCCACCAGGTAGTCCTCGTGGGTTTTCGCGCGGCGCATGCCATACCAGCCGAGCCCGAGCATGCCGGCGGTATAGATCATTACAACGATGATGTCCAAGGCCATTGGGGGTCTCCCGATTATCTTTATTATGGCGAGATCGACCGCGCAGGCGTGTTCACGGCGCCCGGCGGCCTAGTCTTGTATTGGCGGGCCTCAGTGGCCCTCCCAGATGGCTCCTGCCAGGGTATTGCTTCTGCCGCGACGCGTTGGCTGCATCGCCGGCAAGCCGGCTCCCACAGGGGTTGTGGGGGCTGGCTTGCCAGCGACGCCTCTTAGGGGTCAGCGGCGCACCACGCCCGGCAGCACGCAGAGCATTTCGAACAACAGGTTGGCACCGAGCAGCGAGGTGTTGCCGGTGGTGTCGTAAGGCGGGGAGACTTCGACCAGGTCACAGCCGATCAGGTCCAGGCCGTGGCAGCCGCGAATGATCTCCATCGCCTGGATGGTGGTCAAGCCGCCGATTTCCGGAGTGCCGGTGCCAGGGGCCCAGGCCGGGTCGATACCGTCGATGTCGAACGACAGGTACACCGGGCCGCCACCGACTTTTTCACGCACTTCGGCCATCAGGGGTTCCAGCGACTTGTGCCAGCACTCTTCGGCCTGGACCACGCGGAAGCCCTGGCGACGGCTCCAGTTGAAGTCGTCGGCGGTGTAGCCCTGGGCGCGCAGGCCGATCTGCACCACGCGGTCGCAATCGAGCAGGCCTTCTTCCACGGCGCGGCGGAAGGTGGTGCCGTGGGCGATCTTCTCGCCGAACATGTGGTCGTTGACGTCGGCGTGGGCGTCGATGTGCACCAGGCCGATCTTGCCGTGTTTCTTGTGCAGGGCACGCAGGATCGGCAGGGTGATGGTGTGGTCGCCACCCAGGGTCATGGGGATGACATTGTGCTCGACGATCTCGTCGTAGGCTTCTTCGATGATGCGCACGGCGTCGAGCAGGTTGAAGGTGTTGATCGCCACGTCACCGATGTCGGCGACCGACAGCGAATCGAAGGGCGCGGCACCGGTGGCCATGTTGTAAGGGCGGATCATCACCGATTCGGCGCGGATCTGCCGTGGGCCGAAACGGGTGCCAGAGCGCAGCGAGGTGCCGATGTCCAGGGGCACGCCGATGAACGCGGCGTCCAGGCCTTGGGCACTTTGCAGGTGGGGGAGACGGAGCATGGTGGCGATGCCGCCGAAACGCGGCATTTCGTTGCCGCCCAGTGGTTGGTGGAGAACTTTGTCCACGGTGGGCCTCATCAGTCGGTCGATTGTTTTGTTTGTTCGAACCTGTGCCGCCGCGCGCCTTGAGTGGGGTTTTGCCGGCGGGCAGGGACATTTCGGCCAAGTCTGCTGAAGGTAGTGCCTGCGACAAATCGCTACAGGCAAATACTTACTTCATGAATTTCTAAACTAAAGCCCGCCCAAACGGTTAGACTGCGCGCTATCAATCCTGCGGAACCGTTGCACCATGGCCTCGACCTTGCCCGAACTGAAACTGCTGCGCATCTTCATCAGCGTGGTGCGCCACCAGGGCTTCGCCAATGCACAGCGCGAGCTCAACCTGTCGACGTCGGCCATCAGCACCTACATGAGCCAGCTCGAAGGCGCGCTGGGCATTGTCCTGTGCCATCGCGGGCGCGGCGGTTTCAGCCTGACCAGCAAGGGCGAGTTGTTCCATCAGGAGACCTTGCGACTGCTGGCCGAGCTCGATGGCTTCGAGCAGTACGCCGCAGCGCTCAAGGGCGAGTTGCGCGGCACGCTCAACCTCGGCGTGATCGACTCGACGGTCGGCGACCGGGCGCTGCCGTTGGCCGAGGCCATTGGGGCCTACAGCCAGGAGCATCCCGCCGTGCACTTGCACCTGTCGGTGTCCAGCCCCTATGAGCTGCAGCTCGGTGTGCAGGACAACCGCCTGGACCTGGCCATCGGTGCGTTCTCCTCACGCATGAGTGGTCTGGTCTACCAGCCGCTGTACCGTGAGCAGCACTGGCTGTACTGCAGCAGCCGTCACCCGTTGTTCGTCGAGCGGCGCATTCCCGAACCGGTGGTGACCCAGCAGCGCATGGTCGGGCGCGGCTACTGGAGCCAGGCGGAACTGGCCAGGCATGGCTTCAAGCACAGTGCGGCGACGGTGGAGAGCATGGAGGCGCAGCTGATCCTGATCCTGTCGGGTGCCTACATTGGCTACCTGCCCGAACATTACGCTCAGGCCTGGGTCGACAAAGGTGATCTGCGGGTGCTTTCTCCGTCTACTTTCGGCTATCAGGCGCCATTCTCGTTGATCATTCGCCGGGGGCGGAGTCGTGAGCCGTTGATCCAGACCTTTCGTGACTTGCTGAAAAGCCAGCTCAATGTTGGCTGATACATAGTGTTTGGTCTTACCGGCCCCATCGCCGGCAA
>NZ_AKJC01000054.1 GCF_000282535.1 Pseudomonas sp. GM84 | reverse complement strand
CGATAGGGCCGGTACAGGCTAGTGCGCTTCCCCAGCCTTCAACCCCTCCGGCAGCTTGCGCGTCAACAGCACCGCCAACATCCCCACCGCCAACCCGATCCCGACGAAATGGAAGGCATCGTTGTACGCCATGATCAGCGCCTGCTGGTGGGTAATCTCGCTCAACTTGCCCAATGCCGCATTGTCACTGCCCAGCCGTTCCGCCAACTGCGCCAGCCGTTCGGCCACCTGGGGGTTGCTCGGCACCACGGCCTCGCGCAGGTAGTCGAAATACACCTTGGTCCGCGCATCCAGCAAGGTCGCCAGCAAGGCTATGCCGATGGCACCCCCGAGGTTGCGCAGAATGTTGAACAAGCTCGACGCCGAGCCGGCATCCTGCGGCTGGATGTACGCCGTGGCGATCAACGAGATGGTCACCATGATCATCGGCTGGCCGAGGGCACGGACGATCTGGATGTGATTGAACTGCGGCCCGGCAAAATCAGGATTCAGCACGCCAGAGCCGAAGCTGGCGACCCCGAACAGACAGAACCCCAAGGCGCACAGCAGCTTGGGTGAAATCACCTTCATCAACTGTGGCACCAGCGGGATCAGAAAGAGCTGTGGCACACCCATCCACATGATCACCTCACCAATCTGCAAGGCGTTGTAGCCCTGGATCTGGGCCAGGTACAGCGGCAGCAGGTAGATCGACCCGTAAAGCCCCACGCCCATGCCCAGGCTGGCGATGCTCGACAGGCCGAAGTTGCGGTTGCCGAGAATGCGCAGGTTGATCAGCGGGTGCGGCTTGGAAAACTGCAGGATGACGAACGTGATCAAGCTGACCAGGGCCACCGTGCCCAGCCCCACGATGAGGTTCGACTCCAGCCAGTCTTTGCGGTGGCCTTCTTCGAGGAACACCTGCAGGCAGCCCAGGCCCAGGCCCAAGGTGACGATGCCGGCATAGTCGGTGCTTTTCAGCAGTTCCCAATGTGATTCTTTCTTTTCCAGCCCGTAGAGCAGGCCGGCGATCATCAACAGACCGGGCGGGATGTTGATGTAGAAAATGTACTCCCAGCCCCAGTTTTCGGTCAGCCAGCCGCCCAGGGTCGGGCCGATCGACGGGGCGAAGGTAGCGGTCATGGCGAACATGGCCATACCCTTGGCGCGGTGGTGCTCCGGCAGCTTGATCAAGGTCAGGGTGAAGGCCAGTGGGATCAGTGCGCCGCCGGTAAAGCCCTGCAGGGCGCGGAACACGATCATGCTCTCCAGGTTCCAGGCCATCGAGCAGAGCAGCGAGGCGAACAGGAACCCGCCCGATACCCACACCGCCAGGCGCCGCGCCGACAGCAGCTGCACCAGCCAGGCGGTCAGGGGGATCATGATGATCTCCGCTACCAGGTAGGAGGTGGAGATCCACGAACCTTCCTCCAGGGTCGCGGACAGCGCACCCTGGATGTCCTTGAGCGACGAGTTGGTGATCTGGATGTCCAGCACCGCCATGAAGGCGCCGAGCATCACGCTCATCACCGCGATCCAGTCGCGCCGGCTCGGTTCGGCCGTGGGCCGCAGGAGTGCGTCACCGGCCATAGTGGCCTTCGACTTCGGAGCGCAGGTCGACCGTGGCGGTCACCGACATGCCAGGGCGGATGCGGCCATGCAACGGGTTATCGGCGGCGAAGGTCAGCTTCACCGGAATGCGCTGCACCACCTTGGTGAAGTTGCCGGTGGCATTGTCGGGCGGCAGCAGGCTGAACTGTGCGCCGGAAGCGGCGAACAAACTGTTGACGCGGCCTTCGATCGGGGTGTCGGGGTAGCTGTCGAACAACAGTTCGGCGCGCTGACCAGGTTGCATATGGCCGATCTGTGTTTCCTTGAAGTTCGCCTGCACCCAGATGGCCTCGTCGGGGACGATTGACAACAGGTAAGCGCCGGCCTGCACCACCTGACCATTGCGGGCATTGCGCTGGCCGATGGTGCCGCTGATCGGTGCACGGATTTCGCAGCGGGTCAGGTTCAGCTCGGCCTGGTCCAGTTCGGCGCGTGCATTGGCGATCTGCGCATCGAGGCGTTTGAGCTCGGCAGTGAGGGCGTTGACCTGCTGGCGCTGGCCTTGCAAGTCGGCGCGGGCCTTGTCGACCTGAGAACTGGCCACATGGTTTTCCGCGGAAAGGGTGGTCACCCGTTCTTCGGATACAAATCCGGGCTTGCGCAGTTTTTCCGCTCGGGTGAGGTCCAGGCGCGAACGGTCGAAGGTCGCCTGGTTGGCTGCGACTTGCGCCTGGCCGGCGGCAATCAGGCTGCCCTGCTGGGTCAGGCGGCTTTGCGCCTGTACCTGTTCGGCTTCACGGGTGGCCAGGGCAGCGCGGGCGCGGTCCACGGCCAGCTGGAAATCGGCGGCCTCCAGGCGCACCAATAGCTCGCCCTTGCTGACATGCTGGTTGTCGTCAACCCGCACTTCGTCGATGCGAGCGCCGAGCTGGCTGGAAATGCGCGTGATCTCGCCCTGGACGTAGGCGTTGTCGGTGCTTTCGAAGAAGCGGCCCTTGAAGTACCAGTGGGCGAGGAAGGCGAGGGCGATGATTGCCACCAGGCTGAAGAAGACCAGCAGGCGGCGTTTGAGTTGAGCAGGCATGAGGACTATCGTTCCAGAAATGTAAGCAAATTTAACAGCGACAGACGGTAAGTCCACAAGTGTCGTTAGCGCCATCGCTGGAGCCGGGTGCCCGCTCCCTGCTAACATCTCGCCTTTGTTTCATCTTTCGTCCGAGACTCTCCATGACCACCGTTCGCACGCGTATCGCGCCATCGCCCACTGGCGACCCCCATGTTGGCACTGCTTACATCGCCCTGTTCAACTACTGCTTTGCCAAGCAGCACGGCGGTGAGTTCATCCTGCGTATCGAAGACACCGACCAACTGCGCTCCACCCGCGAGTCGGAGCAGCAGATCTTCGACGCCTTGCGCTGGCTCGGCATCGAATGGAACGAAGGCCCGGATGTCGGCGGCCCGCACGGCCCGTACCGGCAGAGCGAGCGTGGCGAGATCTACGCCAAGTACGCCAAGCAGCTGGTCGATGCCGGCCACGCCTTCTATTGCTTCTGCACCGCCGACGAGCTGGAGCAGATGCGTGCCGAGCAGATGGCCCGTGGTGAAACCCCGCGCTACGACGGCCGCGCCCTGCTGCTGAGCGACGAGGAGGTGCAGCGCCGCCTGGCCGCTGGCGAACCCCATGTGATCCGCATGAAGGTGCCGAGCGAAGGCATCTGCGTGGTTCCGGACATGCTCCGCGGCGACGTCGAGATCCCGTGGGACCGCATGGACATGCAGGTGCTGATGAAGAACGACGGCCTGCCGACGTACTTCCTGGCCAACGTGGTCGACGACCACCTGATGGGCATCACCCACGTGCTGCGCGGCGAAGAATGGCTGCCCTCGGCGCCGAAGCTGATCAAGCTGTACGAGTACTTCGGTTGGGAACAACCCAAGCTGTGCTACATGCCGCTGCTGCGTAACCCGGACAAGAGCAAGCTGTCCAAGCGCAAGAACCCGACCTCGGTGACCTTCTACGAGCGCATGGGCTTCATGCCCGAGGCAATGCTCAACTACCTCGGTCGCATGGGCTGGTCGATGCCGGACGAGCGCGAGAAGTTCTCCCTGGCCGAAATGGTCGAGCACTTCGACCTGTCGCGTATCTCCCTGGGCGGCCCGATCTTCGACATCGAGAAGCTGTCGTGGCTGAACGGCCAGTGGCTGCGTGAACTGCCGGTTGAAGAATTCGCTGCGCGGGTGCAGAAGTGGGCGCTCAACAGCGACTACATGATGAAAATCGCCCCGCACGTGCAGGGCCGGGTCGAAACCTTCAGCCAGATCGCCCCGCTGGGTGGTTTCTTCTTCGAGGGTGCGCTGAAGCTCGACGCCAAGCTGTTCGAGAGCAAGAAGCTGTCCGCCGACCAGGTGCGTCAGGTGATGCAATTGATCCTGTGGAAACTGGAAAGCCTGCGTCAGTGGGAAAAAGACCGCATTACCGGCTGCATCCAGGCGGTGGTCGAAGCGCTGGAGCTGAAGCTGCGTGATGCCATGCCGCTGATGTTCGCCGCCATCACCGGCCAGGCCAGCTCGGTGTCGGTGCTCGATGCCATGGAAATCCTCGGCCCCGACCTGACCCGCTACCGCCTGCGCCAGGCGCTGGACCTGCTGGGTGGCGTGTCGAAGAAAGAAAACAAGGAATGGGAAAAGCTGCTGGCGAACATCGCCTGATGCAGCGCCGCTGATCGTGTGTAGGAGCGGCCTTGTGTCGCGAAAGGGGCGCAAAGCGCCCCCCCAGCGGTTGTGCAAACTTATCGATCGTGGGGCCGCTTCGCGCCCCTTTCGCGACGCAAGGCCGCTCCTGCAAGGGCCATGCGCACCGCGAATAGACGGGGTAGGGCGGTAAGTGATTGTTATCTGGGAAAAAACTTTTGAATATTTTCAAAAATTCGTTTGACAGCCCTGCAATCCGATCTTAATATGCGCCCCGTCCACAGCGATGAACGAAAACGAAACGCCAGGCACCCAGCCGGTGATTCAGTTCAGAGCGACATTGTGGGGCTATAGCTCAGCTGGGAGAGCGCCTGCATGGCATGCAGGAGGTCAGCGGTTCGATCCCGCTTAGCTCCACCAAATTCCGCTTGGCAGCCGAGGCTGACAAGCAAGACCGGGTCCAGCAACCGGGTCTTGAAGGTAAGAAGGTTCGTCCCCTTCGTCTAGTGGCC
>NZ_AKJC01000053.1 GCF_000282535.1 Pseudomonas sp. GM84 | reverse complement strand
GCGCACGATCGCCATCGGCTTGCGCCGCGGCCCCCAGCCACCGAAACCGATGGTCATGCCGTCGCGCAACTGGGCGACCGCGTCGGCTGCCGTGAGTTGTTTGTTCATGTCGTTGCTCCTTACTGGCGGCCGACCGAGAAGTCGTGGCCCCAGATGCTCACGCGGGTGAATTCGAAGGCCGAGTGTTCGGCCCAGTCGACCTGCAACCCGCCAAAGCCGTATTCCAGGTCGAAACCGGACGGCGTCTTCATGTAGAAACTGGTCATGCGGTCGTTCAGGTGCTGGCCGAGGGTCGCCGACAACTGCCCGCCATTGGCCTGCAGGCGGTCGTGGGCACGGCCCACTTCGGTCATCGAGTCCACCTCGACCATCACGTGCACGCAGCCGGACGGCACCGGGTACTCGGCCAGGGCCAGGCTGTGGTGGCGGGCATTGCGGCAATGCAGGAAGTGGATACGCACCGGCGGCGCCGCCGGGTCGGGGCGGAAGTTGAAGATGTCCGAGAGGCCGAAGCCGAGCACGTCCTTGGCGAACGCCAGGGTGGCGTCGAAGTCCGGCGCCGGCAGCACGGTGTGGCCCAGGCCCATGTCACCGGTGATGAAACGCGGCACACCTTGCGGGGACACGAATGGCAGGCAGTCGGAGCGGTGGCCCCAGCTCAGTTCATGGTGGTTGCCGGACGGGTCGGTGACCGTGACCAGCGCCTGCACACCGCGCTGCTCGATGGCCTGCGCCGTACCGGCCTGCCACTGCACGCCACAGCGCTCCAGATGCTGCAGTGCCTGCTCGAACGCCTGTTCCGAGGCCAGTTCCCAGCCGCTGGCCAGGTAGCGCGGGCTGTCGCCTTCGACGACCAGCATGCGGAACGGGCGCTCGTCCATCTTCACGTACAGGCCGCCGCCGGGTGCCGGTTGCACCTGCATGCCCAGTACATCTTCGGCGTAGCGTTGCCACTGGCTGAGGTTCTCGATCTGCGAGACGAAGTAGCTCAAACCGCGAATGTCGATCATGCCCGGGTTCCTCCTGGCTCAAGTCGTTGCCTGGGGAACATTGTGCAAAGTGCCGCGGTCGTGCTCATCGTCCGTTGAGACTACGCAGCCCGTGCGCGTTGCAGGAGCGGATTCATCCGCGATGAATGCACCGCGGTGCATGGCCGGGGCGTTGCCCCGGATCGCGGATGAATCCGCTCCTGCATAGTCCGTTTCAATGATTCGCCGACAAAATCCAGCCTCCTAGACTCGGGCATCCCTCCGTCCTGCAAGAGATGCCCCCATGGAGTTTGCCTTTACCCCGGAACAGTTGATGATTCGCGACAGCGCCGAGCGCTTCCTCGCCCAGGCCAGCGACTCGCATGCGGTGCGCGCCGCCATGGGCGTTGCCGACGGGTACGACGCCGAGCTGTGCCGGCGGATCGGCCAGGAGCTGTACTGGCCCGCCTTGCTGGTCCCCGAGACCTGGGGCGGAATGGGCCTGGGCTTCGTCGAGCTGGCTGTATTGATGGAGCAATGCGGGCGTTTTCTGCTCGGCTCGCCGCTGTTCGCCACCACCTGCCTGGCCACCCCGGCGCTGTTGCTGGCCGACAACCCGGCGCTGCAGGCGCACTGGCTGGGCGCCATCGCCAGTGGCCAGGCCAGCGCCACCCTGGCCTGTGCGCTGGACCCCGCGCAGGTGCAGCTGGAGGCCGTAGCCCATGCCGGTGGCTACACGCTCAGCGGCACGCACGCCCAGGTGATCGATGGCGCCCAGGCCGACCTGCTGCTGGTGCCCGCGCGCATCCCAGGCACTTCGGGAGAACAAGGCATCAGCCTGTTCGCCCTCCCCGCCGACACCCCGGGCCTGCTGCGCAGCGCCCTGCCCACCCTCGACCAGACCCGCCGCCTGGCGCGCCTGGAGCTGCACCAGGTTCACCTCGGCGAGGCGCAGCTGCTGTGTACCGCAGGCCAGGCCTGGCCCCTGCTGCGCGATGCCATGCGCATCGGCGCCATCGGCCTGGCTGCCGAGCAGCTCGGCGGCGCCCAGCAGGCGCTGGACCTGACCCTTGCGTACATCGACGAGCGCCGGCAGTTCGGCCGTGCCATCGCCAGTTTCCAGGCGATCAAGCACCGCTGCGCCGACATGATGCTGCAGGTGGAATGCGCACGCTCGGCGGTGTGGTATGCGGCCTGCGTGGCCCGCGAGTGCCTCGCCGAGGATGGCGACCGCGCCGTTGCCGGCGAGCTGCTGGCGGCTGCGGCCACGGCCAAGGCCCATGCCAGCGAAGCGTTCTTCCACTGCGCGGCCGAGTCGATCCAGCTGCACGGTGGCGTCGGTTTTACCTGGGAGTACGACCCGCACCTTTATTTCAAACGCGCCAGGGCCAGCGAACAGTTGCTGGGCACCCCGGCCTGGCATCGTGAGCGCCTGGCGGCGCAGTTGTTCGGAGAACAGGCATGAAGATTGGATTCAGCAGTGCGGACGAAGCGTTTCGCGAGGAAATCGCCAGCTGGCTGACGCGCCATCTGCAGGGAGCGTTCGCAGCCCTGCGCTTTCGAGGCGGCCCTGGCGACGAGCACAGCTTCCCCGCCGAACGCAAGGCGTGGGAACGCGAACTGGCCGCCGGTGGCTGGATAGGTGTGGGCTGGAAACCCGAGGATGGCGGGCGTGGTTTGAGCATCAGCCAGCAGGTGATCTTCCATGAAGAATATGCCCGCGCTGGCGGGCCCGGGCGCATGGGTCATATTGGCGAAGGCCTGGTGGGACCGACCCTGGCAGCGTTCGGCACCCTTGCGCAACGGCAGCGCCTGTTGCCGGGCATACGCGAAGGTCGCCAGTTCTGGTGTCAGGGCTATTCCGAACCGGGTGCAGGTTCCGACCTTGCCAATGTACAGACACGCGCCCGCCTCGATGCCAGTGGCGAGCACTGGCTGATCAGCGGCCAGAAGGTCTGGACCTCGTTGGCCCACGAGGCCGACTGGTGTTTCGTGCTGGCCCGTACCGAGCCCGGCAGTGTCGGTCATCAGGGCCTGTCGTTCCTGCTGGTGCCGATGGACCAGGCCGGCATTCGCGTGCAGCCGATCCAGCAACTGACCGGCACCTGCGAATTCAACGAAGTGTTCTTCGACCAGGTCGTGACCTCGGTCGACAACCTGGTTGGCCAGCCCGGCGACGGCTGGAAGATCGCCATGGCCCTGCTGGGGTTCGAGCGAGGCGTGTCGACGCTGGGCCAGCAGATGCAGTTTCACAACGAGCTGGAAGAGGTCATGCGCCTGGCCCAGGCCAATGGCGCTGCGCGCGATCCCCTGCTGCGCCAGCGCATTGCCCAGGCCTGGTCGGGGCTCAAGGTGCTGCGCTACAACTCGCTGCGCATGCTGTCCGGGCCGCAGGATGGCAGCCTTTGCCGCGAGGCGATGATTTACAAGCTGGCCTGGTCGAACTGGCATGTCGAGCTGGGCAAGCTGGCCATGGATGTGCTGGGGGATGCGGGCGAGGTGCTGGAGTCGGCGCCTTATGGGTTGAGCCGGTTGCAGGCGCTGTTTCTGTTTACCCGGGCGGACACGATCTATGGGGGGAGTAACGAGATACAGCGCAATGTGATTGCCGAGCGGGCGTTGGGCATGCCTCGGGAGCCGAAGCTGCGCTAGCGCTGGCGGCGTTCGTGCCGGCCTCATCGCCGGCAAGCCGGCTCCCACAGGGTTCAGTGGTGCTTCAGAGATCCCTGTGGGAGCGGGCTTGTCCCGCGAACCAGGGCGAAGCCCTGTCCATGTACTGCGGTGTTTCCTTCGCGGGGCAAG
>NZ_AKJC01000052.1 GCF_000282535.1 Pseudomonas sp. GM84 | reverse complement strand
GCCGGCTCCCACAGGTACCCTACAAGACTCAATATCTGTGGAGATCCCTGTGGGAGCCGGCTTGCCGGCGATAGGGCCAGTACAGTCTCAAACATGCCCACTGCTGCTGACGATCCTCAAACACAGCGCCTCGAAAGGCTCCAGGTTGATCATCAGGCGCCCGTCTTCAGTCAGGTCCCCCTCGACCGTCTCGTGGATCATGTCCACCACCGTCCCCGGCGTAAACCCGGTCAGCAGCAGCTCCTCGGCAATCACCTCCTGACCAAAGTTCAGCGCACTGATCTGTATGCCGCGCCCGGCCGGCAGCTCATGCACCATCACCAGCAACCCCGGGCTGCTGACCTCGGGCACCAGCACCTGGCGGCTGGTAGCGATGCCATAGGCCTGGCGCACCGCAAGCAGCTTCTTCACCTTGCTGGCGAACGAGTCGGGGTTTTCCAGCTGGCTGTCGAGACTGCCATACAGCGCGCGGGCACGCGGCATGCCGCGTACCGATTCAGAGGCCTGCGGCGCGAGCCCGGCCAGGTCGTAGGCGCCACGGTGGATCCAGCGGGTATCGCCATCGAGCATGCGCTCGGCCACCGCCTCGGCCGGCAGCGGCAGGGCACCGACCAGGTCCCACCCGGAAAGCGCCACCACGCCAGGCTGCATGGCGTTGTACATCACCAGCAGCAGGTGCACCTTCTGGATCTGCTCGATCTCGGCCGCGCCAATCTGCTCCAGGTCACGGATGCCCAGCGCCGCGGTGATCAGGCTGGCGGTGGTGCAGGCAATGCCGTTGGTGACGAAGCGCAGGTTGTACGGGGCGTGTTCGCCGGACAGGCGCTCGTAGATCTCTTCGCGAATGTGCTCGCGCAGGATGCCGCCGGGCAGGGTCTGGCCCTTGTACAGGTACATGTCGTGGGCATGCAGGGTCCAGAAGTGCACCAGCTCGACGGTCAGTTCGTCGTGGTTCTGCAGGGCATGGATCAACGACGCCGGGTCAATGCCAAAGCCATGCATCTCCTTGAGCATCAGGCGCAGGAACTCGGTGTCGCCGGTCAGCAGGGCATGCTGGTAGGCGGGGCGGGTGATGAAGTCGTAGGACAGGTCGGCGCCGCCCTTGGACATCTGCGCGATGTCATCCAGGGTCAGGTTCAGCTCCTGGAAGCTGAAGCCACCGGCCTTGCGGATCATGCCGCCGATCAGCTGGTTGCCGACGATCGACAGCGGATGGCTCTCCGACCAGGCCGTGCCGCTGGCGCGGGTTTCCACCCCGAGAAAACCGTTGGCATCCAGGCGCAGCCCGCGCGCGCCCAGGCAGTCCAGCGCGTGCAAGGCGTCGCCGATGATCATCTGCTGGGCGGCGAAGCTGGGGTCGAGCCAGTTGAGCGACGGCTGGCCCTCCTTGAAGTAGTGCAGGTAGACCCAGCGCCGGGTCTTGCCATCGACCCCGGTGATCGGCGCTGTCACGCTCCAGTCCGTTTCCTTGACCCCTGGCTCGAAGAAGATCACCCGTTGCAACTGGCCGACGATGTAGTGGTGGGCCTTGAGCTGGTCGCACTGGGCCGGCAGCAGGTTGACCGCATCACGCCCAGGGGGTACGTCGGGCAGCAATGGCCAGTCCTCCTCGCGGATCTCGACCATGTGGTAGAGCCCGGGGTAGGCGCCGTGGGCCAGTTCGGCCAGGCGGAAGTCGGCGCCCTTGCCGGTGTGCGAGGGGATCAGGTCGTCGATGGTCACGGCATTGTGCGCGGCGGCCATGCGGCTCATCTGCACCAGGTCCTGCTCGCTGCCGTAGAGCGGGTCGATGTCGAAACTGATGCGGTCGAAGTTGCCGTCCACGCTGGGGGTGAAATCGCGCCCGCGCACGCCGCCGGACTGCTTGATCGGGCCGGTGTGGATGCCTTGCACGCCGATGTCCGACAGACGTTTCCACAAGGCTTCGTGACCCAGGGCAGACAGCACCGAGTCGCCTTCAGGCGCAATGATCGCGTCGGGGTAGACGGTCAGCCACACCGAGGCGATTTCCGTGGCGCGACGTGGCTGGGCTTCGGCGTAGGGGTTCTGCCACAGGCGTGACTGGCCGGAGTACAAGCGCGCCCGCTCCTGGGAAGCCTTGAGCATGGAGCGGTCTTCGAGCCATTTGACGTATGACGGGTCGGGCTGGGTCATTTCGCGTCCTCGCTGCGGGTCGGCATTGGCTCAAGTTATGACGGCGCGGGGGGCGGAATGTTCGGTTGGGGGCGAAGTTTGTCGTGATAGGAAGGGGGTTTTGCGTTGCCTATGAGATCGAGCGCCGC
>NZ_AKJC01000051.1 GCF_000282535.1 Pseudomonas sp. GM84 | reverse complement strand
AGCCGGCTCCCACAAGTACAGTGCAAGGCCTGAACCCTGCGTTGTACTTGTGGGAGCCGGCTTGCCGGCGATAGGGCCAGTTCTGACTACATCATTCGACGATCAGTACACATCCCGCCGATACCGCCCATCCTCGATCAGCTGCTGCACTACGGCCTCTCCAAGAATACCCTCGAGCGCCGCATCCACCCCCGCAGCCATCCCCTGCAGGCTGCCGCAGACATACACACAGGCCCCTTCGGCCACCCAGCGCTTGAACTCATCGGCCTGCTGCAGCAACACATCCTGCACATACACCTTCTCCGCCTGATCCCGCGAAAACGCCAGGTCCAGCCGCGCCAGGTCGCCGCTATCCAGCCAACCCTGCAGCTCTTCGCCACACAGCAAGTCATGTGCCCGGTTGCGTTCACCGAACAGCAACCAGTTGCGCTGTTCGCCGGCACTGATCCGCGCCTTGAGCAAGCTGCGCAGGCCTGCCAGGCCCGTTCCGTTGCCGATCAGGATCACCGGCGCTGCAGCTTCCGGCAGGTGGAAGCCGCTGTTGCGGCGTAGCCGCAGGCTCAGCGTGCCGCCTTGCGGCAGATACTCGGTCAGCCAGCCAGAACCCAGGCCCAGGTTGCCGTCGCTGTGGCGCTCCTGGCGCACGATCAGTTCCAGCACGCCATCGCTTGCGATCGAGGCGATGGAGTATTCACGGCTGCCGATTGGCACCAGTGCATCGACCAGCGCTTGCGGCTGCATGCCCACCAGGTGGTCACGGCGCGCGGGCAACTGGCGGCCAGTCAGCGCCTGGGCGAGGGTCTCCAGCAGGCCGTCCACCTGTACCTTGGCATCGGCATCCAACGCCATGCCGCTGAGAAACGCATCGATCCGTGGCTGGCCGTTGAGTGGCAGGACTTCCACCAGGTCACCGGCCTCCCAGCTGGCAGGTTGTTCCGGACGCAAGCCGACTCTGTACACCGGCTGGCCCTGGCTGCCCGGGTTGAGCAGCTCGCGGCGGACCAGGCTCCAGCTGCCGAAGCTCGGCGCCTGCCAGGGGGCGATCGGCTTGGCTCCGGTGAGGTGCGCCAGGGCTTGCTGCCAGTGTTGCAGCGCCGCCGGATCGGCGTTGTCCACTTCCACCGGGCTGAACGCACTGCTCGCCCCGCGCTCGCCAAGCCAGGCCTGCAGGCGCCGGGCAAAGCCGCAGAAGTGCGGGTACTGGCGGTCACCCAGGGCAAGCAGGGCATAGCTGAGGTTGTTCAGCGCCCAAGGCTGGCCCAGCACCTTGCGTTCGAAGGCCCGCGCGCTGTCGGGCGCTTCACCGTCGCCAAAGGTGCTGACCACGAACACTGCGCGACGCGCCTGGCGCAGGTCGTCTTCGCCCAACTCGGCCAGGGCACGCACTTGTACTGGCAAGCCGGCAGCCTGCAATTGCCCGGCGCTTTGCCAGGCCAGTTGCTCGGCCAGACCGCTCTGACTGGCGAAACCGATCAGCCAGCTGTCGGCGCCGGCGTTGGCGCTGTCGACGTTGCCACGGGCGGCGCGCACCTGGCGCTTCTTGCGGCGGCGGTCGAGGTACAGCAGCCAGCCGGTGACGAAGAACAGCGGCATGGTCAGGCTGGCGAGGGTGACGATGATGCGCCCGGGCAGCCCGAAGTATTCGCCGACGTGCAGGGCGTAGACGCTCTGCAGCAGCTGGGCCTTGAAGGATTTGTCGGTGTAGCGGTCGTGGCTTTTCACCTGGCCGGTGGCCGGGTCAAGTATTAGGGTGTTGAAGGCGCGAGGGTGCGCTGCGTTGTCTTGCAGGTAGAACAGGTTGGCCGGCTGGCCGCCCACTGGCGGCAAGCGCAGGTTGTAGGTGGCAAGGCCGGGCCCTGCGGCGTCCTTCAGGTTGGCCCAGATGGCGTCATAGTCGACCACCCGCGGCGGCGCGTTCTTGTCGACTTTCTGTGGCCCGTGACGGCCACGGCCTTCACCTCGTTTTTGCTGCTGGCCGGCGGCGGGCGCATCGCCCAGCAGTTTGTTCAAGCCATCGCGGTACCACTCGTAGGACCAGAACAGGCCAGTGAGGGCGAACAGCAGGTAGAACAGCAGGCACCAGGTGCCGGCCACCGCGTGCAGGTCCCAATTGAAGGCACGGCCCTTCTTGGCCCAGTCGAAGGTCAGCCAGGTCCGCCAGTTCAGCGCCTTGCGCGGCCAGCGCAGGTACAGCCCGGAGAGGCAGAAGAAAATCAGCATCAAGGTGCAGGCGCCGGTGATCTGCCGGCCGCTGTCGCCCATGGCCAGGAAGCGGTGCAGTTGCAGCATCAGGTTGAAGAAGCCCTGCCCGGCGACTTCACCCTTGAGCTCGCCGGTATACGGGTCGGCATAGCGCAGCTCGCCCCGGCGCTCGCCGGGGGCAGGGGTGAAGAAGATGCGAGCGGCATTGCCCTCGCGGATATCGACCCACAGCATCGATATCTTGTCCCCTTGCTCGGCCTCGACCCGGCGCACCAGTTCGGCGGGCGGCAGCACGCCTTCGGGGCGCACCTCGACCTTGAGCACATCGGGGTTGAACGCCCGCAGCAGTTCTTCCTGGAACGAGTAGAGCGCCCCGGTGATGCCCATCAAGGCCAGCACCAGGCCAGCGGTGATGCCAAAGAACCAGTGCAATTGGAACAGCGTCTTCTTCACCACATCGATCACCTTGTCTTGCTGCCGCGCGTTACGCGGGGTGCATTATGCCTTGGTACGCAAAAGCCCCGCTCATGGGAATGAACGGGGCTTGGGGGTGTTGCTTCAGAAGTGGACGGCGGTGGTCAGCATGGTGGTCCGCCCGGCCGCCTGGTTGGCGAAGTGGGTCGAGAATGCCTTGTCGTAGTAGACCTCGTTGGTCAGGTTCTGCACGTTCAGCTGCAGGTCGACGTTCTTGGTCAGCTTGTAGGCGGCCATGGCGTCGTAGCGCACATAACTGTCGACCATGGTGGTGTTGGCCACGCTGCCGTACACATCATCCATGTAGAACGCGCCGCCGCCGATGGTCAGCTTCGGCGTGATCGAGTAAGTGGTCCACACGCTGGCACTGTTGTTCGGGGTGTTCGGCAGCTGGTTGCCGTCGTTGGCCTTGCCCAGCGGGCCGCCGTCGATCTGACGGGCTTCCATGTAGGTGTAGCCGGCGAACACCTGCCACTTGTCGGTGATCTTGCCGCTGGCCGACAGCTCGACGCCCTGCACGCGGGTTTCGCCGACGTTTTCGTAGCTGTCGGTGTCTACCTGGACGCGGGCATTTTCCTTCTCGGTGCGGAACAGCGCAGCGGTCAGGGACAGGCGCTGGTCGAGCAGGTCCCACTTGGTGCCGATCTCGTAGTTGGTGGTTTCCTCTGGCTCCATGTCGCTGCTCAGGAGGTTACCGTTGCGGTCGGTGGTGTTGCCCAGGGGGTTGCCTTCCGTGCCTTCGCCCAGCATCGCACCCGGTGGCGTTGCGGAGGTGGCGTAGGAAACGTAGATGCTGCCGTTGTCTGCGGGTTTCCACACCAGTCCCAGCTGGCCGGTCACGAACTCGCTGGTGTCATCGCCCTTGGAGGCGACGCCCTTGGTGTTCACCACGGTCGCGCCGGAAGCATCGTAGCCACGGTACTGGGTGTCGAAGTGGTCGTAGCGCAGGCCCATGTTCAGCAGCCAGTCAGGCGACAGCTCCAGGGTGTCGAACACGTAGATGGCGCGGGTGTTGCTCTTGGTATCGGTACCCGCGTAGTTGCGCGCGATGCTGCCGTTCCACGGATCGTCCGGGTTCGGGTTGCCCAGCGAGGTGCAGTTGTAGCCGCTGTTGGCGCCGATCAGGCTTGGGTTGCACGTCGAAGGGGTCGAGCCACCGGTATTGGTGTTGACGGTGTACGACGAACGCTTGCTCTCTTCACGGCTCAGCTCGATACCGGTGGAGAAGCTGTTCTTCAGCCCACCCAGGTAGAACTCGCCGAACAGGTCGGTCTGGTTGGTGGTGGTGGAAGTGTTGCCCACACGGGTGTTGGCTCGGCGCCAGACGCTGCCATTGTTGACGTTGCCCTTGCTGTCGTCAGGCTGGGTCAGGATGTAATCCTGCATGCTGTTGCCGTGACGCAGGGTGTTCTTGATGGTCAGCGCGTCGGTCAGGTCGTGCTCGATGGCGAAGGTGGCGATGTCCACGCGGGTCTTGCGGAAGTCGCGATCGGTCAGGCCATAGAAGTTGTCGCTGTCGCCGCCGTCATTGGGCTTGCTCGGGTGCGCCGAGGTGCGCGCGCCGCTGCCGCCAGTCGGGATGGTGTACGGAATGCCCGAATCCGGCAGGTCGTCGCTTTCCAGGTGGTAGTAGTCAAGGTTGACGCGGGTCGGGGTGCCGAGGCCGAAGGCCAGGGACGGAGCGATACCCCAGCGGTCGTAGTTGACCTTGTCACGGCCGGCGACGTTGCTTTCGTGGGTCATCAGGTTGAGACGACCGGCAACGGTGTCGCTGAACTGGTAGTTGCCATCGAAGGTGTAGCGCTGGGTCTGGTCGCTGCCCCAGGTCCAGGCACCGTCCAGCGAGTTGCCCAGGTGGGCGCGCTTGCTCACCAGGTTGATGGTGCCGCCTGCGGCGCCGCGGCCACCGATGGCCGAGTTCGGGCCCTTGGCCACTTCGACCGATTCGATGGCGAAGATTTCGCGGGTTTGCGCGCCGGTGTCGCGCACGCCGTCCAGGTAGGTGTCGCCCTGGGCGTCGAAGCCACGGATGAACGGGCGGTCGCCTTGCGGGTTGCCGCCTTCGCCGGCGCCGAAGGTGATGCCTGGCACGGTGCGCAGGGCGTCCTGCAGGGTCAGGGCGTTGGTGTCCTTGATGACCTGCTGCGGGATCACGGTGATCGAACGCGGGGTGTCCACCAACGGTGCGGTGTACTTCTGCGAGGAGGCTTTCTCGACTTTGTAGTCGGTGCTGGCCTGTTCAGCCTTGCCATTGACGCTGGTGGCGTCGAGGGTGATGGCGCTGCTGGCGGCCGGGTCGGCGGCATAGGCGCCGGAGGCGCTGAGTGCGACGCCAATGGCGGACACGAGCAGACGTGGTGAACTCACTGCAGATGGTACGTTACGCATTGTTATGGACCTTCCCCAAGGTGTGAAGGCCGCGGATCATAGTGTAAGCGATTGTAACTAGCAATTGAGAGTCGTTACCATTCGCTATGAATTTACAATCTTTACAAATTCTCTTTACGTTTTGGGTCGGCTGAAACGTCTTAAGCGCCGAAAGGGCTTGTGCGGTGTAAAAGGGAATAAATATCATTGGCGCCTTTACACTTTCTGACGGTGCCGTCGCCATGCTGCTTCACATTCCCGGTCTGTTCGACAACGACGAACTCGCCCGCATCCGCGAGGCCCTGGAGCAAGCCGACTGGGCGGACGGCAAGGTCACCGCCGGTTACCAGTCGGCCAAGGCCAAGCACAACCTGCAGTTGCCGGAAGGGCATGCGCTGGGCAAGGAAATCGGCAGTGCGCTGATCGACCGGCTGTGGCAAACCCCGCGCTTCATGTCGGCCGCGCTGCCGCACAAGGTGTTCCCGCCGTTGATCAACTGCTACCGCGAGGGTGGCAACTTCGGCTTTCACATCGACAACGCCCTGCGCCAGCCCAAGGGCAGCCCGGAGCGGGTGCGCACCGACCTGTCCTCGACGTTGTTTCTCAGCGACCCGGACAGCTACGACGGTGGCGAGCTGGTGATCCAGGACACCTACGGTATCCAGCAGATCAAGCTGGCCGCCGGCGACCTGGTGCTGTACCCCGGCACGAGTTTGCACAAGGTCAACCCGGTGACTCGCGGCGTGCGTTATGCGGCGTTCTTCTGGACCCAGAGCCTGGTGCGCGAGGACAGCCAGCGGGCGTTGCTGTTCGAGATGGACAATGCCATCCAGCAACTGACCGCCGACGTGCCGGATCACCCCTCGTTGCTGCAGTTGACCGGCACTTACCACAACCTGCTGCGCCGCTGGGCCGAGGTCTGAACCGTGTCTTACCAGTTGCGTCGTGAAGAAGAGGTAAATGTGGCCGGCCTGCGAGCGATGCTCGAACACAGCCCAGGCCAGGCTGCCCAGGCGATCCTTGCGGCGGCCGGGGAGGGCGTGGTCGAGGCGCAGTCGCTGCTCGGGCAGATTTTGCTCGACGGGCGTGGCATCGAAGCGGATGAGGCCGTGGCCCGGCGCTGGTTCGGCATCGCCGCCCAGGGCGGCAGTGCCATGGCGCACAACATGCTCGGGCGTTGCCTGGAGCATGGCTGGGGTGGGGATCAGGATTTGTCGCAGGCCGCCATCCATTATGCGCGTGCGGCCGACGCCGGCCTGGACTGGGGTCTTTACAACCTGGGCAACCTGTTGGCCACGGGGCGTGGGGTGCCTGCCAACCAGGCCCAGGCGTTGCTCTGTTACGAGAAGGCCGCGCAATTGGGCCATGCCAAGTCGATGAATCTGTACGGGCGGTATCTGGAGCAGGGTATCGCCACGGCCCCGAGCCCGGTACGGGCGGTGCGCTGGTATCGGCGCTCGGCCGAGGCGGGGGATTTTCGCGGGATGTTCAGCCTGGCGATGGTGCTGGTCGAGCGTGGGCAGTTCGCCGAGGCGGGGCCTTGGCTGGATCGGGCGCGGGTCGAGGGAAACCTGAACTTTCTGCGCAGTGCGCTGGTGACGCTGCAGGGGGCGGGGCCGATGTTGATGGCCTTTGCGGCGCGGTATGCCGAAGAGTTGGATAAGCGCGGACATTAATTTCTACAGTGCCGGCCTCTTCGCGGGACAAGCCCGCTCCCACAAGCTCTCCGCTGACCCTGAGTGCAGCGGGGGACTTGTGGGAGCGGGCTTGCCCCGCGAAGAGGCCGGCACTGATACACATATGAAAACGGGGCCTCGCGGCCCCGTTGTTCATTACAGGTAGTAAGCCTTCAGCGGCGGGAAGCCGTTGAATTCCACCGCGCTGTAGCTGGTGGTGTAGGCACCGGTCGACAGCCAGTACAGGCGG
>NZ_AKJC01000050.1 GCF_000282535.1 Pseudomonas sp. GM84 | reverse complement strand
GCTTGTCCCGCGAAGAGGTCGGTTCAGGCAACCCTAGACTTACATGGCGTGACGCAACATCTCCACCATCTGTGCATGCAGCGCCGGATCACCACAGGCCACCACGCACCCACCCTCCTGCGCCGAGCTGCCATCCCAGGCGGTCATCACCCCGCCCGCCCCTTCGATGATCGGCATCAACGCCTGCACGTCATAAGGCTGCAGGCTCGCCTCGACGATCACATCGACGAAGCCCGAAGCCAGCATGCAATAGGCGTAGCAGTCGCCGCCATAACGCATCAGCCGCGCCTTGCCGGCCACGGCTTCGAAGGCCGACTTGCGCTCGGCCGTGTCGAACATGTCGGGGGTGGTGCACATCAAGGTGGCCGACGCCAGGTCCGCACAGGCCCGGGTTTTCAGCGGCGTGCCACTGCGCCAGGCGCCTTCGGGCGTACCCACGAAGCGCTCACCGGTGAAGGGCTGGTTCATCACCCCAAGCACCGGGCGCGTGCCGTCGTTCAGGGCAATCAGCGTGCCCCACAACGGCAGGCCGGTGATGAACGCACGGGTGCCGTCGATGGGGTCGAGCACCCAGGTCAGCGGGCTGCTGCCCACTGCCACGCCCGCTTCTTCACCGAGAATGCCGTGCTCGGGGTAGCGCGCCTGGATCAACGCGCGCATGGCGTCTTCGGCCGCCTTGTCGGCCACGGTCACCGGGTCGTACAAGCGCCCGCCCTTGTCCTCGACGTCCAGGCTGGCGCGAAAGTACGGCTGGATCGCCGCTGCAGCGGCATCGGCCAACTGCTCGGCGAAGGCGCGGTATTCGGCGATCTGTTCGGCATTCAGGGACATGGAGCGGGACCTCGAGCTAGAAGTTGGGGCTCGCATCATACCCGAGTGGCCCGCGCCTGCGTGCCAGCCGCAGCTGGGTCTAGACTGAACAGACCACGAGGCATGAACCGGGGGGCTGCCCACACGAGGAGGTGTGCGATGAGCCAGTTCAAGCGTTTGTTCGTCATGCTCGGCCCGCAGATGCGCCACACGCCAGCCCTGCAACGTGCAGCGGCATTGGCGGAGTCCAACGGTGCACTGCTGGATATCAATGTGTTCGTCGACGATGTCGACACCTTTGGCTTGATGGGCGACGGTCATGAGCGCGAGCGACTGCTCGCCGACAACCGCCAGTGGCTGGGCG
>NZ_AKJC01000049.1 GCF_000282535.1 Pseudomonas sp. GM84 | reverse complement strand
CGGCCTCCTGACGTCGCAATTTGCGGTGACTGAACTTGCGCGTACCAGAAGCAAGAGCAACGGCAAGAGCAACAGCAGAGCAACAGCAGAGCAACAGCGAAAGCTAAAAGTAGGGCTGGGCGGTAGAATCGTCGCTAATGGCAAAGTGATGATTCGAGGTAACCGTGGAATTGCAGCAGGGCTTCGTCCTGACCCGGCACTGGTACGACACGCCCGAAGGCACCTGCGTGGAGTTCTGGCTGGCCACCGACCAAGGGCCACAGCGCGTGCGCCTGGCACCCCAGGAGTCCGTCGCCTTCCTGCCCCAGGCGCAGGCCGAACACGCACGCCTGCTACTGACTGGCGAAGCCGGCGCCCAACTCAAACCCCTGCGCCTGCGCGACTTCGAACAACGCCCCATGGTCGGCCTCTACACCCGCCAACACCGCCAACTCATGCAACTCGAACAACGAATGCGCAGCGCCGGTATCGACGTCTTCGAGGCCGACATCCGCCCCCCGGAACGCTACCTGATGGAGCGCTTCATCACCGCCGCCGTGCAGTTCACCGGCACGCCCGATGCCCACGGCGTGCTCTGCGATGCCCAGCTCAAACCCGCCAGCGACTACCGCCCACCCCTGCGCCTGGTGTCGCTGGACATCGAAACCAGCGAACGCGGCGAGCTCTACAGCATCGCCCTCGAAGGCTGCGGCCAACGCCAGGTGTACATGCTCGGCCCAGCCGCCAACGCCCCCGAAAGCCTCGATTTCGACCTGCACTACTGCCAAGACCGCGCAGCACTGCTGGTGTGCCTCAACCAATGGCTGGCCCAGCACGACCCGGACGCGATCATCGGCTGGAACCTGGTGCAGTTCGACCTGCGCCTGCTGCACGAACATGCCAAGCAACTGCAGGTGCCGCTGGCCCTGGGTCGCGAGGGTGCGCCCATGACCCTGCGTGCCCACGCCAACGGCGGCCACGTGTTCGCCGATGCGCCGGGACGCCTGCTGATCGACGGCATCGAAGCCCTGCGCTCGGCGACGTGGAGTTTCCCCTCCTTCAGCCTGGAGAATGTCGCCCAGACCTTGCTCGGCGAAGGCAAGGCCATCGACACGCCCTACCAGCGCATGGACGAGATCAACCGCATGTTCGCCGAGGACAAGCCCGCGCTGGCCCGCTACAACCTCAAGGACTGCGAGCTGGTGACACGCATCTTCGCCCACACCCGCTTGCTTGAGTTCCTGCTCGAACGCGCCGCCGTCACCGGCCTGGCGGTGGACCGCAGCGGCGGCTCGGTGGCTGCGTTCTGCCATTTGTACATCCCGCATATGCACCGCATGGGGTTTGTCGCCCCCAACCTCGGCAGCCGCCCTGACGAAGCCAGCCCCGGCGGTTTCGTCATGGACTCGCGCCCTGGGCTGTACGACTCGGTGCTGGTGCTGGACTACAAGAGCCTGTACCCGTCGATCATCCGCACCTTCCTGATCGACCCGGTGGGCCTGGTCGAGGGCTTGCGCCAGCCCGATGACGCGCATTCGGTCGAAGGCTTTCGCGGCGGGCGCTTCTCGCGCAGCCAGCATTGTTTGCCCGCCATCGTCGAGCGCGTGTGGCAGGGCAGGGAGGCGGCCAAGCGCGACGGCAACGCGGCCTTGTCGCAGGCGCTGAAGATCATCATGAACGCCTTCTATGGGGTGCTCGGCTCCAGCGGCTGCCGCTTCTTCGACCCG
>NZ_AKJC01000048.1 GCF_000282535.1 Pseudomonas sp. GM84 | reverse complement strand
GGCGGTTAGCCGCTGGCATCCAGGCGTTTCTCGATGAACCCGGCGTCGAAGGCGCGCTTGTAGGCATCGATGCCGTCGCGGATCTGGTACAGCGCTTCGCGCAACTGCTGCTCCTTGCCACGGCGCACCACGGTCTCGGTCAGTGGCGCGGCCATGCTGGCGAGCAGCCCGAGCAGTGCCAGGGTCAGCACCACTTCGATCAGGCTGAAGCCCTGGGCGCGGCGTTTCATGGCCGTGGGCTCGGGGTTGCCGGCACAACGGCCATCTGCGCGTCGGCCGCCGGGGCGCTTTGTTCGTCTTCAGGCGAGTCGGCGGGCACCGCGCCGGCAGGCAACGGCCGGGCCATCTGGCGTACTTGCATGGCCGATTCGGTGCCGGTGCCGAACTCCATGTCCGACGGGCTTTGGTACGGCAGGTTGCGCACGATGCGCGGGGTGATCGCCAGCACCAGCTCGGACTTGCTCATGTCGTCGCGGTTGCTGCCGAACAGCCGGCCCAGGCCGGGAATATCGCCAAGGCCCGGGATCTTGTTGCCGCTGGAAGTCTTGTCGTTGCGCACCAGGCCTGCCAGTACCTGGGTTTCGCCGTCGTGCAGGCGCAGGCTGGTCTGGGCGTTGCGGGTGTCGACCTGAACCGGAATGGTGCCCTGGCGAGTGGGTTCCAGGGGGGTGGCGTTGCTGACTTCCAGCGCCACCTTGATCGCCACCTCGTTGTTCAGGTGCACGGTGGGTTGCACTTCGAGCTTCAGACCCACGTCCAGGTAAGTGACGCTCTCGGTAATCACCGGGCCCTGGGTCGAGGGCACCGAAGTGGCGCTGATGATCGGCACGCGCTGGCCAATGTGGATGCGTGCCTGCTCGCGGTTGCTGACGCGGATCACCGGGCTTGCCAGGGTGTTGATGTCCTTGTCCGAGGCGTTGATCTTGGCCTGCGGCGCCGGCGAGATGCTGATGCGGCTGGAGTTGATGCCACGCAACTGGTCGAGCACGCTGACCGGGTTGCCGTCATCGGTCAGCACGCCGAAGGTGTTGGGCCATTGCAGGCCGAGGTCGAGGATGCGCGAGCGGGCCACCTCCATCACTTCCACCTCCAGCACCACCTCGGGGTTGGACTGGTCCTGGGACTGCAGCAGCTTCTCGGCCATGCGCACAGCGTCGGGGGTGTCGCGCATGGTCATGGTGTTCAGGCGTTCGTCGACGAACACGTCGCGGGTCTTGAGCATGGTCTTGACCATGTTCAAGGCGGTGTTGGCATCGATGCTGGTCAGGTAGAAGGTGCGCATGACCAGTTCCTGGTAGTCCTTGGTCTTCTGCGGCGAATCGGGGTAGATCAGCAGGGTGTTGTCGTTGACGATCTTCTGGTGCAGCTGGTTCTGCTCCAGCAGCAGCGCCACGGCATCTTCGATGCGTACGTCGCGCACGAAGATGGTGGCCTTCATGTCCGGGCGCAGGTCCTTGTCGAAGATGAAGTTGATGCCGGCCACCTGGGACAGCACCTCGAAGATGGTCTTCAGCGCGGCGTCGCGAAACTCCAGGGTCACCGGGCGTTCCAGCTTGCTGCGCAGTTGCGGGAACGGCTGCGCGGTGCGGGCCTGGACGTTCTCGATGTCGCTGCGCAGCATGATGCCTTTCTGGTTCTGCGGGTCCAGGCGCAGCACTTCGCGCATGTAGCGCTCGGCACCGAACAGATCACCCTGGCGCAAGGCGGCCTGGCCAAGGGCGACGCGGTCGTCGAGGGTGCGCATCAGCTCCAGCTGGCGGATGCCTTCCATGGCACGGCGGTTGTTGGATTCGATGGTCAGCACCCGGCCATAGCCGATGCGCGCGCCGGCGTAATCGTGGCGGATGCGGTCGCTGTCGGCCTGGGTGATCAGCGCCTCGACCGCTTCCTGGCGGCTGTGGGCCAGGGCGATGTTCAGTTCGGTGTCACGCGGGTCGTCACGCAGGGCGTCTTCCAGGCGGGCGATGCCGGCCTCGTACTGGCCCTCCTTCATCAGCTCCTGGCTGTCTTCGCGCACCGCGCTCGATCCGCAGCCGGCAATGGCCACGCACAGCGCCAGGAGCATGAACGGAGCAGGCTTGCACAACTTCGATACCTTCATGGTGCGCTCCCGACAGACAGAGTCTGCGACTGGTGCAAGGGCAGGTAGACAAGGTCCAGCTCGTTGGCCGAGACCCGATCGAGGCGGTAGGTTTCGTCGATCACGTCGCCTTGGCGCACGACGTAGAGCTTTTCGCCGCTCTGCAGGAAGATCTGCAGGTCCTCGCGGTCGCCGATGCGGCCGACGAACTGGAATGGCAGTGCTGGCGCGGTGGCGGCCGCGACCACGACGGGGGCGGCGACCACGGGTTGTTCGGTGACGGTGGCCAGGGCCTTGGGCTTGGTCCATTGCTGGCGGGGGAACAGGTCTCTTGAGGCCTGTTCTGGCCCTTTCGCGGCTAAAGCCGCTCCTACAGGTTCGGCGGCGCTTGTAGGAGCGGCTTTAGCCGCGATGGGCGCAACGCTGTCATCCTGGTCGAACCAGTGCCCAGGCGCCCACGCCAGGATCGCCGAGACCCCCAGAAACCCTGCCCACATCACCGCACGCTGAGTGTTCATCACGACCTCGACAGGTAAAGGGTCATGCGCAGGCGACCATTGAGTTCGCTGTCGCCAATGCGTTTGCGCTGCAGCTCCAGGTCTTCCAGCACCAGGGTCGGCAACTGGCCGATCAGCCCTTTGAGGAAGCCGCGAAGCTGCGGGTAGCTGCCGCGCACTGGCAGCACGATCTGGTAACGCGCCAATTGGGTCTTGGGATCGACACCGAGGGCGTATTCCCCCCGCGCCAGGCTGATGTGCTCGGCGCTGGCCAGGTGATACAGGCGCTCGATCAACTCGCTCGCCTCGGGCTGGCCCGGCAGCTGTTGGCGCAGGCTGTCCAGCGCCTGCTGTTCGGGCTTGACGGCAATCTTCAACTCGCCGCGCTTGACCCGTTCAACCTGGGCGCTGGCATCCGCTTCGCTGGCTTGCAGTTCTCGCAGCGCCTGCCACTGCGGCAGCACGCCGGCCAGCGCCACGCCCAGCGCCAGCGCGGTGACGGCAACCGCCGCCAGGGCCACCGGGCCGGCACGGCGCAGGTGCTCTTCGAGGATCAGGCGGTTTATCGATTCAGGGACGCGCATGACCGGTCTCCCAGGTGGCGGTGAGGTTGAAGCGCACCGGCTGCTCGGGCTGGCCCATCACCACCTCGTGGTTGAGCAGCGACACATCGCTGAGCTCGGCGCTGCGCTCAAGGCGCTGGTGGTACTGCAGCATCGCCTCCAGGTTGCGCGCCTCGGCGGTGATGCGGACCTGGCCCTTGCGGGCGTCCGGGGTCAGGGTGAGCAATGCCACATCTTCCTGCGGTTGCGCTTCGAGCATGGCGAACAGTTGCTGCCAGGGCCGTTGCAGTTGCTGCGAGACACTGCGCATCTGCGCCAGGCGTTCGGCCTGCTCGCGGCTGGCGGCGGTGTTCTGCGGCGCGGCGGTGGCTGGGCGGCGGCCCAGTTGCAGCTCCAGGCCGTGCACACGGGCCTCCAGCTCGACCTGTTCGGCCTGCAGGTGCTGCTGCAGCAGTACCAGCGCGGCGACCACGGCAGCGCCCAGGGCCAGCAGCGACCAGGCCAGCGGGCTGCTGCGCCGGGGTTGGAATTCCAGATCGAGGCGGCGCATCTCAAGCCACCGCTCGCCACATGGCGCACAGCGGGTCGCTGTCGCTGGCCGGTTGGCACAGCTGCACCGCCGCCAGTTGCGACACGTCGCCCCGGCCCGGGGCATGCAGGTAGACCCGTGGCAGCTGCTCGCCGTACAGCTCGCAGGTGCGGTCGATCAGGGCCTGCAGCGCCTGGTCGCTGTCGGCGCAACCTTGCGCCAGCACTTGCTGCCAGGCCCCGCCGGCCGCCATCAGCAGCACGCTGCGCCGCGGTTCGGCCAGGACGAAGAGGAAGTCGCCCTGGCCCAGCTGCGCCGAGCAGCGGTTGTAGGCGGCCATCAGGTAGGGCTGCACCGAGCGCAGCTTCAGGCGGCTTTCGTCGACCAGCGCCTGCAGCCCTTGCAGCAGCGCCCTGGGCAGCGCCGTGGCGATGCGCGCGGCACCGGCCGGCTCTGGCGACAGGACGATGCGCCAGTCATCCAGCGACTGGCCGTAGAGGTTCTCGAAGCAGGCCCTGGCGTAGGCATCCAGCTCGCCCGAGGTGCCAATGGCGTCGCTCCACGGCACCAGGCAGAAGCGGCTGAAGCGGGCCGACAGCAGCACCTTCAATTGTGCGCCCCGTACGGCGTGTTCGGCCAGCAGCGCGGCAAGCGCTTGCAGGGCAGGTTCCCAGGCCGGTTGCGCAGCATCGCAGGTGAAGGCGCGGCTACCCAGCCATTGATGTTGATTGGCGTGCCAGCGACCCAGGCCGACACCCTCGGCGCCGAGCACGGCGCAAAAGCGATCAGGCGATAAATGTGACACGGTTGATCTCCTCAAGGGTGGTGCGGCCCTCGCGGACCAGGTCCAGGGCAGAGGCACGCAGCAGGCGCAGGCCGCGCTGGCAAGCCAGCGTCTTGATCTGCGCCAGCGGGCGGCGTTCGACGATCATCTGCCGCAGGTCGTCGTCCAGGTGCAGCAGTTCGGCAATGGCGCTGCGCCCGCGGTATCCGCTGCCCCGGCACTGGCCGCAGCCCTGGGCGCGGACGAACTGCCAGCCGGTCACCGCTTCGCGGGTCAGGCCCGAGGCGGCCAGGGTCTCGTCGTCTACCTCGCAAGGCGTGCAGCAGTGCGAGCAGGCCAGGCGAATCAGGCGCTGGGCCAGCACGGCGTTGAGCGCGGAAACGAAGCTGTAGGGGTCGACCTGCATCTGGCTGAAGCGCCCGATCACGTCGAACACGTTGTTGGCGTGGATGGTGGTGAACACCAGGTGGCCGGTGAGCGCCGACTGCACGGCGATCTGCGCGGTGTCCGGGTCGCGGATCTCACCGACCAGGATCTTGTCCGGGTCATGGCGCAGGATCGAGCGCAGGCCGCGGGCGAAGGTCAGGCCTTTCTTCTCGTTGACCGGGATCTGCAGCACACCGGGCAACTGGTACTCGACCGGGTCTTCGATGGTGATGATCTTGTCCACGCCGTGGTTGATCTCGCTGATCATGGCGTACAGGGTGGTGGTCTTGCCGCTGCCGGTGGGGCCGGTGACCAGGATCATGCCGTAGGGCTCGGCCGCCAGGCGGCGCAGGGCGCGCAGGGTTTCATCGGCGAACCCCAGGGCCTGCAGCTGGACACCGCTGACGCGGTCGGACAGGTCTTGTTTGTCGAGCACCCGCAGCACCGCATCCTCGCCGAAGATGCTCGGCATGATCGACACGCGAAAGTCGATCTGGCGCTCGCCGATGGCGATCTTGAAACGGCCGTCCTGGGGCACGCGCTTCTCACCGATGTCCAGTTCGGCCATGACCTTGATGCGCGAGATCACCTGGTCGGCGAAGGCACTGCCGCTGGCCTTGCCGGCACCGTTGAGCACGCCGTCGATGCGGTACTTGATGGTCAGGCCCTGGCCGGTCATGCCCAGGTGGATATCGCTGGCGTGTTGCTTGAGGGCGTCGTAGAGGGTCGAGTTGACCAGCTTGACCACCTTGCTCTGGTCTTCGCTGATGCTGGTCAGCGACAGCCGTTGCAGGGCATCGGTGTCGCTGCTGGCCTCGGTATCGTGGTCCAGGGCATCGACTGCGTGGAAGCTTTCTTCGTGGCGGGCCAGCAGGGTCGCCAGGTCAGCGGCGTGGGCCAGGTACAGCGGCGCGCCTTGCAGGGTGTCATCGATCCAGGCCAGGCGGGCGGGGTCGAAGGGGTCGGCGAACACACCCAGCACTTCACCGCCCTGCTCTATCAGCACGAATTCGCGCTTCAGGCACAGGGCCAGGCTGACCTTGTCGAAGCGCGGGGTGCTGGCCAGCAAAGTCTGGCTGTCGAGGACCGGGTAATGCAGGGTGAGGCCAAGGCGGCGCAGGAAGGTGTCGGGGGTGTCGGCGGACAGGCGCTCAAGGCAATTGAGCAGGCGCTCGTCGCTGGCTTGCAGGCGGGCCTGGGCGAGCAGGTCGCGGGGGTAGGCTGAGTGAGGCGCTGGCTGTACCGGCCTCATCGCC
>NZ_AKJC01000047.1 GCF_000282535.1 Pseudomonas sp. GM84 | reverse complement strand
CCCTGCCGCCCTGCCATTGGCTGCCGGGGTGCTCGCCCCGGCATTGGCGGCGGACAGTTCCAGCTCCAGGTAACGCAGTTCTTCCTGGGCCGATTTGTAATCGCGGTCGACTTCACGAAACTCCAGCTCCGAACGCGACAGCATGCTCATGCGCAGTTGCTGGTTTTCCGGCAAGGCATTGGCGTGGGCTTGCTTGAAGTCAGCCAGCTGGTTTTCCAGGTCGGCCAGCTCGGCGCCCAGCTTGTTCGCTTCCTGGGACAGGAACTCGGTGGTCTCGGTGGCCCGTTCGGTGCGTTGCTTGATGTTCTCGTTGAGGAACAGGGTCACCAACTCGTCGGCCACTTCCTTGGCGACTTCCGGGCGCTTGTCCTCGTACGACACGGTGAAGGCCACGGTAGCCTCGCCTCGCCCCTTGATGAAGGTGCTGAGCGTGGCCACCACGATGGCATTGCGCATCTGTTCGATCTTGTCGGTTTCGCTGAACCGACTCCCCTTGTCGGCGAACAGGTTGTACTTGTCGATGATCCGCAGCAGGTTCTCGCGGGTCATGACGCGTTGGCGAATGACCTCGATACGCTCATCGGCAAAGCTGTTGTTGCCCGCCGACACCAGGTCTGGCGAGATCTGCTGCGACTCCACCAGGACGGTGCCGGTCGACTGGTAGATGGGCGGCACACTGAGCGCGACGCCCACGGTCGCCGCCAGCACGACTACGATGCTCACCCCCAGCAACAAGGCACGGTCCTTGATGATGGCGATGTAATCTTTGAGGGAAAGCTCGTACTCGGATTTCATAAGTGGCCGCCCTTGCAAAAGTCAGATGTCGGGATATCGGTAGGTCAGCGTCATTCCAACGATCGTTGCTTCAGCATCTGGCAAGCCATCTTGCTGACGCTCCTTGTACATCAACGAAAACCGCATGTCCCAGGCCCGCGAGAGTTCCCGGCTGGCCCAGACGCTGTAAGTCTGCAAGGTATTGGGCGTTTCCCCCTTGGCGTCCTGCCAGGAGGCGTCGACGCCCAACCGGCTGGTTTCGGTGACCAGGTAGCTCCAGCCACCGCGCACCATGTCCAGCTCGGCGAAACCGCCCTCGGCGCTGGCGACGGTGCTGCGCTCGGCGCTCAGGCTGGCCTCGGCACGCGAGCCACGATAGAACAGCGACATCCCACCCTCTCCGCGGCGCCCGCCGCCGGAGCCGGTGGTTTTATTGACGCCGGCGTGCATCGCGCCTTCGAAGCGCTCGGAAAACTGGTGCTTGAGGCCAATACTCGGCACATAACTATTGCTGGCGCGGGCCGTGGTGGTGTCCTGCGGCTCATAGCGCCGGGCTTCGAGACCACTGATGATGTCGGTGCGCTCGCTCCAGGCGTAGGTCCAGCTCGAGTAGTTGGAGTATTCGTCGTAGCCGGTCAGGGTATCGATGTCGTAGCGGGCGTGGTTGTACCGGGTTTCGTTGGCCAGGGTGCTGCGCTCGGTAACCGTGCTGCTCCAGTTGGCTGTCAGCGAGGACATCTTCTGGGTGCCGTCGGTGGTCACCACGCCGGTATCGAGTACCGTACCGGACAGCGTCGAGCTCTCGTTGTACTGCGCCAGCAGACCGAAACCGCCGGTTTCGGTCTGGCGTTGCCAGCCCAGGCTCAGGTTGGGGTCTTCGCGGTCGTCGACGATCGAACGGTCGGATGAGCGCAGCAGATGCATCCCCATGCCCAGACGCAGCTGGTCGCGGTCGAACTGACCGATCAGGTTGTAGTCAGGTGCAATGATGGTACGCGTCACACCTTTCTCCTCGGACGTCAGGAGCAATGGGTTACTGTCGTACTCGACAGTCGTGGGAACCACAACTGAGGACTGCCAAATGGCGGCATTAACCACCCCCGCGAACGGCATCATCATGATTGCCGCCGCCATACGCTTCGGTCGAAAAATAGGCACTAGGAATTCTTAATTATTAGAAGATTCAAGGTACGACCAGCGTATCGCCAGCCTGGAGTTGGAAGTTGGTGGACATGTCTCGCCCGGAAACCAGATCCTTGTAGCGCACTGGCAGTACCTTTTGCGAAGGGCCGCTGCCGCGGATCACCTTGATGGCACTTTCGTCGGCGAATTTGTCCATTCCACCCGACATGCTCAAGGCCTGCAGCACCGCAGTAGGGCCTGCCATCGGCACCGGGCCGGGCTTGATCACTTTGCCTTGAACGTACACCAGGTTGCCGGCAGTGCCGGTGACGACAACGCTGACGTTCGGGTCGGCGAGATAGGGTTTCAAGCCGTCGGTGACCTTCTTGGCCACCGCGGTCACATCGAGGCCGGCCACATCGATGCGGCCCGCCAGGGGGAAGGTGATACTGCCATCGGGGAGGACAACGGTTTCCTGGCGCAGGGTGTCTTCCTGCCAGACCGAGACCAACACTTTGTCGCCGGGGCTGAGCAGGTACGACGCACCTTGGTCATTGGCAACACTCGCGCCAGACCAGACGCACAGACCACAGAGCATGGAAATCAGCAAACGCGCCATGAGGGATCCCTCCGGCCAAACGGCCCAGGTTAAGAGCACTGAATGAGAACAACCGCAAACCTCTCGCTCCACTGCGCAGCGTGAAACCCGCTGCGCTGGCCTGCCAATCCTGGAGGCCCTTTACCGCGATGCCGCTTTGCCTGCCTCTGCCACCACTCGCCTCAGGCGCTGGCTAGTGGAATATAGCAATGGTTGGAAAATTGACAAGCGGACGCCAGCCCTACCCCTATGAAAACATGCTTAAAGCGTCAAGCTGCTGGCGTCGCGGTAAAATCAGACAAACTTATTTAAATGAACAGGGATAAAACTTTAAATCTTCTTTCTATTGGCTACTGCCACGAAACCAATGACGGCAAAGGCAAAAAGCCAACCCGCCGTTGCCAAGGGAACAACGTTCGACTGGTTCATGTAGGAATCAGCTGCTCGTGCCGCACCACTCAATAACACCAACAAAAAGATCGATTTGATGAACAAAGTCGAGCGCATGTTCCCCTCCTGAAAGAGGACAATTATCGTTGATTGGTTTGAAGATTTGACTGCTGGTGAATGGAGCTTATGGGCACAATGACACTACGTCAATGATCCGACACCATAATAAAAATCAATGGACCAGCCTGTGCCTCGTCAATTTACCGCCATGCAGAAAATGCAGTGCAGATCGAGCTGTAAAGAACGATAGTAAGTGTTTGATATCCAGAACTATTAGTTGTTTCATCGAACTGTTTCCGAGGCCTGGCAAACGCGACTGACGCAGCCTTTCAGCAGGCCTCAAGTGTTTCATCAGCGAGAACAGGTGCGAATCGTTGCGTTTACCACCCTGTTTATGACGGAAAAAGGTCGAGGGTCCTTTCGACTTCGTCTATGTCGACGGTAAAACCGTCCCCCTGGGGCTGACCGACGACGAAGCCAAAGTGCTGGCCATCACGATCCGTCAGGTACTTGTAATAGCTGACGAAGCGGTTCGGCGGCTGCAGCACCAGCAGATTGCCGCCGGTTCGCAGCACATTGACGCCATGGACCAATTGACTGCCCTCCACCCCGATCACCGTCCTGGCCCCCGCGCAGGCTGCCACGATGGTCGGCACATCCGATTTCATCGGGTTGATCACGCGAAAACCGCGATGCTTGCGCAGGTGTTCGGCCAGCTCAAGCTCATTGCGCAGCAAGCGCAGGTCACCGTCGCTGCCCCGCAGAAGGAACACCCCTGGGTGCGGCGCTGCGTCCACGTGCGACAACAGTTTGTCGCCCATGGCACGGTAGCGTTGATGCCTGCTGCGGTTGTTGCTCACATCATCGAACAGCACCAGTTCATGGAAGAAGGCACTGCGCAAACGCAACGGTTGCATGCCTAGCCACTGCTCGTAAGCCGGCCCCTGGGTGAACAGCGGGTAGCGTGCCGAAGGCGCGGTGGTCACAGGTACGCCCTCGTTGCAGGCCAAGGCATAGGTTGGACAGTCTTCCATCAGCCAAGTGCCGAACCAGGTATTGCCATTTTGCGTGCAATAGGCCGCGCCCCGGTCTATTTCATGTTCCACGACGATGCGCGGAAAGGTGCTGGGCTTGAGCGACAGCCAATGGCTGGCATTGCCTTTGTACAGGGCGCCATCGATCAGCCAGACGTCCTTGAGCAAGTAGCCGCGAGTCGGCCCCTGCTCCGCGCGAATGCCGCCTTCCATGGTGCGTACCGGATGCACGTAGGGATAGAAACGCTTGGCCTCCCAACCGGTGACCCGCTCCAGTTGGTTGGGCAAGTAGAGGGCCGGCGGCGAACACGTCATTTCACCGGGTGCGACATCCCAGGTTCTTTCAGCGAGGCTTTTCAGATCGATATCCGCTTGGCGTGCCAGGCGCTTGCGCGCCATGTGCCGGTAGGCCGCCAATGTCCAGGCATGGCCACTGGCAACCGGATAATCACCGAGTTTCGAGATATCGCTTTGCATGACGCGGCCTCCACGGGTGACGGGTCAAGGATCTGGCGCAAAGGGTCTGTTACCGGCCCGGCAGGGTGCTCAGCTGGAAGGCACCCGCTCCATCTGGGGCGGTGAGTGGAAGGTGGCATAGCGTGCGCGCAAGGTTTCCAGGAACGACTCTCCTGCACTTTTGGCGCCATAGAGATAGATCTTGTGGAGTCCGCCAAAGACCATTTCGTGATAACGGCTGGCCACTTCCTCATCCGTGGTGCCTTCGGGCAAGCCTAGGTGCAATGTCAGCTTGTTGCCCTCCATGGCGAACAAAGGCGTGTCCCAGAGAAATTGCGCGGTGCCGTTTCGGGGCAAGCGCACGAACATGTAGGCGTGATTGCCCAGGGAGTCGATATCGCCCCCACGGCGGCGCTTCCATTTGAGCAAGCCATCATCGGGCCGTGCCAGGCAAAGGCCTATGTCGTAGTAGTCGTAACCGTGTTCCAGGGCCCATTCCAGGGCCATGAACGTGGTGATGGAGTTGACCTCGCGCAAGCGCTTGGCGTCGGAAAACACCGCTTCGCAGTAACCGAAACGCAAGGTGCTCCAGTAGCGCTTGCCGCCGCGGGTGATCTCGCAGCCCAGGTGGCAGGCCACCACTTCGCCGTTCAGGGTGATCAGGTCGAGCCGGCCCACGCCCTTGGCCAACCTGAATACCTCCTCGGTGGCGAATTGCGCGGCATGGATGCCCTGCCGTGCCGTGGCGTAGGGCCGCAACAGGTCGCGGTCGGCCATGGCGATTTCAGCATCGTCAAAGGTCTGGCGCATCTGGTACAGCGGCCGGTTCTTGCGAATGCTGCGGCGCAGCTCGCTGTCGTAGCGTCCGGTGATGTCGTCCAGCGAGCGCCCCAGCGGTACCACCGCGCTCAGGTAATGAGGCACCGACAGCGCACCGGCGGTGGGCACTTCGCTCACCACCACCACATGGTTTTGCGCCGCGGTTGCCTCGGGGTCCGTCACCTCCCCGGCATCTCGCGGCGCCTTGCCGCCGATCAGCAGCTTGGCCATCTCGCGCTGCTGCTTCCTGCCGATGTAGAGAATTTCATAAGGGCTGGTCTGCTGCAGCCTGAAGCGGGCGATTTCCCACCGCCAGAAACAGGCACGACCGGCCATGTCCCGTAACATGCTTGAAACGGTTCTGATCTCGTAACGCAGGGAGGGCGAGATGAATTTGCGGGCTACTGCCACCAAATGCGCTTTCATTCTTTTTTGACGTCCTTTGTATGTTTCGACTGGTGGTATCGCAAAAGACTATGATGGTTTTTAAAAACAGCCACATAACTTACTGATTAATCAGTAACATTTAACCGTTGTCGCCCTAATATTCAGTAACAATTTAAGATGCAAGCGCGCGGCTTGGCAAGCGGCATTTTGCTAGTACCCGGCCTTGTTTTATGACGTCAAACATACTGACACCTGCGCTTTGTCCATTCATTTATTCAATTGATAAATATCTACTGCGCCTGAGGCATCACTTCAGGGCTTCCTGCCCGTCCATTTCAGCAGGAGCCGTGCCATGTCCCCGCTCAATCCGCATCATCACTTGATTGCCGAACAACTACCTTCCTGGTCTGCCCATGCCAACGTCGAACAATGGCGCGCACTGCGCGAAAGCCTGCTGCCCGAACAAGGCCTTGCCGACGCCCAAGCGCCCTGGTTCGCCAATGCCCTCCCCGACCTGCGCGAAGCCGTGCTCGCCAGCCAGCTGCGGCTGCATCGTGCCCAGCAGGCCTTGGCCGTTACGCTCAAGGATCTGCGCAACATCGCAGCGTTCGCCGAAAGTCTGCTCATGCACACCTTGCAGACTCGACACGGGCTATCCGTCCCCTCGCGTACCACCGAGCTGGTGCTGATCCGGCACTTCTTCACGTTCGGTACTTATGTCACCGAACACACGACGATGAGCCTGCTCGAAGCAGCCCTGCACAATTTCGAATACGGCGCCGAGTTCGGTCGCGACAGCGCGTTGGCGCTGGCGGGGAATGCGCAATTTACCCCCTCCACCGTGGTCGGCCAGACCACCCTGGGTGACAGTGACACCTTGGTCGATATCGAATTGCCTTCAGAAACGGTCACTCTCGAACCGCTTGACCTGCCCCCCGAGGTGTTCGCCAGCACCTGCCGGCAGCTGGATATTGGCCAGCGTTATCAGGAACACCTGCAGGCATGCTTCGACATCCATTCGGACACCGTGGGCGCCGCGTTTATCGACGTTCAGCGCGAGCAGCTGCAACTGGCGGCTGACCTCGCCTTCATGCGTCACGACATCGACGGCCTGGCACGGGATGTCATCGCCGCGTTGGCCGCTGAAGGCCCAGTGCGTTGCTGGCAGCTCACACTGTTCGATATCCCGTTGCATGAAGTGCTGGTAATCGACGACGGGCGCGGTGGACTGCTGTTTTACTGCCCGGGCAGCGAGCGAAGCCTGTTGCACTTCAGCGGCGTTACGCCCCTTCGCCAGCATCTGGCCGCAGGGCTGTTGCAACCCGCCACTCGAAGCGCATGCCTGCGCTATGTGGCGAGGGCACAGCACTATCGTTTGCTCGACCTGCTGCAGCAGAACACGGATGGCGACACCCTCGACCCGCACCTGAGCCTGACGACGCTCGACTCACCGCTGTTCCCCTGGCTCTATGCCGAGCATGTCCAGCGCCTGCAGGCTGAAGCCGCACTGCTGGCAGTCCCCACCGCTCAGGTCGACGAGCAGGCCCGCCAGCGTCGCGTTGCCCAGTGGCAGAGCCTGGGCATGGACACCCTGATGCTCGCCGGCTTCTTCATCCCTGGCCTGGGTACCTGCATGACAGCGGTCATGGTGTGCCAACTGCTGGGTGAGGTCTTCGAAGGATACGAGGCATGGAGCATCGGCGATCGTCATCTGGCCTTGCGCCACCTGGAGTCCGTAGGCCTCAACCTCGCGCTGGTTGGCGGCTTGCACGCGGCCGGCCAGGTACTGCCCACATTGTTCAGCAGCCCATTGATGGAAAAACTGAACCCGGTGGAGCTGGCGGATGGCAGCAAGCGCCTCTGGGATGCGGACCTCTCGGGTTATGCAAGCGCCGTCCAGCTCCCCGCGGAGCTTGCAGCCGACAGCACGGGTCAGTTCCTGCTGGGCGGCGCACGGTTCATCCGCATGGGGGATGAGCTGTACCAGGTGCGCCTGGACGAAAAGACGCTGCGCTGGCGCATCGTCCACCCTGACAACCCGAAGGCCTACCAGCCGCTGCTCGAACACAATGGCCAAGGTGCCTGGCGCGAAGAACACGAAGTGCCACAGGCCTGGTCTGACAGCCAGGCCGTGCGGCGCCTGGGGTTGGATACGGGCGCACTGGATGACACCGCGCTAGGACATGCGTTGATCATCAGCGGCGTGGATCGCGGACAGTTGCAGGCCGTCCACCTGGCGGGGGCCGCCACGCCCCCCTTGTTGACCGAAACCTTGCAGCGCCTGGCGTTGGCCAAGCGCCTGCCCGAACTCTCGGCTGCACAACGGGAGAGCCTGCAATCGCCGTTGGCGGCGCTGGCTGAAACCGGGCATGAGCGTGCGCTGGCCAGAGCCCTGGAGGGCCTGTATGAGCCCGGCCTGGGAAGTGTCGACAGCGATCGCTTGCTGCTTGCCTGTATCCAACGGCTGGGCGAATGGCCCAGTGAGTTTCACCTGGAGATTCGCGCCGCCAGCCCTGGTGGCGAGTTGCTCGTCAGTTTCGGCTCCGCCCAGGCCGGCCAGCGTGCCGTGCTGCTCAAATCGAATCAGGGGTATGAGGTGTATCGGGGCGAACGCCCAGCAGCCGGCCCCTTGTTCACTGACCGCTACCGGGCGCTGTATGCCGCTGTGCCGCCTGCGCTCAGGCAACCATGGGGCGAAGTCGACGCGCTGCGCGAACGTGTGCAGCAATTGGCGGGCGCCGAACGTTCGCGCTGGCCCTCTCGCCTGTGGGGACCGACGGCCAACCGTACGACGCCGCGCTTCAGGCTGCTCGGTGGCGCTCCGCTGGAGCCGTTACCGCCACCTTCACCGTTTTTCAATGACTCGGTGCCAGCACGCCTGCGCAGGCTATACCCGGCCATCACACCGGAACAAGTCGATCAGCTGCGCAGTGACTGGCAACGCGCCATGCGCTCGCCGGAACTTGAATTGGGGATACGCGAAACCGCTTTGCAGCAATTGCGTACTTACCTGGAGCAGTGGGCTGCCGGCGTGGCGCGTCGACAACGTGCCAGTACCGCCCTGCTCAACAGTTGGCGGTACAACTCGATTCTGCGCCTGCCCAATGGCGAGCTGATCCCTAACCTGGACCTGGCGGGCCTCGCACTGGATAACCTCGATCTGGCCACACTGCCCATGCCCAACGGCCTGGAACATGTGGTCGAGCTGGACCTTGGCGGCAACTCGCCCTTGAGCGAGTTGCCAGCGCATTGGTTCGAGCGCTTGCCCAACCTGCGTCGGCTGATCCTGGGGCGTTGCGGCTTCGAGCGGCTGCCAC
>NZ_AKJC01000046.1 GCF_000282535.1 Pseudomonas sp. GM84 | reverse complement strand
CAGGCGGTCGCCGATCGCCAGGTTCAGCGGCAGGCCGTACTTGTAGTTCTCGTACATGATGTCGGCGCTGTCGCAGGTCGGGCCGGCGATGACCACTTCTTCGGCTTCGCCTTTCTTCTCGGTCCAGATCGGGAACTTGATGGCTTCGTCCATGGTTTCGATCAGGCCGGAGAACTTGCCCACGTCGGTGTAGATCCAGCGCTCGACTGCGGTGCGCGACTTGCGCGCCACCAGCACCACTTCGCTGACCAGGATGCCGGCGTTGGCGATCAGCGAACGGCCAGGCTCCAGAATGATTTCCGGCAGCTCGTCACCGAAGTCTTCCTTGAGGAAGCGGATGATCTCTTCGGCGTAGGTTTCGAGGCTGTTGGTGCGGGTGATGTAGTTGGCCGGGAAGCCGCCACCCATGTTGATCAGCTTCAGCTCGATGCCGTCTTCTTCCTTCAGGCGCTCGAAGATCACCTTGACCTTGGCGATGGCCGCGTCCCACACGCTGATGTCGCGCTGCTGCGAGCCTACGTGGAAGGAGATGCCATAAGGTACCAGGCCCAGGTCACGGGCGAGGATCAGCAGGTCCATGGCCATGTCGGTCTGGCAACCGAACTTGCGCGACAGTGGCCAGTCGGCGGTAGTGGAACCTTCGGTGAGGATACGCACGTAGACCTTCGAGCCCGGTGCGGCCTTGGCGATGTTGCGCAGGTCGGCTTCCGAGTCGGTGGCATACAGGCGCACGCCCTTCTCATAGAAGTAGCGGATGTCCTTGGACTTCTTGATGGTGTTGCCGTAGCTGATGCGGTCGGCGCTGACGCCGCGGTCCATGACCTTGTCCAGCTCGTAGATCGAGGCGATGTCGAAGCTCGAACCTTTCTCTTTCAGCAGGTCGATGATCTCGACGGCCGGGTTGGCCTTGACCGCGTAATAGACCTTGGCGAACTCGAACCCGGCGCGCAGGTCGTCATAGGCCTGGCTGATCATCTGGGTATCGATGAGTACGAACGGGGTTTCCTGTTTGTCGGCGAATGCCTTCATTTTCTGGAAAGTGTCGCGCGCGAAATAGTCTTCGACCTGGATCGACATGCTCAGGGACTCCATGGGCAAACTGAAAAAGTAAGTGGCTGCAACTGAACGTCCTCCGTATCCCCACTTTGGTTCGCCTACTCAGTACTTGAGCCGGATGGATCGTTTCCAGCATGGACGTTCGGCGCGCACTTTAGGGCGTGAAGAATGCAGAATCAACAGGCAATCCGGGGGTGATCGGCGTGGATTGACGCCCCATCGTTTGAATAACCGACTCGTGTGACCGGTAGATGTTCCCTGGGATGTTTCAAGCGTAAAAAATTGTGGAATGGACCGCTTGGACCCTTCGCGGGACAAGCCCGCTCCTACAGGGATCTCCTCGCTTCTGTGGGAGCGGGCTTGTCCCGCGAAGGGGCTCAGGTGTTCATATTTATGGCCACGAAAGCTGGCACTTCGGTGCATGAAATTCGCCATAAATTTTTTGTTACCGATCGGCGGATTTGCCCCTATTGATGAGAAACATTACTATTCGCACCCTTATCCGCCTCCCTGACGACCCTGACCGTGTCCGGACACAAAGGCTTTCTCGACCACTACCACGAGCTGATCGGCACCTGGACGCGCAAGCTGCGCAGTCGACAGCAGGCCGAGGACCTCACCCACGACGCGTTCGTCCGGGTGCTGGAAAACCCGCGCGAGCAGGTCGAGCAGCCGCGTGCCTACCTGCATCAGACCGCGCGCAACATCGCGGTTGACGGTTTTCGCCGCGAAGACCGGCGCCAGGCCCTGGAGCTGGAAGCCTTCGAGGAGGGCGCCAGCGGTGCCAGCGACCCGGAAGCCTACGTGCATGCCCTGGAGCTGGCCGACAGCGTCGAGCGGGCGCTGGCCGAGCTGCCCGTCAACTGCCGCCGGGTATTCATCTGGCAGAAAATCGAAGGCCTGAGCCAGGCCGAGATCGCCGAGCGCATGGGTTTGACCAAGAACATGGTCGAAAAGTATATGATCCGCACGCTCCGACATCTGCGTGAGCACCTGGATGTGTCGGTACGATGAGTCAGGAGACCTTGCCCATGAAACAGCACGCTACCGATAGCGTCCGCGACCAGGCGGCCGAATGGTTCGCCCGCGTGCAGGATGCGCCTCGCGATGCAGGGCTGCAGGCAAAGCTCGATGCCTGGCTGGCCGTCGACCCGCTGCACCGTGAGGAATACCAGCAGCTCGCACGGCTGTGGCAGGCCACCGACTTCATTCCACGCCAGCGACTCGAAGCGTTGTGCCAGCCCGAGCCGGTACGGCAGTTGCCACGTCGGCGCCTGTTGCGCCAGGCATTGGCGGCCAGTGTGGCGGTGGTGGCGTTGGGGCTCGGCTGGGGCGGCTGGAAGTACCAGCAACTGAATCATCAGGACACCTTGCAGACCGCGTTCGGTGAGCGCCGCCAGGTGGAGCTGCCGGACGGCTCGCACCTGGACCTCAATGGCGCTACCGAGCTGCAGGTCGACTTCAGCCCGGGCCGGCGGCATATCGTGCTGCGTGCCGGCGAAGCGATGTTCAGCGTCGCCCATGACAGCCGCCGCCCGTTCGTGGTCGATACCGCCCAAGGCAGCGTGACGGTCACAGGTACCCGTTTCGATGTGCGTCAGGATCCGGCCGCCACCCGCGTGGCAGTCGAGCAAGGCTCGGTGCGTGTGCAGGGCAAGGGCACCGCGTTGGCGCAACTGGGTGCCGGGCAAGGTTCACATATAGATGAACAAGGCAACGTAGCGGCCCCCTACACGGTCAATGCCGCCGCGCTGACCGCCTGGCGCCAGGGCAAGCTGGTGTTCGACAACGCCACCCTGGCAGACGTGGTGGCGGAAGTGTCGCGCTACCGCACCCAGCCGCTGCGGGTCGCCCCCGGCAAAGTGGCGCAGCTGCGCGTGTCCAGCACCTTCAGTACCGACGACACCGATGCCTTGCTACGCGCGTTGCCGAGCATCCTGCCGGTGGCCATCAAAGCCCACGAAGATGGCTCACGCGAAATTATTGCGAAATAGATTCAGGTTTTTTTCCGCTCGTTCGTCTTCCCCGCCAGCTGCAACTGCCAAGCATTTCCATTTGCATGCGATTGGCGTTATCTCGACCATCAGGAAGTTTCGACGACGTGAACAACAACAAGCCTTTTCCACGCTTCCGCGCCCTGGCGCTGGCCCTGGCGGTCAGCTCGGTGGCCGTCAACAGCCAGGCCGCACAGGCCGGCAGTGCTATCCAGATCCAGGCACAACCACTGGCCTCGGCGCTAAGCCAACTGGGCCAGCAGACCAACCTGCAGTTGTTCTTCAGTCCTGAGCTGGTGGCAGGCAAGCAGGCGCCGGCGGTTTCCGGCCAACTGACGCCGGTTGAGGCCCTGCAACAGTTGCTGCAGGGCAGCGGGCTCACTTACGAGATGTCTCAGGACACCGTGGTGGTAAAGCCCCTGCCGACCACGCTGGATCTGGGCAGCGGCAGCCTGGAGCTGGCGCCTACCGATATCAAGGTGGTCGGTGACTGGCTGGGCGATGCCGACGAGGCAGTGGTGCAGAATCACCCCGGTGCACGCACCGTGGTGCGCCGCGAGGCGATGGTGGAAAAGGGCGCGATGAACGTGCGTGATGTGTTGCGCGGCATCCCCGGTGTGCAGGTGCAGGACTCCAATGGCACCGGCGGCAGCGACCTGTCGCTCAACGTGGGTGTACGCGGCCTGACCTCGCGCCTGTCGCCACGCTCGACGGTGCTGATCGATGGCATCCCGGCCGCCTTCGCCCCCTATGGGCAGCCGCAGCTGTCGATGGCGCCGATCTCCTCGGGCAACCTCGACAGCATCGACGTGGTGCGCGGCGCAGGTTCCGTGCGCTACGGCCCGCAGAACGTCGGCGGGATCATCAACTTCGTCACCCGGGCCATCCCTGAAAAGCCCTCGGCCCAGTTGTCCACCACCCTGGAAACCTCCCAGCACGGTGGCTGGAAGCACACCGAGTCGGCCTTCGTCGGTGGCACCGCCGACAACGGCATGGGCGTGGCCTTGCTGTACACCGGGGTGAATGGCAACGGCTACCGGGAAAGCAACAACGGCAACGACATCGACGACGTCATCCTCAAGACGCACTGGGCCCCGACCGACGTCGACGAGTTCTGGCTCAACTTTCACTACTACGATGGCCGCGCCGACATGCCGGGCGGCCTGACCCAGGCGCAGTACGACAGCAACCCGTACCAGTCGCTGCGCGACTACGACTATTTCGCCGGGCGGCGCAAGGACGTGTCGTTCAAGTGGCAACGCCAGCTGGACGACGCTACCCAGTTCGAAGTGTTGACCTATTACACCGACAGTTTCCGTGGCAGCGCCATTGCCTCGCGCGACATGAAGACCCTGTCGTCGTACCCGCGCAACTACCACACCTTCGCCATCGAGCCCCGTGTGTCGCGGATCTTCTTCACCGGCCCTGCCACCCAGGAAGTCAGCGTCGGCTACCGCTACCTGAAAGAAGCCATGCGCGAGCAGTCCACCCGCCTGGCCTTGATCGACAACGTGCCGACGCCAACCCCGACGTCCGATGGCCATGTGTTCCAGGACCGCAGTGGCGGTACCGAAGCCAGCGCCTACTACATCGACGACAAGATCGACATCGGCAACTGGACCATCACCCCCGGCCTTCGCTTCGAGCACATCAACACCGACTGGCGTGACCGCCCGGTGCTGGACGCCAACAACCGGCCGGTGCCGGAGAAGAAGCGCAGCATCAGCAGCGACGAGCCGCTGCCGGCGCTGAGCGTGATGTACCACATCTCCGATGCCTGGAAAGTGTTCGCCAACTACCAGACCTCGTTCGGCAGCCTGCAGTACTTCCAGCTGGGCCAGGGTGGTATCGGCAACAACACGGCCAGCGGCCTGGAGCCGGAGAAGGCCAAGACCTACGAAATCGGTACACGCTATGACAACGGCGGCTTCGCTGGCGAGCTGACCCTGTTCTACATCGACTTCGATGACGAGCTGCAATACATCAGCAACGATGTCGGCTGGACCAACCTGGGCGCGACCAAGCACCAGGGTATCGAAGCGTCGGCGCGGTATGACCTGGCCGGGTTGGACCCGCGCCTTGAAGGTTTGTCGGTCAATGGCGGCTACACCTACACCCGCGCCACCTATGAAGGGGACATTCCTGGCTTTGAAGGCCGCGACCTGCCGTTCTACTCGCGCCAGGTGGCCACGGCCGGCGTGCGCTACGCGGTCAATCGCTGGACCTGGAACCTGGATGCCTACGCCCAATCCAAGCAGCGCGCGCCAGGCACCGGGATCAATGCCGATGGCAGCTTCAACGGCGACTACATCACCGAGCCGAGCGCCGATGGGCAGTTTGGCGACATTCCGGGTTACGTGACCTGGCATGCCCGTGGCGGGTACGACTTCGGGCCGAAGCTGTCGAACCTGACGGTGGCCGCGGGGGTGAAGAACCTCTTCGACAAGCAGTACTTCACCCGCTCCAGCGACAACAACGCCGGCCTCTATGTGGGTGAGCCGCGCACCTTCTACGTGCAGGCCAGTGTAGGGTTCTGATACCGCGGCGCCCCAATCGCGGGACAAGCCCGCTCCCACAGGAATGAAGTTGGCGGGGATCCTGTGGGAGCGGGCTTGTCCCGCGAATGGGGCGCAAAGCGCCCCAGCTCTCTAGGAAACCACCGCCTCGGCCGGCGACACGATGCTGGTCTTGCCCCCCCGCGATCTCCCCGAACTCAGGTAAGCCGCAATCGACTCCTGAGTCACCTCGCCCAGGAACACCTGCTCGGCATCCAGCACCGGCAACCACGCCCGGTTGTACTCGTACATCCTCGACAACAGGATGCGCAGGTGCTCATCGTGCGAAGCCGTGGCATTGAACGGTCGCAGGAAGTCCCCACACACCCCCTGCTGGCGATGCATGTCACGCCGGCGCACATAGCCCAGCGCCTTGTTCTGCGCATCGGTCACCACCACGTAGCGGCGGTCATGCTCATCCAGCAATTCCAGGGCATCGCTGACCGGCGTCTCGGGGCTCGCCGACGGGGCGTTGTCCGCCGCATCCTCGGCGCGCACCAGCAGCAGGCGCTTCAAGGTGCTGTCCTGGCCGACGAAGTTGCTCACGAAATCATCCACCGGGTGCGCCAGCAGGGTGTCCGGGTGGTCCAGCTGCAACAGCTTGCCGGCACGGAAGATGGCGATCTTGTCACCGAGCTTGATCGCTTCGTCGATGTCGTGGCTGACCATGATCACGGTCTTGTTCAGCGCCCGTTGCATCTCGAAGAACTCGTTCTGGATCATCTCGCGGTTGATCGGGTCGACCGCGCCGAACGGCTCGTCCATCAGCAGCACCGGTGCTTCGGCGGCAAGTGCGCGGATCACGCCGATGCGCTGCTGCTGGCCGCCGGACAGTTCTCGCGGATAGCGTTGCAGGTATTGCTTGGGCTCGAGCTTGATCATGCTCATCAGCTCGCGGGCGCGGTCGTGGCAGCGTTGCTTGTCCCAGCCCAGCAGGCGGGGGACCACGGTGATGTTCTCTTCGATGGTCATGTTGGGGAACAGGCCGATCTGCTGGATCACGTAGCCGATGTGCCGGCGCAGGGTCACTTCATCCAGGCCGCTGGTGTCTTCGCCATTGATGAACACCTGGCCGGAGGTGGGCGTGATCAGGCGGTTGATCATCTTCAGCGTGGTGCTCTTGCCGCAACCCGAGGGGCCGAGGAACACGCAGATTTCGCCTTCGTTGACGGTGAGGCTGACCGCGTCGACGGCTTTGACGTCCTTGCCGTTGACGTTGAAGGTCTTGCTGAGGTTCTTGAGTTCGATCATGAGCGCAGTCCTTCTGGAGTCAGGGCACGTTGCAGGGTTTGCAGGAGCAGGTCGGCGATGATCGCCAGCAGGCTGACCAGCACGGCGCCGACCAGCAGCATCGACATGTCGCTGCGGCTGATGGAGGTGAGGATGAGCACGCCCAGGCCGCCGGCACCGATGGTGGCGGCAATGGTCATGACGCCGATGTTCATCACCACGGCAGTGCGTACCCCGGCGAGGATCACCGGTACCGCGATGGGCAGCTCGACCATGCGCAGGCGCTGGCCGAAGGTCATGCCGATGCCGCGCGCGGCTTCACGGATGCCGGGCTCGACGTTGGTCAGGGCCAGGTAGGTATTGCGCAGGATCGGCAGCAGCGAATAGAGGAACACGGCGGTGATCGCCGGCAATGGCCCGAGTCCCTGGCCGAACTTGGAGTAGAACGGCAGCAGCAGGCCAAAGAGGGCGATCGACGGGATGGTCAGCAGCACCGTCGCGCTGGCCTGCAGCGGCCCGGCCACGGCCGGGAAGCGGGTCATCAGGATGCCCAGCGGCACGCCGACGAGGATCGCCAGGCTGACGGCGATGCCGACCAGCATGATGTGCTGCCAGGTCAGCTGCAGCACCTGGGCCCAGTCGAGGTGGGCGAACGTATCGAGCAGGCTCATGGCTGTACCTCCTTGAGGGGATGCTCACGCAGGAACGCGGCGGCGACGGCGGTCGGGTTCTGGTGCTCGACATCGACCTTGGCGTTGAGCTGGCGCATGGTCTCGTCATCGAGCTGCTCGGCCAGCGGCTTGAGCAGGCCGACCAGTTGCGGATGGGCGTCGAGCACGGCCTTGCGCACCACCGGGGCGGCGGTGTAGTCGGGGAAGTAATGCTTGTCGTCTTCCAGCAGCTTGAGGTTGAACGCACTCAAGCGGCCGTCCGTGGTGTAGACGAGGCCGGCGAACACCTGGTTGTTGTGCATGGCGGTGTAGACCAGGCCGGCGTCCATCTGGCGGATGTTGGCGCGGCCCACTTGCAGGTCGTACATTTCCTTCAGGCCGACCAGGCCGTCCGGGCGATTGGCGAACTCGGTGTCCAGGGCCACCAGATGATTGCGCTTGGGCTCGTCACGCAGCACCTGGTTGAGGTCGCTGATCGTGTTGACCTGCGGGTAGGCCTCGGCGATCTGCTTGGGCAGCCCCAGGGCGTAGGTGTTGCTGAACTTGGATGGGGTCAGCCAGATCAGGTCTTTCTTCGCGTCCAGTGCCTTGACCCTGGCATAGGTAGCCTCGGCGCTGGGCATGCGCTCGTCGATGTGGTTGTAGGACACCAGCGACACGCCGGTGTATTCCCACATCAGGTCGAGCTGGCCGGTTTCCTGGGCCTGGCGGGCGATGCTGCTGCCAAGGCCCGTGGTGACGCGCACCTCGAAGCCGTTGGCGCGCAGGTATTGGGCGGTGATTTCGGCGAGCACGGTCTGTTCGGTGAACATCCGCGCACCGATGTGCAGCTGTGGTTTGTCCGCCGCCTGGGCAAATCCTGCGAACAGCAGGGCCGCGCCCAGCAGCAAGGCGATTCTCTTCTTCATACGTTCCCTCGGGTTATCCGGCCAGGCCACGTTCCAGCCAGCGCTTGCTGGAGAAACTCACCGCGGCGTCCAGCAGCAGTGCCAGCAACGCGGTGCAGGCCGCGCCGAGCAGGAGCTGTGGCTGGTTGTTCAGGGCGATGCCCGGGAAGATCAGGCTGCCCAGGCTGTTGGCGCCGATCAGGAACGCCAGTGGCGCGGTGCCGACGTTGAGCGCCAGGGCCACACGCACACCGCCGACGATGATCGGCACGGCGTTGGGCAGCTCCACCTGCCAGAGTTGCTGGCGCGGGGTCATGCCGATGCCGGTGGCGGCTTCCTTGAGCGAGGCGGGGACGTTTTTCAGGCCCTCGTAGGTGTTGCGCACGATGGGCAGGAGGGAGGCGAGGAACAACGCGAAGATCGCGGGCCCGGCGCCGATGCCCAGGATACTCAGGGCGATGGCCAGAACGGCCAGGGGGGGAATGGTGTTGCCAACGTTGAAGAACTGCATGAAGCGCTCGGCTTTGTCGACCCGGTGCGGTCGACTCAAGGCAATGCCAGCGGGGATGCCCACGGCCAACGCCGCCGCCATCGAAGCCAGCACCAGAACCAGGTGCGCTTGCAGGTAGAACCCAAGATCGTCGCGGTAGCGCGCGATCGTGTCGATGCCGATCCAGTGGATCAGCAGGGCCAGGATGACGAGCGCGGCGGCCCATCCCAACAGCCCTTTTCCGTAGCGTGTTGCCACAGGCGGACTCCTTGTGTTGTCGGCGAGCACACTCTTTTTTTGGCCGCCATACCTGGCAGCGAGTGGTGTGTTCGCGAGTAGCAGCGTGAGGCAACCGAGGGCTGCGATCAGGCCATGAGCCGAACCCCGTCGGGCCCGAAAATGCTGATGAAACCAGTCCCCAAGCGAAGCGGGTTGCAGGGGAATGGACGTCTCCGTGGGCGTAAAGGTTCCCATCTGAAGAGGCATTTGGCCAGTGTTAATCACTGGGTGGCTGGAATCCTGGCGAGAAAAAACAGCGGTTTAAGGCGCTGAAGGCGTTGAAATAACTGCCCTCTGGCCATTTATCGTGATAAAGCGATTGAAGGGTGAATTTGTTGTGACAGTGCGGGCCCTATCGCCGGCAAGCCGGCTCCCACAGGTCCTGCACAGGGCTTGAGGCATGTGGAGGTCCCTGTGGGAGCCGGCTTGCCGGCGATAGGGCCGAGACTGGCACCACTCATGCCATGGATTTTGGTCCCCGGCCAAACTCAGGTATGATATCGCCCCTTTTTGAATCCCCCAGTCAGGCGATTTCCCATGACCAACCAGGCCGCCGAAGTCGCGAAGCGCCGCACTTTCGCAATCATTTCCCACCCCGACGCCGGTAAGACCACCATCACCGAGAAGCTCCTGCTGATGGGCAAGGCCATTGCCGTCGCCGGTACCGTGAAGTCGCGCAAGTCCGACCGCCACGCCACCTCCGACTGGATGGAAATGGAGAAGCAACGCGGCATCTCCATCACCACCTCGGTGATGCAGTTCCCGTACCGCGAGCACATGATCAACCTGCTCGACACCCCCGGCCACGAAGACTTCTCGGAAGACACCTACCGCACCCTGACCGCAGTGGACTCGGCGCTGATGGTGCTCGACGGCGGTAAAGGTGTAGAGCCGCGGACCATCGCCCTGATGGACGTCTGCCGCCTGCGCGACACGCCCATCGTCAGCTTCATCAACAAACTCGACCGTGATATCCGCGACCCGATCGAACTGCTCGACGAGATCGAAGCCGTTCTGAAGATCAAGGCCGCGCCGATCACCTGGCCGATTGGTTGCTACCGCGACTTCAAGGGCGTGTACCACCTGCGCGGCGACTACATCATCGTCTACACCCCCGGCCACGGCCATGAGCGTACCGAGGTGAAGATCATCGAGAAGCTCGACTCCGATGAAGCCCGCGCGCACCTGGGTGACGAATATGATCGCTTCCTCGAACAGCTTGAGCTGGTGCAGGGCGCCTGCCATGAGTTCGACCAGGACGAGTTCATCAACGGCCAGCTGACGCCGGTGTTCTTCGGTACTGCACTGGGCAACTTCGGTGTCGACCATGTGCTCGATGCCGTTGTCGACTGGGCGCCGCGCCCGCTGGCCCGTGTCGCCCACGAGCGTACCGTGGAGCCGGTGGAAGAGAAGTTCACAGGCTTCGTGTTCAAGATCCAGGCGAACATGGACCCGAAACACCGCGACCGTATCGCCTTCATGCGCATCTGTTCGGGCAAGTACGAGAAGGGCATGAAGATGCGCCACGTGCGTACCGGCAAGGACCTGCGCATCGGTGACGCGCTGACCTTCTTCTCGTCCGAGCGTGAGCAGCTGGATGAGGCCTTCGCCGGCGACATCATCGGCCTGCATAACCACGGCACCATCCAGATCGGCGACACCTTCACCGAAGGCGAGGCGCTGGGCTTCACCGGTATCCCGCACTTCGCCCCGGAGCTGTTCCGCCGTGTGCGCCTGAAGGACCCGCTCAAGTCCAAGCAACTGCGCCAGGGCCTGCAGCAGCTGGCCGAAGAGGGTGCGACTCAGGTGTTCTTCCCCGAGCGCAGCAACGACATCATCCTGGGTGCGGTCGGTGTGCTGCAGTTCGACGTGGTCGCCAGCCGCCTGAAGGAAGAGTACAAGGTCGAGTGCGCCTACGAGCCGATCACCGTCTGGTCGGCGCGCTGGATCACTTGCGAAGACAAGAAGAAGCTCGAGGAATTCCAGACCAAGGCCATGGAGAACCTGGCCATCGATGGCGGCGGTCACCTGACCTACCTGGCGCCGACCCGGGTCAACCTGGCGCTGATGGAAGAGCGCTGGCCGGACATCAAGTTCCGCGCGACTCGCGAGCATCACTGATCTGTGAAATGGGGCCGCTGCGCGGCCCTTCGCGGGACAAGCCCGCTCCCACAGGTACAGCACACAGTTTGAAGGTGGCGCTGTCATTGTGGGAGCGGGCTTGTCCCGCGAAGGGCTGCGCAGCAGCCCCGTTTCAGTTACCTGCCTTGATACTGGTCCAGATCCGCGTGCGAATGCGGTCGATCTTCGCCGGCATCGCCTCCAGCGCATACAGCTTGCTCATCACCTCGTCGCTCGGGTAAATCATGTTGTTGCCCTTCATCGCCGGGTCCACCATCCCGTCAGCCTTGAGGTTGCCGTTGGCGTACTGCACATGGTTGCTGATGTTGGCCATCACCTCCGGCTGCAGCAGGTAGTTCATGTAGGCATACCCCGCCTTCTCATCCGGCGCATCGGCCGGCATGGCGACCATGTCGAACCACATCGGCGCCCCTTCCTTGGGGATCGCATACCCCACCTTCACGCCATTTTTCGCCTCGTCCGCACGGTTCTTCGCCTGCAGCACGTCCCCCGAGAAGCCCACCACCACGCAGATGTCGCCATTGGCCAGGTCGCCGGTGTACTTCGATGAGTGGAAGTAGTTGATGTACGGCCGCACCGTCATCAGCAGCGCCTTGGCCTTTTCATAATCCTTCGGGTCCTGACTGTGGTGCGGCAAGCCCAGGTAATGCAGGGCGATCGGCAGCAACTCGGGGCCATTGTCGAGCACCGCGACGCCGCAGCTTTTCAGCTTGCTCATGTACTCGGGCTTGAAGATCAGGTCCCAGGAGTCGACCGGCGCGTCGTCGCCGAGCACCGCCTTGACCTTGTCGATGTTGTAGCCGATGCCGGTGCTGCCCCACAGGTACGGGAAGCCATGCTGGTTGCCCGGGTCGTTGACCTCCAGCGCCTTGAGCAGCACCGGGTTGAGGTTGTGCCAGTTGGGCAGCTGCGACTTGTCGAGCGGCTTCAGGGCCTTGCCCTGGATCTGCCGGGCCATGAAGTGGTTGGAGGGGAACACCACGTCGTAGCCGGAGTTGCCGGTCATCAGTTTGCCGTCGAGGGTCTCGTTGCTGTCGTACACGTCGTAGGTCGGCTTGATCCCGGTGGCCTGCTGGAAATTCTGCAGGGTATCGGGCGCAACGTAGCTGGACCAGTTGTAGATCTTTACCGTTTCGGCGGCGCTGGCCACGCTGGCGGCCAGCATCAGGGGGGCGAGAAGGAGCGTGCGCATGTCGGGTTTACCTTGCTTTGTCTGTTGTTATCGAAGGCAGGCGATCAGCGGATCAGAAGATCAGAACGTAGGTCTTGCGCACGGTCTCCTGGATGTCCCAGGTGCCGGTGCTGTTGGCCGGTAGCATCAATGCGTCTCCGGCTTCTATGAACAGGGTCTCGCCACCGTCGGGGGTGAAGGTGCAGCGGCCCTTGATGAAATGGCAGAACTCCTGTTGCACGATCTGCCGCCGCCAGCGCCCGGGCGTGCACTCCCAGATGCCGGCTTCGACGCCATCGCTGCGCTCCACGCAGGTGACCGAGGCCACTGCCACGGGCTCGCCAATGGGCACAGCAACCGGGTTGGCGCTGTCCAGCACGACGCTGTCGGTGTGTTTGAACTGGGTGATGCTCATTGCTGGTGGATCCTGTGCAGGTGAAAGGGAGGTCAGTGCATGAAACCTTCCATGAAGTCCGCAAGGGAGCTGGCCAGGCGCCGCCTCCAGGGCGCGCTGGCGGGGTTGGCGAGGGTCCGGTCCTCGTGGACGAAACTCTGGATGATGGCGTTGTAGCCCAGCCAGCGGCAGGGCTCGGGCGGCCAGCTGGCCAGGCTCGACAGCGGGCGGTTGTCGAGCACCCAGGGCTGGGCGGTCAGTGCGTTCTGCTGGTTGAGGATCAGCGCGGCCAAGGTGCGCCCACCGAGGTTGGTGGCGCCGACGCCTTCGCCGCCATAACCCCCGGAAAGGGCGATGCCGCGCTGGCGGTCGCACAGCATGTGCGGGCGGAAGCGTCGGGCCATGCCCAGGTTGCCGCCCCAGGAATGGGTGATGCGCACATCCTTGAGCTGGGGGAACAGCTCGCTGAAAAGGTAGCGGCGCAGGCCGACTTCGGCCTCGGTGAGGGTGAAGTTTTCCCGCAGCCGGCCGCCGAAGCGGTAGCCACCGCGGGCGCCGAACACCAGACGGTTGTCGGCGGTGCGCTGGCCATAGGTGACCTGGCGGCTGTTCTCGCTGAAGGCCTGGCCCCGGTCCAGGCCGATCTGTTGCCAGGTCGATTCGGGCAGCGGTTCGGTCGCCACCAGCAGGCTTTGCACCGGTAGCTGGTGCTTGCCCAGCGGCGGCAGGCTGGCGGCATAGCCTTCGACGGCGGGCACTGTCCATTGGCAGCGGATGCGCGCCAAGGGCGAGCGCACTTCGCCAGGCTGCCAGTCGATGGCCGGGGTGTTTTCATAGATGGGCACGCCCAGCGCCTCCACCACCCGGGCCAGCCCTCGCGCCAGCTTTGCCGGTTGAATGGTCGCCGTGTGCGGGCTGTAGATGGCGCCGTAGGCGTTGCTCAGGCGCAGCTGTTCAGCCAGTTTCTCGGGGCCCAGCCAGTGGTAGTCCTCCTCGCGCATGCCCTGGCGGTACAGGTCGTCGAGGTAGGCGCGCAGGCTGCGTTCCTGTTCCGGGTAGCGAGCGGCGCAATACAGCACGCCACCTTTGCGAAAATCGCAGTCGATGGCCTCGCGCTGCAGCACGGCATGGACTTCATCGGGTATGCCCTGCAGCAGGTCGATGCTGCTGCGCCGTTGCTGCGGCGACAGGCTGGCCAGCAGCCGGTCCTCGCCGAGCAGGTTGCCCATCAGCCAGCCCCCGTTGCGCCCGGAGGCGCCGAAGCCGGCGATGTTGGCGTCGATCACCGCGATGTTCAGGTGCGGGGCCTGGCGCTTGAGGTAGTAGGCAGTCCACAGGCCGGTGTAGCCGGCGCCGATGATGCACACGTCGACGTCGAGGTCTTCACGCAGGGCCGGGCGGGCGCACAGCGGCTCGTCGAGCTGGTCCATCCACAGGCTGAGCGTGCGCAGGGGTTGCATCGGGTTGGGCTCCACATCCGTCAAGGTCTGTGGGCGATGCTAGTGGCGTTGGGCGCTGGCTGTCTTACGTGCGTGCACGCAGGGAAATTTGCTTGAGGTAGGCCTTGGGCGTGAGCCCTGTGTGTTCGCGAAAGCACTTGTAGAAGGCCGACAGGGAGTTGAAGCCGGCACTGAAGGCCAGGTCGTCGATCGACGCCGCCAGGCTGTGGTCGTCGAGGCTGGCCATCAGGTGTTGCAGGCGCGCCTGGTTGACGTAGCGGTAGAAGCTTTGGCCGAGCACCTGGTTGAGCAGGTAGGAAATCTGGTTGCGGCTGTAGCCACTGGCGTCGGCCACCTGTTGCAGGTCGAGTTCCGGGTCGAGGTAAGGGCGTTGGCGCTGGAAGTAGTGCTCCAGGTCCTGGGCCATGGTCGACAGTTGCCGAGGCGACAGGCCCAGGCGGCTGGTGGCCGGACGCGGACCCGCGCTGGACAGGCCCTTGCCGTTCTGGCGTACCAGCGTGGCGTATTCGTTGACCCGCCAGATCAGGCCGTCCTTGACCGTGATCGCTTCGCTCGACTGGAAGGCCACCAGGCCATCACCCCCTTGCACCGTGACTTGGTACTGGATGAACGCGGTGCAGCCATCGACGCGGATGCGGTCGCTGTGGACGATATCCTCGCCGGCCTCATGCGGCAGGCAGGCACGCACATAGTCGCGCAGCTCGCGGTAACCGAGCACGCGGTTCTGGAAGAAATCGTGGTACTGGATGTCGGGGTGGTAGAGCGCGATGACGCCGTCGAGGTCGCGGTGCTTCCAGCACAGGTGGTAGCGCAGGACCGTTTCGGCGGTGATCGGCGTTTGTTCGGGGCCGTCTGGGCGTGTGTTCAGGCTCATGTGCAGATAGTGCCGAGGGGCGGGAATGGAGGCAAGTCAGTGCCGGCCTTTTCGCG
>NZ_AKJC01000045.1 GCF_000282535.1 Pseudomonas sp. GM84 | reverse complement strand
CGAGCGCCTGTCAGCCCTCACGCGTCGTTACTTTCCCGGCACCAACGTCAACCGCTGATTGCCATACGCCCGCCCGAAGTTCTGCGGTTGCAGCGGCAGGCTCATGAACCGTCCCTTGAACCACGCATCCAGCCCATCACTGTAATGCCCACTGGCCGGGTTGCCGGACTGGCCGTTGCTGGTCAGCACCTGCAGCGGCTCTGCCTGCCCGAAGTCGACGACCATGCGCGCCGATGCCGGCAGGCGGGTGTCGAAATTGCTGCCCCAGGCATAAGGCGTCAGTGCCAAGGTGCTGAAGTCACCACCCGCGGCCATTGATGAGCGGCTGAGGGCATCGCCCAGGCCATGGTAGGCCGGGGCCGGCCAACGGTACTGGTGCAGTTTGCCCCACTGCCAGGCGCGGCGATCGGCGCCGAGTTGCGCGGTGCCTGCATCCACGGCAGCGGCCAGGCTGCGGGCGAGAATGGCCGGCTTGTCTTCCTTCTGCGGCGTGCTGCGATCATCCCAGAACGGGCTGTCCTCGCGGCCGAGCAGGTGGTCGGCCTGGGCCGAATAGGACAGCTGGGCATTGCTGACGAACGCTTGCCAGGCCGGGCCGGATTCCGGGCCAAGGTCGTCGAGGAAGGTCTGGCGCGCTACCTCCTGCAGGAACAGCTCATACAACGCCGCATCCGCCGACACCGGGCTCAAGCGGCCATCGAAGGCTTTGAGCCGCGCCAGGGCGTCGCGTGCCTTGTCGCCTTGGGCGGGGGGAAGGGCGTTAATGGCCTGTTTGAGCGGCTGGGCCATGCCGGGTGCGTCGAACATCTGCTTGAGCTTGTCCGCCAGCAGCGTTACCTGGTCGTTCTGCAGGGCCATCAGGCTGCGGCTGTCGTGCCGCCCATTGCCGGCGAGCTGGGCCAGGCGTTCGGCGCGCTCGGGGTAGTACCAGGTGTTGGACAACTGCATGCCATAGCCGCGTGGCAGGCTGCGCTGGTTGGCGTGGCCGATCCAGCCCTCAGGCGGGTCCTGGTCATAGGGGTGGAGCATCGGGTCGGCGAAGCCATCCCAGTCGTAGCGCCCGTCCCAGCCCGGCGACGGCAACAGGCCTTGGCCTTCGCGTCGGTTGGGGTAACGGCCGCTGACTTGCCAGCCAATGTGCTCGGGCTCGGCGAAGACGAAGTTGAGCGCCGCCGCGGCGACTTCGCGGGTGCTGTCGAAGGCGCGCTCGACCGTTTTCGCGCGGGTCAGGTCGAACAGCGCATCGAGGCTGCGATCGCCCTTGAGCTGCGGCAGGTTCAGGGCCAGGCCCAGGCTGGCGTTGCCGGGTTGAGCGAGCAGGGTGCCATGACGGGTGTCGTACATGACTTCACGCAGCGGTCGCTGGCCGCGGACGAAGAAGGTTTCGCTGCGGGCGCGGGCCGGCTGCCATTTGCCATCGGCCAGGTAGCTGAGCTGGCTGCCTTGATGGCGCAGTTGCTCCAGGTACAGGTCCTGGTTGTCGGCCATCACCGCGCTGCTGCTCCAGGCCAGCTTGCCGTTGTAGCCAGCCAGAACGATGGGCAGCCCTGGCAGCGACAGGCCGGCGACCTGGTACTTGCCGGTGTGGATCTGCACCGGGCTCAGGGCCCAGGCGGCGCGGCTGTCGCTGGCCAGCAGGCTCTTGCCACTGCGGCTGCGCTGCGGGCCCAGGGCCAGGTTGGCGGAACCGGGACTGCCGAGCAGGCCCAGGTCGGCGAGCTTCTGGCTGGCCGCGGCCAAGGCGGGCAGACCTGGCAGCTGGCTGTTCAGGTTCAGGCCCTTGAGCTTTTCAACCTCGGCGTCTGCCAGCGGTTCGTCCGGTGCGCCGGGCAGCAACCACGCAAGTTTGTCGCTGCCCACCTGTTGGGCCAGGGCCAGGGCACTGAGTTCTTCCTGCAGGTTCACCGATTGGCTGAAGGCATACAGGCTGAAGATCAGCGCCGAGTCCTCAGGCTTCCAGTATTCCGGGCGATAGCCGCTGCTGGCGAGGTTGGCCGGCAGCTTGTCGCGGTAGCGGAACAGGTAGGCGTTGACGCCGCGGGCATAGACTTCGAAGAAGCGCTTGAGGCGTGGCGAAGCATCGGCATAGAGCTGGGTGGCATTCTGCTTGAGGTTGGCCGCTCGCATCAGGCGGTCGATGTCCAGCGCCTCGCTACCCGCCATTTCCGCCAAACGCCCCTGGGCCAGCAGGCGCATGGCGAGCATCTGCTCGATACGGTCACCGGCATGCACATAGCCGAGGCTGAACAGGGCGTCATGGAAGTTGCTGCTCTCGATCAGCGGCGCGCCCATGGCGTTGCGTCGTACCGACACGTTCTGCGCCAGGCCTTTGAGCGGTTGCACACCGGTGGTCGGTGGCACGCTGTCCTGATAGCCCCCCATCTGGCAGCCGGCAAGCCCGAGCATGCCAAGCAGCGTGGCCGTGCGGGTAAACCGCGGGCGGAAGGGGAAAAAGACGGGGGCGGCCATGACAAGGGCTCCTGCAGGGCGTGGCGGGGTTTGAAAGGCGCTAAGGTAGTGAGCGCGCAGTCGCCGTGCAAGGTGCGTTGAAGCTTTATTTACCAGCGGTCGCCAGCTTCAGGCGCAAAGCCTGAAACTGGCAGCCAGGCACCTGGTCAGGCGCCGTGGCACTTCTTGAACTTCTTCTGGCTGCCGCATGGGCAAGGGTCATTACGGCCGACGTCCTTCAGGGCGTTGCGAACCGGCTCCTGGTGGCCGTGGTTGCAATGCGGGCCGTGCACATGGCCGTGGTCGTGATCGTGGTGGTGATCATGACCGTGGTCGCAGTCTGGGCCATGAACATGGGGTTGCTGGGTCATTGCAGGGTTACTCCGGTATGAAATCGCCGGGGATTATCTCACCACTGCGCGACAAGTGCAGGTCCCGATGGATGAGCAGCCCGGTAGCCAGTTCACCCTGCAATCGGTAGCGCAGCGGTTGCTCAGTGCGCAACAGCTTGGCCAAGGGCTTGAGCTGCTGCCAGAGGTTGGTCCGTGCGGTGATCTTGAAGGTGCGCCGGGCGTGGCCACCGACACTGCGCCAGATACTCACATCGTCCTCGACCAGCCGCAGGTCGTTGAGCCACAGCGAGTACTCCAGGTTGCGAATGAACAGGCGGCTGTCGTTGGGGTTTTCGATGCGCAGGTGCAACACGAACTCCTGCTCCAGCAGGCGCGCCTTGACGGTCTCGACCTTGACCAGGTGCACCTCGGGGTCGCGCCAGTCGTCGTCGCCCCAGATCGCGCAGCCCGTCAGCAAGGCCAGCAGGGCGCCGAGCAGGAGCAGACGGGCTTGGGCGATCATGCTCAGTTACCGAGGTAGCTGGCGCAGCATTTCTTGAACTTCTGCCCGCTGTTGCACGGGCAGGGGTCATTGCGCCCGGCCTTGAGCTCGACGGTCGGGTCGATGAAGTACCAGCGCCCGTCGTGCTGCACGAACGCCGAGCGCTCGCGGTGCTGGTGGTCGCCCTCCTGGTCATGCCAGCGCGCGGTAAAGGTGACGAAGGCGTGTTCGGGCTGGCCGCCGAGCACCTCGGCGTTTTCCACTTCCAGGCCCAGCCAGGTGCTCTGGGCGCTCCAGGCGCTCATGGCGGCACAGTCCAGCCCGGCCTGTTGGGCGGGCAGGGTAGTGGCCACCAGGTAGTCGATCAGGCCCAGCACATAGGCACTGTAGCGCGAGCGCATGAGTGTCTGGGCATCCGGTGCCGGGGTACCGCCGTGGTAGTGCCCGCAGCAGGCGTCGAGCAGGTTGCCGCTGCCACAAGGGCAAACCGAGACACTCATCATCACCACCAATACTTGCCGAAGTTTTCAGGGTTGGCCCAGAACTTGGCGTTGAGCCAGTCGGGGACCTGCTTGTAGTCATGTAGATCATAGGTGAACAAGCTCAATACTTGTTCGTCGCGCCGGAATTTCTCGCTGGCCGACAGGGCCAGGGCGAAAAAGTCGGTGTCCTGCCAGCCACAGGCAGGCAAATCGGCCAGTACCGCCACGCGGCTGGCATTGAGGTTGCGAATGCCCCCTAGCAGCTCCAGGCCGGTGCGCTTGGGCAGGTGTTCCAGGCAGTCCACCAGCACGGCCAGGTCGAAGCGCTGAGCGGCGAGCGCGGCTGGCAGCGGACCGGGCGCGGTGGTTTCGATGGTCACCTGCGGGTGAGCCTGGGCAAATGCCTCAAGGGCCGGAAAGCGCGTGCCCACCAGCAGCAAACGTTGCGGGGTGAAGCGTTCGAGCAAGGCCGCCAGGGCCTGCTGCGGCGTGCGTTGGGAAAAACCGTCGGTCATTGCCAATCCTCGTTCAGGTTGACCAAGACTAGCGGGCCATTGCCTGCGGGCAAAGGGGCATGTGCCGGGTCGTGGCTTATCGCTGGCAGGGATCGATTGCGCGGTCTTTACTCCCAGAGATCGGTCTTATGCCGATTCCCCCTAGGAGAAGCTACAAAATGAGCATAGTACGCACAGCGATACCCCTGGTACTGCTCACCAGTGTGTTGACTGGTTGTGCAGGTTTGCAAAAAACCGACTGGCCGAAGTGTGCTGCCGTCGGGGGCATTACCGGTGCCGGCTTGGGCGCCATCGAAAGTTCATCGTGGGCGGGTTGGGGCGCGCTGCTTGGCGGCGGTCTGGCAGCCGGCTACTGCTGGGCTCACGGCGATGGCGACGAAGACGGTGATGGCGTGCCGGACAGCCGCGACAAGTGCCCGGGCACGCCACGCGGCGTGCAGGTCGATGCCAATGGCTGCCCGCCGGAACCGGCGCCGGTGGTCGAGGAAGTGGTCGTCCAGAAAGAAGAAGTCATCGTCATCCGTGATGTGCACTTCGAGTTCGACTCGGCGCGCCTGACTGCCGCCGACAAGGAGCGCCTGAACACCATCGCCACGCGCCTGAAGCAGGAAGCGCCAAGCGCTCGCCTGAGCGTCTCCGGCCATACCGATAGCGTCGGCTCCGACAGCTACAACCAGAAACTGTCCGAGCGCCGTGCCCACTCGGTGACCGATTACCTGATCGAGAGCGGCGTCCCGCGTGCCAGCTTCGTCTCGGTGGTCGGTGCCGGCGAGACCCAGCCAGTGGCAGACAACGCCACGGCCGATGGGCGTTCGATGAACCGTCGCACCGAGATCAAGATCCAGCGCTGACGGCCTGCGCCCGCGCCTTGAGAAGTGGCGCGGGCGCGTCTTTACTCCTGTAAGCCGGTTGCGGCCAACGACACAGGAGCATTCATGATGAGTGTCATGTCAAAGGCGGCGTTGCCGTTGCTGGTGGTCACCAGCCTGCTCGCAGGCTGCGCCACCCACAGCGATGGCAGTGCGCCCCTCAATCAAAGGACCTGGCCGATCTGCAGCCTGCTGGGTGGTCTGGCCGGCGGTGGCCTGGGCGCCATCGAAAGTTCGAGCTGGGCCGCAGGCGGCGGTGCACTGGGCGCCATTGCCGGTGGCCTGATCTGTTATGCCCAGGACGGTGACAAAGACGAAGATGGGGTGTTCGATCGCCGTGACCGCTGCCCCGACACGCCGGCCGGCACGGCGGTCGACCACATGGGCTGCCCGTTGCCGCAGTATCCGCCCAGCCAGCCTGCGCCTGAGCCTCAACCAGAGGTGATCTCCCTCGACGACCAGGGCCAGGTGATGTTCGCGTTCAACTCCGCCGACCTCACGACGGGTAGCCAGCAGCGGCTGCAAAGCCTGTTGCCAAGGCTCAACGAGTTGGGCGTGTCCTGTATCAGGGTGGTCGGCCATACCGACAATGTTGGCTCCGCCAGCTACAACCAGGCACTTTCCGAACGGCGTGCCGCCAGTGTTGCCGAGTACCTGATCAGTCAGGGGATGGCACCGCAGAAGGTCACCAGTGAAGGGCGCGGGGCCAGTGAGCCGGTGGCGGAAAACGACACCGAGGAAGGTCGTGCACACAATCGGCGGGTCGACCTGCACCTCAACTGAGAACGAGAGAGGGGCGGAAAATGAAATTCATCCTGGGCCTGGGCAAGGTGCTGACGATCGCATTCTGGGGCGTGGTGCTGTTCAACCAGCTGATGCCGCAACCCTTGCCGTTCAACCTGTTGATCAATGCGGCGGGCATCGCGTTGCTGAGTCTGCATGTGCTGGAAGTGTTGTTTTTCAATGGCAGCCTGCGTGGGCGTAGCCATCGTTGGTTCGATCGATTGCAGATACTGCTGACGGGGATCTTCCACGTCATGTCGATACCGCGGCAGCCACAGCTGCCGCGGCGTGGCTGACGGGCCTACATCAGCAGTCGCGAACTGGCCACTGCCACTACCGCCAGCCCCAGCAAGAGGTTCACCCCGACCATGCGCCGGATCCGGCCGAGCACTGCCGCCCCCGCTGCCCAGTCCTCGGCCTGCACCGCCGTCTTCAACTCCGGCAACAGCAATGCCTGAATGCGCATGAACAGCGCGAACATGGCGATGCCGCCGCCAATCATCACATGAATGTACTTGGGGGCCGTCTCGAAACCATTGAACCGCATGTGCAACATGCCGATACCACTTATCGCCAGAATGGCCACTGCCAGCCAGACCCATCGGAAAAAGCGTCGGAAAACTTCCACCCACAGGCGCAGCCGGGCCGGCCCCTCCAGGGCTGCAACCGTTGCAGGGCGTAGCACCAGCCAGGCGAAGAACATGCCGCCGACCCACACCAGGGCGGCCAGGACATGCAATGTGTAGGGTAAGGCAAAGGCGAGCATCTGGATCTCCATGCGGCACAAAGGGCAATAGCGGGGTATGATAGCCGCCCCATGCAAAACACTGAAAATATATCCAGCCCTCCGGGCGCCTGCAGACCATGATCAGCAACGAACTCAAAGCCACCATCCAGGGCGCCTACTCGCGTTTTCTCGAAGCCAAGAGCCTCAAGCCGCGTTACGGCCAGCGCCTGATGATCGCCGAAGTGGCCAAGGTGCTCGGCGACATCGCCTGCGACGATGAAGGTCGCCGTGCCGGCGAGCCCGCCGTGGTAGCGGTGGAGGCGGGCACCGGTACCGGCAAGACGGTCGCCTACAGCCTGGCCGCGATTCCGGCCGCCAAGGCCGCCGGCAAGCGCCTGGTGATCGCGACCGCGACCGTGGCGCTGCAGGAGCAGATCGTCTTCAAGGACCTGCCCGACCTGATGCGCAACAGTGGCCTGAACTTCAGCTTCGCCCTGGCCAAGGGCCGTGGCCGCTACCTGTGCCTGTCCAAGCTCGACATCCTGCTGCAGGAGGGCCACGCGCAGTCGGCCACTGCCCAGCTGTTCGAGGAAGAGGGCTTCCACATCGAGGTGGACGAGCGCAGCCAGAAGCTGTTCAACAGCATGATCGAGAAGCTGGCCGGCAACCGTTGGGACGGTGACCGCGACAGCTGGTCCGAGGCCCTGGAAGACCAGGACTGGGCGCGCCTGACCACCGATCACAGCCAGTGCACCGGCCGCCATTGCCCGAACTTCCAGCAGTGCGTGTTCTACAAGGCCCGCGAAGGCATGGGCAAGGTCGATGTGATCGTCACCAACCACGACATGGTCCTGGCCGACCTGGCCCTGGGCGGTGGCGCGGTGCTGCCCGACCCGCGCGACACCATTTACGTGTTCGACGAAGGCCACCACCTGCCAGACAAGGCCATCGGCCACTTCGCTCACTATTCGCGGCTGCGCTCCACCGCCGACTGGCTGGAGCAGACCGCCAAGAACCTTACCAAGCTGCTGGCCCAGCACCCCTTGCCGGGTGACCTGGGCAAACTGATCGAGCAGGTGCCGGAGCTGGCGCGGGAAATCCGCACCCAGCAGCAGTTCATGTTCACCCTGTGCGAGCAGGTCGCGGACTTTCGCCCCAGCGAAGACACCGAAGGGCGCGAGCGCCCACGCTATCGCTTCGAGGGCGGCGTGGTGCCGGAGCAGATCCGCGAAGTCGGCATCGAACTGAAAAAAGGCTTTGCCCGCCTCAATGACCTGTTCACCCGCCTGGCCGACCTGCTCAAGGAAGGCATGGACGGCGAGGTCAACATTGGTATCGCCAGCCACCAGGCCGAAGAGTGGTATCCGCTGTTCGGCAGCCTGGTCACCCGGGCCCAGGGCAACTGGGAGTTGTGGGTCGCCTTTACCGCAGAAGACCCGCAAGACAGCCCACCCATGGCCCGCTGGCTGACCCTGGCCGAGAGTGGCGCGCTGTTCGATATCGAAGTCAACGCAAGCCCCATCCTGGCTGCCGAGATGCTGCGTCGCAGCCTGTGGAGTGTGGCCCACGGTGCACTGGTGACCTCGGCAACCCTCACCGCATTGGGCAAGTTCGACCGCTTCCGCATGCGTTCGGGCTTGCCACGCGACGCCGTGACCTGTGTGGTGCCCAGCCCGTTCGTGCACGGCGATGCCGGCCTGCTGCGGGTGCCCGACCTCAAGGCTGACCCGCGCGATGCGGCCGCGCATACCGCCGCGATCATCCGCGAGCTGCCCGCTATCGTCGAAGACGCCCGCGGCGCCCTGGTGCTGTTCTCTTCGCGCAAGCAGATGCAGGAAGTGTTCGACGGCCTGGACCGCGATTGGCGCAAGCTGGTGCTGATCCAGGGCAACCTGTCCAAGCAGGAAACCCTGAACAAGCACAAGGCGCGGGTCGACGATGGCCAGCACAGCGTGCTGTTCGGTCTGGCGAGTTTCGCCGAAGGTGTCGACTTGCCGGGTGCCTACTGCGAACACGTGGTGATCGCCAAGATCCCCTTCGCCGTACCGGATGACCCGGTCGAAGCGGCGTTGGCCGAGTGGATCGAAGCCCGCGGCGGCAACCCGTTCATGGAAATTGCCGTGCCCGATGCCTCGCTGAAGCTGATCCAGGCCTGCGGCCGTCTGCTGCGTACCGAACAGGATCGCGGCATTATCACCTTGCTCGATCGGCGCTTGGTCACCCAGCGCTACGGCAAGGCTATTCTCAATGCGCTGCCGCCCTTCCGGCGGGAGATTTCCTGACGGCCGGAGCATCCTGCTCCGGCCTGTTGTCCATCACTCGGTCGTGGGCTCAAGTGGGCCTTGAAGGAGAGCCTGAGCCCTATGATCCGTCGCACCTTGCCTGCAGTTCTTACCCTGTTGCTCAGCACGCCCCTGCTGGCTGGGCAGCAGACGCTGTTCAGCTTCGTGCGCCCGGCCTCGGTGGTCACCGTGGCAACCGAAGGGACTGGCATGCCGCAGTACAACGCGGAACAGACCGCGGAAGGCGAGGTTTTGCGGCGGGTGGTGTTCAACCCGGTCGAACGGCCAACCTTGCGCCTGAGCCCGCAGACGGGCGTGTGGGACTGGTCAGCCGGACAGTTCCTCACCTTGCGCCTGCAGAGCGCCATGGATTGGGCACTGACCGTCGATGTCACGGTGCTGGGCAGTGATGGGCGTACCCTGACCAGCCGCATCGACCTTCCAGCGGGACCGGCGCAAACCGTCATGGTGCCGCTCAAGGCCACTTCGCCATTGAGCCAAGGCATGCGCGCCGGCCCACCGATGCCTTGGGTATTAGAAGGCCAACGTCTCGTGTTGACCAGTAGCGCAGGTGAAATCGACCTCAAGCAGGTGGTTTCCGTCAGCCTGACCATTCCCGCGCCCAAGGTGGCGCAGAACCTGCTGATCGAAAAGGTCGGTATCCAGGATGATGACCTGGCCTACCAGGCGGCCTACCACGCCCTGATCGATACCTATGGTCAGTCCACCCGTGGCCGCTGGCCCGAAAAAATCGTCAACGACGAACAGCTGAAGGCCGCGGACAGCCGTGAGCAGCAGCAACTCAAGGGCTGGCTGGTCGAGCGCCAGAAACAGCCGCTGGATACCTATGGTGGTGTGGTGGCGGGACCTGCATTCGAGGCCAAGGGCTTCTTCCGTACCGAGAAACGCGATGGCCGTTGGTACCTGGTAACCCCTGATGGCCACCCGTTCTACTCCCTGGGTGTCAACGCCGTGACCGCTGATGGCGGGCGTACCTATGTCACAGGGCGCGAAGGCATGTTCGCTGCATTGCCGGGCCAAGGCGACGCGGCGGCAGCTTTCTATGGCGAAGGCAACAATGACGATGGCAATGCTTCGTCACAAGGGCGCGCCTTCAAGCAAGGGCGTTGGTTCGACTTCTATGCCGCCAACCTCCAGCGCACCTATGGCAAGCCGTGCGCGCATGTGGAGGGGCAACCGGCCGCCGACTGCCCGCCGCCTGCGCTGGACGATACCCGCTGGCAGGCGCATACCCTGGACCGCCTGCAGGCCTGGGGTTTCAACACCCTGGGTAACTGGAGCGACCCGGCGTTGGCCCAGGCCAAACGCCTGCCGTACACCTTGCCGCTGTCGATCGTCGGCGACTATGCCAGCATCAGTACGGGCATGGACTGGTGGGGCCGCATGCCCGACCCATTCGACCCGCGTTTCGCCATGGCCACCGAACGTGCCGTGGCCATCGCTGCCCGCGATCACCGTGACGACCCTTGGCTGATCGGTTACTTCGCCGACAACGAACTGGCCTGGGCGGCGCCTGGCAACGACCCCAAGGCACGGTATGGCCTGGCCTACGGGACCCTGCGCCTGACCACCGATGTGCCGGCCAAGCGCGCGTTCCTCAAGCAGTTGCGCGACAAGTACCGCAACCAGGCAGGCTTGTCCAAGGCCTGGGGTATCGACCTGCAGGCCTGGGAGCTGATGGAGGACCCAGGTTTCGAGGCACCGTTGCCCAACCCCGAGCACCCGGAAATCGAGCGTGATTTCCAGTATTTCCAGCAAGTGTTCGCGCAAACCTATTTCAAGACCATCTCCGACGCACTGAAATGGCATGCCCCCAACCATCTGTTGCTGGGGGGGCGCTACGCGCTGAGCACCCCGGAGGCGGTCAAGGCCTGCGCCGAGTTCTGCGATGTGCTGAGTTTCAACTTCTATACCCTCAAGCCCGAAGACGGCTACGACTTCTCCCGTCTGGCCGAGCTGGACAAGCCGGTGCTGGTGTCGGAATTCCAGTTCGGCTCACGTGACCGTGGGCCGTTCTGGCCCGGGCCTGTTGAAGTGGCACGAGAAGAAGACCGTGGGCCGGCGTATGGCAACTTCCTCAAGGCGGCGCTGGCCCAGCCGATGATCGTTGGCGCCCATTGGTTCCAGTACCTTGACCAGCCTGCCAGTGGTCGTTTGCTCGATGGCGAGAACGGCCACCTGGGCCTGGTGGCAATTACCGATGTGCCGTTTGCGGGCTTTGTCGAAGCGGTACGCAAGAGCAACCTGGAGGCCGTTGGTCAGTTGCGCAGCCAGCTGGAAAAGCCAGCCCCTTGAACTCGGCATGGCGGTGCAGCCTATCGCTGAACAATCGGCATGAATTTTCTCCATGACCAGGCTCTGCCCAGTAGGCAAAACCCTTAACTGCTGAAACAATGCACGCCATTTTTCGGCAAGGTCGTACGGAGAGCAGGCGGGTGCAGATCCAGGGTCACTATGAGCTGAAATTCGAGGCAGTGCGCGAAGCGTTCGCCGCCTTGTTCGATGATCCCCAGGAGCGCGGTGCGGCGTTGTGCATCCAGATCGGCGGCGAAACCGTGATCGACTTGTGGGCAGGCAGTGCCGACAAGGACGGCCAGCAAGCCTGGCACAGCGATACCATCGCCAACCTGTTCTCCTGCACCAAGACCTTCACCGCCGTTACTGCCCTGCAATTGGTGGGCGAGGGCAAGCTGGCCCTGGATGTCCCGGTAGCGCGCTATTGGCCTGAGTTCGCCCAGGCGGGCAAGGACGGCATCACCCTTCGACAGCTGCTCAGCCACCGCGCCGGTTTGCCGGCGATTCGCCAGTTGCTGCCGGCGCAGGCGCTGTACGACTGGCAAGCGATGGTCGATGCCCTGGCCGCCGAAACACCGTGGTGGACGCCCGGCACCGAACATGGTTATGCCGCCATCACCTACGGCTGGCTGATCGGCGAGCTGATCCGTCGAGCAGATGGGCGTGGCCCGGGCGAGTCGATCGTCGCGCGTACCGCGCGCCCACTGGGGCTGGACTTCCATGTCGGCCTTGCGGACGAAGAATTTCATCGGGTGGCGCATATCGCACGCGGCAAAGGCAATGCCGGCGATGCCGCGGCCCAGCGCCTGCTGCAGGTGACCATGCGTGAGCCGGAGGCGCTGTCCACCCGTGCCTTTACCAACCCACCGGCGATCCTCACCAGCACCAACAAACCCGAGTGGCGGCGCATGCAACAGCCCGCGGCCAACGGCCATGGGAACGCTCGCAGCCTGGCAGGCTTTTATGCCGGTTTGCTCGACGGCAGCCTGCTGGAGTCCGAACTGCTCGACGAACTGACCCGCGAGCACAGCCTCGGCCAGGATCGTACCCTGCTGACCCAGACCCGATTCGGCCTGGGCTGCATGCTCGACCAGCCCGATGTTGCCAACGCCACCTTCGGTCTCGGTGCCCGTGCCTTCGGTCACCCAGGCGCCGGCGGCTCGGTCGGTTTCGCCGACCCTGAGCACGATGTGGCCTTCGGATTCGTGGTCAATACCCTTGGCCCTTACGTGCTCATGGACCCAAGGGCCCAGCAGCTGGTACGGGTCCTTGGGACGTGCCTTTGATCGGGTAACGCGGGTATTGCACGGCCCCTTTGTTATCCTCAATGCCAGCGCACTGCGGTGTGCTGGCGAAAATTCTTTCTAATTCATGGTGTATCGCTGATGTCTTCACATAAAACCTTAGCTCTCGCCCTGTGCCTGACCGCCATGACCGGCTGTGCCAGCCATTCTCAGGATGCATCGAAAGGTGGCGCCAGCGCCTGGTGGCCTTTCGGTTCGGACAAGGTTGCAGAGCAGGAAGTGAAGCAAGCCGTCAACGAAAAGGTCGCCAAGGCCGATGCCAAGTCGGAAAGTGCCAGCCGCTGGTGGTGGCCATTTGGCGGTGACGACAAGCAGGCCAAGGGGCCAGTGGTACCGAAGATCGACCAGAAAGCCACCCAGGCATGGCTTGACGAATACGAGCCGAAGCTGCGCGAAGCCATCAAGGACAGCAAGCTGCAACTGGAGCGCCGCGAAAACGTGCTGGCGGTAACCATTCCGGTCGACAGTTCGTACAACCCGGATCGTCCCAACATGCTGCTGCCGATGAGCCTGGGTCCGATCACCCGCGTGGCCAAGGCCGTCGAGGGCGACCCCAAGACCGCCGTGCTGGTACTCGGCCATGCCGACACCAGTGGCGTGGCCGCTACCAACCAGAAACTCAGCCTGGAGCGCGCCGCGTCGGTTTCGGCGATCTTCCGCCTCAGCGGTTTGAAGCGTGACCGCCTGAGCCTCAAGGGCATGGGTGCGGAAATGCCGCGTGCGGCCAACGACAGTCCCGAAGGCCGTGCGCTCAACCGCCGCGTGGAAATGCTGTTGACCCCACAAAACACCATGGTCGCGCTGCTGGCCAAGTACCAGCAAGCCGCACCAGCGCCGACCCCGGCTTCCATGGTTGCCGTGCAGGATGCCAAGGCACCGGCCGCCAAGGCTGTCGACAGCAAGCCAGCTGCCAAGTCCGCTGCCAAGCCAGCCGCGAAGAAAGCCGCAGCCAAGCCAGCTGCCAAGTCCACAGCCAAGAAAAAAGCCGCGCCGGCCAAGCCCGCCGCCAAGAAAGCGACTGCTGACAAGAAGTTGGCCGCCAACAGCCCTGCGAAGACCAACTGATCGTCAAGGAAACGCAGCCATGACCCAATCCCTGGCCGATATGCGCCGCGACTACACCCGTGATGGCCTGGCGGAAGCCAAGGCCCCGGAGGAGCCGTTCGCTCTGTTCCACCAGTGGTTTGCAGATGCGGTGAAGACCGAGCAACCCCCGGTAGAGGCCAACGCCCTTACCCTCGCCACCGTCGATGGCGAGGGCCGGCCCCATTGCCGCGTTTTGCTGCTCAAGGGGCTCGATGACCGTGGTTTCACCTTCTTCACCAACTACGACAGTGCCAAGGGTCAGCAGCTGCTGGCCAACCCCTTCGCCGCCATGACCTTCTTCTGGCCGGCGCTGGAACGCCAGGTGCGTATCGAAGGACGGGTGGAAAAGGTGACGGCCAAGGAGTCGGACGACTACTACCAGGTGCGCCCTCTGGGTAGCCGCCTGGGTGCGTGGGCTTCGCCACAGAGCCAGGTAATCGCCAGCCGTGAAGCGTTGGAAGGGTTGGTCAAGGCGACCGAGTCGCGCTTTTCCGACACTCAGCCGCATTGCCCCGAGCATTGGGGCGGTTACCGCCTGCTGCCCGAGCGCATCGAGTTCTGGCAAGGGCGCGCCAGCCGCCTGCATGATCGCTTGAACTACCGCCTGGTCGAGGCGCGCTGGCTGCGCGAGCGGTTGGCTCCCTGAGACCTCTGGGGCCGCATCGCGGCCCTTTCCACATCGCGGCTGTCTCCGGCTGCGCTGTCTCCCAATACCTCGATGCAGTAATCCATGGCTATCCTTGGTCTGACGTTAGAGACCTGGGAGATCGCCTGTACTTGCTGTATGGGCGCTGAATGAAACCGATTTTGTTACGCCTGCGTCGTGACAGTTGCTTGGGCGCAGCGTCTAATGGACACCTGAATTTATGGAGACTTTACCCATGCGTAAATCCGCTTTGCTGGTGGCGACCTTCACCACCATGTCGTTGTTGCTGGGTGGCTGCGCCTCCAGCCTGACTGGCGACAGTTACTCCCGTGATGAGGCCCGTCGCGTGCAGACCGTGCGCATGGGCACCATCGAGGCCTTGCGTCCGGTCAAGATCGAAGGCACCAAGACGCCGATCGGCGGGGGTGCTGGTGCGATTGTCGGTGGTGTGGCCGGTAGCGCTGTCGGTGGTGGCCGCGGCAGTATCGTGGCCGCTGTGATCGGTGCCGTGGCCGGTGGCCTGGCAGGCTCGGCCGCCGAGGAAGGCCTGACCCGCACCCAGGGTGTGGAGATCACCGTGCGCGAAGACGACGGCAGCACGCGCGCCTATGTGCAAGCCGTGCAGGAGAACGAAGTGTTCCGTGTGGGCGAGCGCGTGCGCATCCTGACCGTCGACGGTACCAGCCGCGTTACGCGCTGATAGCAGCTGATAGACAAAACCCCGAACGGGCTTGGCCTGTTCGGGGTTTTTTGTTGTCTGT
>NZ_AKJC01000044.1 GCF_000282535.1 Pseudomonas sp. GM84 | reverse complement strand
GTCGCCAGCGCCAGCCACAGCAGGTCGTCCGAGCACCGGGTGCGAACCCCCCGCTGCAGGGGTGGGTGCCACCAGTGCTGCACATCGCCTTCCACATACTGGTGAGCGGCGCAGGCCAGCAGGTGCTGGCGCGCCGCTTGCGGGGCGGCGTGGAGCATGGCCATGCTGTCTTGCAACTGGTCGCGAAAACCGATGGCGCCACCGGACTGATAGAAGCCACTGCGCGCCCAGAACCTGCAGGCGATCACCTGGTACATCAACCAGCCGTTGGCCAGGACATCCAGGGACGGTTCAGGGGTTTCGATCTGCACGGTGTCGAGTGTCCGGCGCCAGTAGGCCTGGGCCTTGTCGAACTCCTCCATGGCGGCCTGCAGGCCGCGGTATTGCTGCACATAGCGGCTGGCGGCAGGGGCGTCCGGCGCAGCGCCAAGGAGGAACACCACTTCACGCTGTTCGCCGGGCTCCAGTTGCACGCTGACCTGCAGCGCTGCGCAGGGGTCCAGGCCGCCGCCCGTGCGCCCCGACAGCCGTGCCTGACGCAGCCCGGCCGGTGCCTGGTCAGTGCCGTTGTGGCCGATGAACTCGCTGCGATCGCAGGTGAAGCCCTGGCGCGGCAGGTCGCAATCGAGAAACGCCACCTGGGTGGAAAACTCCACCGCGTAGCTGTTGCGGGCAAACAGGGCGCCACTGACCGGGTCGATCTCGCTGACCACGTGCAGGGCGGTCTTGCCGCGCAGGTCGCCCAGCACCCACTCCGCGAAGCAGGTCACCGTCAACCGCCGTTTCCGTGCGCTGCGGTTGTGCAGTTTCAGCCGGCTGAACTTGACCGGGGCCTCCAGCGCCACATGCACCCAGAGCTCACTGCCAAGGTCGTGGTCGGCATACTCGAACACGCTGTAGCCAAAGCCATGCCGGGTGCGATAGCGGCCGGGGCCGGGGCAGGGCCGCGGGGTCGGCGACCAGTAGTGCCCGCTGTCCTCGTCGCGCAGGTAGAACGCTTCGCCACTGGGGTCGGCGACGGGGTCGTTGTGCCAGGGTGTCAGGCGGTACTCATGGGCGTTCTGGTACCAGGTGTAGGCGCTGCCGGCCTCCGACACCACGCTGCCGAACAGCGGGTTGGCGATGATGTTCACCCATGGCGCGGGTGGCGGCTTGCCGGGGATCAGGGGGATGACGTACTCGCGTCCGTCGGCGCTGAATCCGCCGTAGGGGTTGGCCAGCATCAGCGCCGGCTCGTCCATCGGCGGCTGGCGGGAGGGCGTGGGGCGGGTCTGGGCAGGATCTGCCAGGAGGGCCGGTGGCGCTGCCGGCTGACGGTGCCGACGCAATTGCTCGGCCAGCGTGCCATGGCTGTCGTTGAGCACCAGCCTGGCGACCGAAAGCGTGAGAATCCGGTCCTCTTCGGACAACTGCTGCGCCGGGCGCACGAATATGCCACCGGGGCGGTCGAGCAGGGTCGCCTCGCTGCCGGAGGCGACGATGCCCATGATCAGCTCCTGCAATTGCTGGCGGTAGCCGGCCTGGTCTTCGTTCCAGATCACCAGGTCGAGGGCCAGGCCCTTCTGGCGCCAGTAGGCATGGGCGAGCACCATCTGCTTGACCAGCTGGATGTTGGCCGGGTCGCCAATCTGTACCAGCACGATGGGCAGGTCCCCCGACAGTCCCTGGCCCCACAGGCCGGACTGATTGCGCCGGTTGCCGGCCAGCAGGGCAGCGCTGGCCCGCAGGCTGGCGTTGGGGTAGATCACCGAGGCAGCCATCTGCTCGAACAGCCGGGCATCGGCCAGCGAGCCGTTGAGCTGGCGCAACAGCACCTGGCTGTGCGGCCAGGCGAGGTCGAAGACCCGGTCGGCCAGGTGACGGTCGCGGTACTTGGCGACCAGTTGCAGGCAGGCATCGCGGCTGTTGGCCACACCGGTGACCAGGTCGACCGTTGCTGTCTGGCCCGGCAGCAGGGCGATGCGGCATCGGATCGCCACGATCGGGTCGAGCACCGCCCCCGCGCTGTCGGACAATGCCTTGCTGTCGGGATCCAGCGCCGCCGGGGCGCCGAGGGTGCGGCCGCGACCGATGAAACGGGCCCGATCGGTCTCATAGGACACTGCATCGATATCGGCACCGTGCACGGCCAGTACATGGCACATCCACGGCACGGCGTCCTGCAGCGCGCGGGGCCGCCGGGTGCAGAGGATGGCCTGCAGCGGGCGGATCAGTTCGGTCTGGATGAACAGCTTGCTGAAGGCCGGGTGCAGTGCGTCGCTCATGGCCGGCGCCAGCACGACCTCGGCATAGCTGGTCAGCTCCAGGGTGCGGGGCTCGTCGCCGTGGTTGGTCAGGTGCAGGCGACGGAGTTCGATGTCATCTTCGGGGGATACGGCAATTTCGGTATGGCAGTCGAAGTCGCGTTCGCGGATGCGGAACTCCGCCCGGCCGTCGCTGAAGATCGCCTCCTGGTGTTTGCTGCGGTGCCGGGTCGGCTGGTAGGTGCTGGACCAGCAGGCGCCGCTGGCGACATCGCGCAGGTAGCAGAAACTGCCCAGGTCGTCGCGGCTGGCGTCTTCGCGCCAGCGGGTGACCGCCATGTCGTTGCGCTGGCTGTAGCCACTGCCAACGTGGTTGACCATGACGTGATAGCGGCCATTGGAGAGCAGTTGCACAGCGGGATGGCGGCGGTTCGGCTCGCTGAACACGCGCAGCCGAGTCTCGCTGGCGGGCTCGGCGTCGTTCACGTTCGGGGCCTGAAGGGTGTGCAGGTACGGGGCGGCGGTTTTCGGCACCCGCTCCTGCAACAGCAACATGCTGGCCTGGAACTGCGGGTCCGAGGCGAAGCGCCGTTGCATGGGCTTGTTCAGCAGCAGGGCGGTCAGGGCGAGGAAGCTCATGCCCTGGTGGTGGGCCATGAAGGAGCGGATCACCACCGAGCTCTGCCCGGGTGGCAGCCGTGCTTCGCTGTAGTCCACGGCCTCGTACAAGCCGAAGCGGCCCGACAGCCCGAGCGTGGCCAGGCGCTGCAGGTTACGGCAGGCGGCCGTGGGCTCTACCATCAGGGCGAGGGCGCTAGCGTAAGGGGCCACCACACGCTCTTCACCCAGGCCGCGCTTGAGGCCCAGGCCCGGTACCCCGAATGCTCGGTACTGGTAGTTGAAATGTGCATCCATTGCGCTGTACGCCGACTCGGAGACGCCCCAGGGCAGCCCCAGCAGGTTGCCGTGCTCGATCTGTCGGTTGACGGCGGCCTGGCAGGTCTGGTCGAGCAGGGTCCCTTCATAGCTGGGCATCACCAGCAAGGGCATCAGGTATTCGAACATCGAACCGGACCAGGACAGCAGAACGGGGACACCGGCATTGCTGGTGAGGAGCCGGCCCAGGGCGAACCAGCTGTCCTGGGGGACCTGACCCTGGGCGATGACCACGAAGTTGGTCAGGCGCATCTCCGACGCCAGCAGGTCGTAGAACGCTGCGTCCAGGCGATGCTCGTCGGCGTTGTAGCCGATGGGGG
>NZ_AKJC01000043.1 GCF_000282535.1 Pseudomonas sp. GM84 | reverse complement strand
AAAAATAGTTGACCAGTTCATGGTCGCGCCCGCCGCATCGCAGTCGAAGTCGCTCCTGCAGCTGATCGTCTCGCCGCCTCGAAATAGAGGGGAGAGGGGCTTTAGCCGGGAGGTAAGGAAGTGGTGAGTGACCAGGCTGCAGTGCGGCTGCTTCAAGAGAGGCCCGCAAGAATGCGGGCCCGTCGGCATCAAATTTGATGGCTGTAGAACAGGGAGTAAGATTCGATCCCATCATTCGGCTGTTTGATCCCGGCATTGGAGTAGTGCATTGCACGAATGCCGACTCTTTGAGTGTCGCCGATTTTCAGCCCTGCTCCGATGCGATCTTCAAAGTTGAAGGCGGAGCCAAGTTCCTGATCCCCGGCCGAAGTTCCGGAGAACACCGCTAGGCCGATGCCGGCCTCAATGAACGGTTTGATGTTGCCACTTCCGAACTCGTACACGAACACCGGAGCGAACGAAAGGGAATGAGCGCCACCTGATGCATCGCCTGCTTCCCAGTATGTGTATCCCGCATCCCAATAGCCTGTAAGGCGACCGGTGTTCGACTCCAGCCAGGTCTTGTCCCAGGCTAATCCTACACCCGCTCGGGCAGTAAGCCCTCCCTGCGAGGTCGCGCCCACTGCACCGGATAGTTCAGTTGCTCCTGCAGAAAATGCTGCCAAGGAAAGCACCGACGCTGCGATGATTTTCTTCATGATCACGCTTGTCCTAAAAACCTGATTTTGTTTGTTAGCAAGCTTTCTGAATCAATGTGCTATCAAAACGTTCCGTCTCAAGGAGAATTTTTTAACACTGAAGACACCGCATGGTTCGGGCATCGATTTCCCTGCGCAGCACAGGCGTTCACGTCGATGGGTACGTGTAGTGGGATTGGAATAGGAATTGCTACCATCTATGGACTGCTCAAATCGGGGATGCAGATAATGCTTCCGGTCGACCACTACTTAATGCTCCTCGCAATTGCAGTCGTGCTCGCGATTGATGCGGTGGCCTTGTTCCTCTATTTGAGGCACAAACCGTGACACCCAACCACGGGCGAGCCCTTTCCCCGAACGGGCCTGCCTAGGGGGGGCGTAGCACGAGGTTTGCTGGATCGGCTTTCTGTGGTCATGCGAATACCTCGGAGCCAGCTTTAAGGCCGGCTACGCTGAAGGTGTATGGAATAGGAGGAATGGCGATGACCAGAAAATTCATCTGCCTGAACTGTGAGGAAGAAACAGATGCTGAGTTGAAGCACGACGAGGGCTTGGACCGCCAGGTTTTCTTTTGTCAGCAGTGCGGGGCTAAGCATGTAGCTGTCATGGAGTCTCGTGCACCTGGCGGCCCACTAGAAATGCAGTTCCGGCTAGTCGAAGACTAGGCCGCTGCAGCTTGTCGGTCAGCTACGCGCCAAGGGTCGTTGGCGCGCGCAAGGGCTGCCATTGGAGGCGGGCTTACGCTGTTCCCGCACATGTGCACCTGCTAGTTCTTGGTGAACGGCTTGCCGTCAGCGCCTTTGTCGATGATGAGTCGGCAGGGAAGCCTTGGGCGCGGTTCCAGAAATGTAGCTACGCGCAATCGCCGGCCTGGTCGTGGTGCCGTCTGTTCGCTGTTGCTGGATCGGTTTTCTGTGGGGATGGACCCCAGCGCCTGCACAGCCTGCAACCCCTCGCTTTAGAACCAGCCACTATCATCCTCCAGCTCCCCCCGACACTGCTTGAGCTGTGCGCCGTAGACCTTCGACTGCTGCTCAACCTTGCGTGCCACCTGCATCAGCCAGGGTTTGCTGCGGAAGGTGCCCCGGCTGAAACCACCGCGGCCTTCGTGATAGGCAAGATACTGGTTGTAGGTGTCCCACTTGGAGATGCCCAGCTGCTTTTGGGTACCGGCGGTGTACCAGCCGATGAACATGATCGCGTCGTCGAAGTTATCTCGCGAGCCGCCATTGCCGGTGCCGTCCTTGTACTCACCCCAAACGGGATCTTGGGCTTGTGCATAACCGTAGGCAGAGCTGACACGGCCCCAGGGAATTACCCACAGCAAGTAATCCCGAGGAGGCAATGCATCGTGAACGAAGCTGCTTTCCTGCTTCATGATTGCCATCGCCACATGTTGCGGCGTGCCGTATTGCTGTTGCATCTCCAGCGAGTCTTCATACCAGTCGGGGTATTCGCGGAAGATATTGCACAGGTTGTTTTGATCTTTAGGTGGCGCAGTGGCGCAACCTATCATGACCACGCACATCAGCATCAACGCCCAGAGTCGCCCTTGTTTCATCCATCGCCCCAGCAAAAAATGAGGGCTTATTGTGCCCTTCGATTACACGCAGAGCCTGACTCGAAGCAGCTTGCGGTGAAAAGGGCGTGATGGTGTCAGATTTTCTCAGCCTCTGGTAGGTAGCGGCACTGCGGCGATCCAACTAGCCCTGCAATGCGATGTGGCTGTTGTTCGCAGGGTGTGACGATCATGGCTTACTCCATGCATGCGCCGCCCTTGGCTGGGTAGCGCTCAAATAAGGGTGGGATACGCTATTTTGGCCAGAAACGCTTCATGACTAAATTAGGGGAAAACATGGAAGCGTTGAGAGAAGAATTTGCGAGAGCAATTGAAGAGGCTATCCAGGAATGCCACAGGATAAAGTACGTCGCCCAGGCGCTTCAGTGAATCTCGTGGTGTTTCTCCGCGCCCGCCTCGCCGATCTGACAGCCGAACAGGGCAAGGCTTTGAGCGACCTGACCCTGGCGGAAAATCAGCGCCAGGCCAGGCCAGGCCAGGCCAGGCCAGGACATGGACGAGGCGAAGGTCAGCTTCGCCGATTGCCGGAATTCGCGACCGACCGCCATCGATCCAGATCGGCCACACCACCCCTGCGACAGGGTAGCTGAGCGCTAATCCAGATGCGGGAGTCGCAAGGATGCAGGCTGCGTGCCATTATCTTCAGATCAACGGCATGGATTGGCTATAAATGAACGAAGCGAAGTCAAAGACTAAGAAGGCAAAACGCAATAAACAATCAGCGCCTAAAACAGCAGTTACTCACAAGATTGTGAGGCTGGAGCTGAAAAATCCGCTGCCACGGAGTGCAGAGTTTTTTATTCGTAGTCTTCGATACACCGCATATCGTGACTGGCCAAAAATAAAATGGCACAAAATAAATGAGATATATGCAAATATTTTGCTGTCGGAGCAGGCGGGATACCAGCAGCACAAGGAGATCGCGTCATTTCTCTACCACTTGGATTGTGTCGACGCCGTCACGCAGGACGCATTGGGTAAAAGAGCTAGCACAGAGGTAACACGTCTTTATGATGCCTCAGAGCAAATGAAACTCGTGTTAGCGCTGTACCCGGACGTTGCGTCTCCCCTGCTGAAAAAACAAACAGGCAAAGCCAACGATAGAAGGCCTGCTAGTTTTGCGAGTGTCTGCGAAAGCAGTTTTAAACCGCCTAAAATTCGCCGCGATGATGTCACGATTGATGAGCACACGAAGCCAGTAGCAAAAAAAGATAGCGGTATGTTGTATACCGCTGGGTGGGCTGCAACGGGGGCTTTTGACGATGCCGATAAACCGGAGAGGAAATGACCACGGGTATCGAAGAGTCATAGACACCCTGACCGTTTTGAGTCGATAGCGGTCCTTACAGATCTTCAATCAGAGTGTGTCCGGCGTTCGCGTCTTATAATACGCTGACCACAGATCGGTGCATGGCGGTGGACAAGCGCTCGTTTATTGGAATGGTTGAGGCTGGCGAGCCGCTGATTCAGCAGGCCGTAGACGCCATGCGGCAGTACAACGAAGCCAGGCCGCCGGGCGACCTGCCGAATAAGTCGAGCGCCTGCGCCTTTGGCTGAGTCGATGTTCCAGGCTGTATTCGACTATCAACTTCGGGTAGCGGCGAAGGCCCGCGGCAAAGACCTTCCTCCTCTCCACCAGGCCTGTCGATTCTTACAGTCGAAAGGACCCAGGTCACCAGAGACAACACCATCGCCTCTGTCGACATCCCTTACACAATTGTTGCGGGCAGCAAAATTCGGGTGAAAGTCACAGTACCTACATCTGGCGCAGCCGTCTTCGACCCGGGCTCAATCACTCATTACCACGCACTGTCGCCAGCTGAAGAGCTCAACCTCGGTAAGTCGTACTCCGGCATCAGCCAGTTATTGAAGCCACGCAGTTACGCCCTGAACACCCTGTACGTCCCCGTCGAAAGCTTCCTGCGCGGCCCGCTGCTATCATCTAACCAGCCGAAGTAGGTGAAAAGTACCTGCTCAAATCAGCCGTTTGGCGGTTTTTTATATCTGGAGAGAATATGAAATCCAACAACGGAAAATCAAAGCATTCTAGCGCGTCGCCCGAACTTGACCAGGTCGGCACTGACGCCAAGACACCATCACTCGAAGTTTCAAAAGATGGGCTTGAGTTAAGTTCAAGTGAGGCGCTTGTCGCCGGTGCTCGAAATGTCTATTTAGGGAACAATGCTGGGCGAGATAACGCAACGGGTAACGACAACGTTATCATTGGTGAGAATGCGGCATACCGTGTGCAAGGCGCTGACAATAACGTGATTATTGGGTCGGAGGCAATGACGCTTGCAACGGGAGATTGCGATTCAAATACTGCGATTGGTCGAAGCGCTGGCTATACATATAGCGGTGATGAGATGGTTGCCATTGGTGCCTATGCTCTTAGTAGATCAATTGGCGGGCCTTGCACTGCCATCGGAACCAATGCTGGCGGAGACACAACTACCGGGTCCAGGCAAACACTAGTGGGTTTTAATGCCTTGGGCGGTGCTGTAAATAATGATGTAATCGCCATAGGCCATGGTGCATTAGCCACAGAAAGTAACCAGATTGCGCTTGGGACTAAATCGCAAACCCACATCAAAGCGTTGGGTATCGACTTTGCGCGGTGGGATGATATCGCTTTTAACTTTTGGCTCGGCACTCGCGGCCCAACAGCTTCTCCCGCCGGTGAGCGGAATATGGGGATTGGCCGAAATGCGTGCAATAGCGTTACAACTGGCGGCTCTAATATTGGCATCGGAGAATCCGCCTTGGAGTCGCAGAAGTCCCAGTCTTCGAACATTGCGATCGGCGTTGTGGCCGCCCAACTGGGTGTCGACCTGTCAGATTGCACCTATGTTGGCACCCGCGCTGGCCGCTTCAACGCAACGGGTGTCGGCGCGACGGCAGTAGGCTTCCGCGCGCTAGAACAGGGCGTGACAGCCGGTAATAATACCGGTCTCGGTGACAGCGCAGGCTGGGTGTGCCAAGGAGCGGGCAACATATTTGCGGGATACGGTTCAGGGGAGTACAAGCGAGACGGTGACGAATGTATAGTGGTAGGCAGAGCTGCCGGAAGAAACCGTTTAAACGGTAGCCACTGCGTGTTTGTCGGCGGATCGGCAGGCGCCATATCGTCGGGCTTCCCGCGGATCAATCAGGCAACCGGGACAGGAGGCACGCCAGCCGGCAACAGAGTAATCGGCATTGGCTATCGTGCTGTAGAAGAGTTCCTGGGCAGCGATGTTGTAGCCATTGGGCATGAAGCGGGCAGGAGCCTCGTGGCGGTTGCCGATAAAGTGCTGGGTAGTATTTTTATCGGTAGTCGTTCAGGAAGTAATACGCTGCAGAAAACCGACGCATCAAACTCGATAGCGATTGGGCACGAGACCTACAGTACCCGGGACAATCAAGTTGTGCTTGGTAATGTAGGGGTGCAAGAGACGGTCCTGCGCGGGGTAGTCAAAAGCACCGTTTTCGTTGTTGCGAATCTCCCTAGTGCTGTTGCGGCTGGTCTCGGTGCGCGCGCTTTCGTCTCTGACGCGCAGACCACGGTTTTCAATGCGACGTTATTGGGCGGCGGGGTGGGTAAAGTACCTGTTTTTAGCGACGGTACCGTTTGGCGAGTTGGCTAATTTGATGTCACTTCGGACGTGCGTTTAGCGCGATGTCTATATCTTGAGACTCTTAAGCCCGCCATTTGGCGGGTTTTTTATTGCCTTGAGAATTGCATGCCACTCAATGAGCAGCCACTGCTGCAGGTGATATGCTTCGCCGCTTACCAAACAAGGAGAGTGGGAGTGGCAGCCAATCAATTGAAAAGGGTTCGTGAGTGGCTGACGCCGAAGCGCCGACTATGGATCGGCGCAGCTTTGATGGGCATTTGGGGAGGGCTGGTTTCCGTGAAGCCTGGGGCCTACTTACTGTTTCTCCAGATACCCGCCGTCATTCTGTTCATGGGGGCTTGGCCTTCATGGCGCGACGGTAAGCGCTAAGTCCTTAGGATAAACGGTAATGAACGCACTGATTGCGGGCGTATCCTGATCGTCGATGCGGATCGTTGGTGTTTGAGAAGACCGCGTGATCTGCGAAGCAATGTTGGCCGCTATGAAGGCTTTCTCGATTTGTTGGCTACCCGGGCTGTTGTACAGCACTACATGAGCTCCCGTGGCCTCTTTCGTGTGCATCAAGTGCTTTATCTGAACCCGTACGCCTGCTTTCATCATGGCTACAGCGATCTGCTTTGAGAACGCTAGTGCTTCGTCATCATTTTTGACGATGTTCAGCAGTACGGTTGGGGTGGCCTTGTCCTTGGCCAGCGCTACAGCCAATGCCTTGAACGCTGCCTGCGCTTGCGCCGTCAACTTCCTGGGTTGGAGGCGGGCTTCGATTTTCAGCCGGGCCTGTTCCTCTGCTGCCAGTCGTGCGGTCAACTCCTGGTTCTGTTGGATGAGCGCGTCGATTTTCAACTGAGACTGCGCGCTGGACTCATTGGCTTTGGGAATGAGTTGGCTGGTATCTGGCATGGACCGGTCCAAGTGTTTGATTTGAACGTCGGACGTAAGTTGCGCCAAGATGACCGCGCAAGCCGAGATCAATGCGGCGATTATGGCGGTTGTCATAGCAATGGCATGAATCAGGCTGGCATTCTCGGCTGAAATTTCGGGCATTAGCTTGCTCTTGAAAATTATGTTTTTCATGGGTTTGCGTTTTCAAAGGATGCGGCAGATTGCCATAAACTTTCGAAGCAAGCGAATTTTGGCGTCTTCACATGGGTTGACTAAGGAAGGCTTGAAGAGAGCCTTACAATGAGGGCTCTGTATTGCTGGTGTGCGCATCATCCAATAATGTGCTGATCAATTCATCGGGGCTGTACCGTGGATAAGCGCACCCGTGCTGACGCGCGAGGGGGGAGAGCTGGCGAAAGTTCTGTTGCCAGTGCCGGCCTCATCGCCGGCAAGCCGGCTCCCACAGATGTATCACCAGCCTCCAGTCTTACGTTGTGCCTGTGGGAGCCGCGCTTGCCGGCGATGGGCCGCGAAGCGGCCCCAACATCCAGATGCTTGCAACTTATGACTACATCCGGCGCATACGGCCGATTGATGAGCCACTTTATGCCGTCTCGATCTACCTGTTGGCTATCGCCGCGTTCGGCTCCTTCGATCTGGTCATGAGCGGTCACGTGCGTACAGAGTTCGACGTGCCGCTCAAGCTGGCGTAGTCCTGTATGCCGTTGCCCGTCGTGGGGCTGTATCTCAGGCGGGTTAGCGCGCCACAAACCCGATGCGCGCCATTGGGTGGCGTTTCAACAAGTTCTCATTGGCGTAAAGAGTTCGTCGGGATTTCGACAGGTCTCGTTCATTTCTGCGCAGGCGGCTTCTGCCAGTGTCCTCGTCGGATAGCTTGGCTTGCGGCGCATTTTTTCTTGGTTGTCGTAGATGTCGAAGCCCCCAGATACGGTGTTGGCGTAGAAACGAGCTCCTGATTGAAATGAGTCTTTCTCGATAGGTACGGCGGGAACGATAACGAATCTTCTTTGCATTTTCCGTGCCTCCCCTGGCATGAGGCTAAGTATTAGATCTACGCAGGGAAGCTATCAAGATGGCTCATAGAGTATTTTGGAATGACATTGAGAGCGGTCCGAATCCGCTGTGAGCCAAATAGGTCGAAGCAAGCCGACTGGGTGGCGATTGAGCACGCAGCAACGCCTCGACCCTACTGAGTTAGTTGTTGGTGGGCTGGGCTGAGAAATCGAATGACTGCGCGCCGGCCGTCGAGACACCAGGTACGCCATCACTACCCAGCAGCGCCAGGCAGGAGCCTCTGCCGTCATGGTGTTCGGGGGAAGGGATTTCCACTCATTCACTGGCTATGAATATGACCGCACCAACTTAGGTGTTGATTAGGTTTGTATGTGCGGTGGGCTAGAGAATGGGTCTGCCTATTTCACAGTGCCTCTTTCTTGATATTTCCGCAGAAGATATCGATATTGCCGTCGGCTGGTGTTGTTCGGACAACAATGGAGTATTCATGGGCAAACAACTCCGACATCATGACATTTGCGGTTCTTGAGTACGTCCATGTACGCGTTCTTGCCATGCGGTCGGTGTCGACGCGATCATTCATTGCGTATGCCATTGGCCCGGGATGCTGGCAGCTACCTTTGTTTATGAACGTGTAGAGGCGCAAGGGTAGGGTGGTTCCATTCGGAACGCCACCGATGAAGAACGTGAAGCCGGTCTGTGTGTCTTGGCTGCTCAGCGTGACATTGGCGATTTGTCCTGTATTTTGCCGGGTAGCATCAAGGGTAAGCGTTACCACATTATTTGACGATGTTGCGCAGCCGAGGGCGGTTGTAATGATTATTGAAAGGGCCAGTTGATATTTGAGATTCATGGTCAACGTCCTGTATTGGAGAAGACCCATAAAGGGTAGCTCATAAATAGGTAAGCTTGAATGTCAAGCGCTTCACGCTTAGCTCGGGGTCATCCAGCACTGCCTTTGCCGGTGCATTCAAAAGTTTTAAACCAAATCGGTTGCGGACCTTCTTCCATCGGCCCGGTACTGCAGGTCCGCACGCCGACCATCAATTCCACGGCTTGCCCACGTGCATTCTCTGGGAAGGGAAGCCAAAAGCGACCTTCTAGGTTCTGTTCGAAAAGAAATGTCGAAAACACCGTATAGAACAAGCCAGTGAGACACGGAGGCATAGCTTTTCGTGAGCTTGTCGAAGCGTGTCACGATCCGGCGGTTCTCATTCAGCCAGCCAAACATGCGCTAGATGATGTTGCGCTGTGGGTACTTGGGCAGATCAAACAGTCCGGGTAAGCCGGGCTTGGGTTTGCGATTCATTGAGCGCAGCGGGATGACCTGTTGCATTCGATATAGGTCGCAGCGTCGTAGCCATTGTTGGCAAGCAACCATTTGCAGCGTTTATGAGGGCGGCCACGTTGACTCGATGGAATGCTGACCTCGTCCCGCAGTGGTTGGGCGTAGCTGATGTTACTGGCTTGACCGCCTGACAGGCGGAAGCGCAACGGTGGCCCGTTCGCCTCGCAGAGCATGTGGATTTTGGTTGTCAGGCCACCACGAATGCGGCCTGGACCGTGATCGGCAGGCTCGTCAGGTCCCCTTTTTTTCGGCGCCAGGAGAGGCCCGAGTTGCGCGTGCTGCGGTTGAGTCGATCATCCAGGTTTGTAAATCGATCCAGCCTTGCTCATTCAATCTCAGGTTCAAGCGTTTAAGCATATGACCGAATTCGCCCCGGTTTCGCCAGCCCGAAGTCGTTGATTCACCGTTGACAACGGGCCAAAGCGTTCCGGCATATCTCGCCACGTAGCACCCGAGCAGAGCACCTAGCGCACGCCATCGAGCACCAAGCGGTTTCTCAGGCGGGGTCGCCCTCGACCATGGTTTTCGGTGAAGAGATCGGCAACTACAGTCTAGGCTTCATCCGAGAGTTCGTAACGCTTTGCCATCACAGAATTCTTTTCCGTAGTTGGCTGGAAGCTCTAAAACATTCAGCTTTCGAGGTGTGCCGATTAGATTTCTCGGGATTCGTACAGAGCCTAGTGATTATCTTGAACGTTTCTCTGGAATTCACGGGTTAAGTAGCAGGAGACCAGTGCCGTTGGTCTCCTGACGATTCTCAGTTGATTTCTGGAATGTTGCCTCGCGGACTAGTATACGTATGAGTTTTAACCTGTTCCCAGCATTCGACCTTTTTTGCCCACTCGGATATCATTCTGCCTGCGGCTCCTTTATGCAAAGCCTTATCGACCTCTTTGGCCCAGATTGCTATCTGCTCTCCAAGCTCAGGGGAGATGGATTGCCCCTGCCATACCAAGTCAAACCTGAAACCTGCTCCGAGGGTGGACCCGAGTAGTGAAACAGTGTAAGCAGTAATGTTTGCCTGGAATGCAGGGAACATGGGGCGTATGATGCGTTGAGCTGCTTTGAAAATAATCGCTTTGGCAATCATTATTTTATAGCTTTCAGCAGTTGGCAAAATATCTTCGCCGGCTTCTTCGCGCTCTGTAAGCTCGTCCATGAAAGTTTGAAAATTCTTCTGTGATCCGAGGCTGACGATATTGGGCTTCTGTCCCCATGCGAATAGATATTTTGCAAGGTCGGGCTTTGTCAGTTTTCGCGCCGGCGGAATTTCGGACTGCAGCTTCTTTTTTTGCGCGGGCGTAGTTGCATCTTTCTCCAGCATGACTTTGTAGCTGCCTGCCGAGCGTTCATAAAACCATCTGCCTATACCGTCCGGACAGAAGATCCGCATCGACATTTTTTCCAGCTCGCGATGGAAGGGTTTGTTTGCAGAAAGGTCGGATTGTTTGACCACGTTCTGGCTATTCGCAAAGCGGGAAATTTTTGCAATCAACTCATCCGAATCGCTGTTTTCCGAGCGCAGTACGATGATTTTTGCAGGTACCCTTACGTGGTCTAGATTCAGGTCGGGCTGTTTTCGTTTAGCAAAGTATATGGAAGCAGTGGTCTGGCCGCCGTTGACAATCTGCATGCCTTTAAGTGAGGAGATGCCAACCGATCCATCACTGGTGCGTCCCAGCTCGCTGGCGGTAGCTACAATCACGATGCCATTGTTATAAGCCATGAAGCGATCAGGTGTATCACGGAGAGTGTCCCGGATTCCTTTGTTGACTCCTCTTGCCCCGACTCCTAGGAAAGAGCGAACGTTCGCTTCAAGAATGCGAGGACCATACTTTTCGTAGAGCGCACGGAGCGCGTTACCAGGCACAGCTGTTAGAGCGTAGTCATACTCATCCTTGGCAGATCCGGGCACCCAGACGCTAGGTAATGGACCGCCGCACAAGTCAGGAAAATTGACGACAAGCTCATCCCTGGAGTGTCCTTGCTGCAAGTGGTTGAAGAGGCGTTGAATATCCATGACCTCTATGCGAACTTGTTTGTTTTCTACCTCGTGAGGTGCATAGTCTCGAGTCTTGACTCGTGCATCCGTGATGATAAAAATTCTGATGCTATCGAGGTTTGCGAAAATTCGCTCAACCTCTGCAACTAATGCATAAACGTTATTGGTCTCGTCAAGCTGCTTGGATAACTGATTGTTAGCACAAAATCTGAGAAAATGGATGCCTTGAGTTGCTACTCGAGCGACTTCTTGGTCAGCGAGCAATTCGATTTCTTCCAATCCCTTGTATAGGCTTACAAAAAGATCTAGTCGATCTGGGTTGCCTGCGTCATCTGTGGTGTCTGATACAGAGTAGCCGCTTAGTTTTACTTTGTGTCTCCCGACTTTGGCCTCGTAATGACATACATTGGTGTCAAACGTAATCCCTTGGTCGCTCAGATGATTCATTACCTGCTCGGTGAAAAGCTCTTCTGCAGAAACAGGCATTTTACCAGGTATAAAATCCTTGCTCAGCTCATCTCTGATAGCTGTTTGTGTATCCTGCAGGAATTCCGCCAATTCCATCAAATGACTCCAAGCTTCTCAAGGACTTCCGGTAGCGCCAGTGTATCGGTCGCTATCAAGGAGAGGTCAATTTCATATTGCGCCCAGCAAATAGCTGGCGGTGTGTTAAATGGAATCAGTCTGGGGAAGTCTGAGTCCACAAGTAAAATTCTCAGTTCGGTTGGCAGGAATTTTCTGGAATAATTTTCAGAATGCATGTCTAGATAGCCGGCATCATGTAGGGCTTTTTCAAATAAAGCCAAAGCTGCCGGATCGGGTTCCAGCGTGGACCGAATGTCCGTGACATACCTTGTCAGCGTTCTCCCTCGATCACTGATTTCCAGGCGGACTCCTGCGAGATAAAGGGGAGAGCTTCGAGAGTCGTCAAGCTGATCGAGTGAGGCAATTCGTACTGCAAATCCCTCCTTGCCAATCGTGGACTTGACTTCTATGGAGCCCATGCCGACAACGAAATCATGAAGACCGTCCGCGGGGCCTTTCCATCCATCAACCACAGAATAGGTGAGCATACCTGACTCAATGAGATGATTGAGGAAGCACAGTTCTCCTATCAGTCCTTGCTCGGCTTCCTTGCTCAAGCCCTCTTGCCCTTTACGCATGAACTCCTGCCAACCTCTGACCCGTCCCATGAGGCGTTGGTGAAGCAAGTCTTCGCTGCAGTCACCATTTGCAGCCATCAGCGCAGTGATGTCAGCGACTACTGCAGCAAACAAGTCAATGCATCCCGAGGGCTGCTTTACTATTGCAAGCCACTGACGGGCACCAGATGTTTCACCCAAAGTAGCACGTTCCATCCGGAAACCTTGTCCTTTGGGAAGTAGGGGGGTGGGCGCCAATTTCGTGTTAGCGAAGCCTATCAATACTGCTTCATGGCCGCTCGGCGAATGCCGCGCCAATTTGATCAGGCAGGTGCCGGCCTGAAACAGATCGATGGATCGCCAACCAGGCGTCTTGAGCTCACCATGCAAGGCTTTCCATGTTTTCAAGACCCCGTTGCTATTCACTACCACCGTATTCCTGCTCCCAAAGAAGATTTGCGACTACATATGGTACTGATTGGTTCGTGGCGCTTGACGGGAAGCTGATAGCAAATGCAACTACTGGGGTTTTGACATTCTCAACTTTGCTGACTTCCGGATCCAGAATATAAATCAGGAGCACACCGCGCTCTGGATGGGCAGTCACGCCTTTGCCCAGGCCTCGAACCTGTCGGATATACGGGCCACTCGGGACCTCTGGACGTTCTTGCCCACGGGCCCGCGCTGGATCCGGTTTCCAGGCTTCCTGCGTCAATCGTAAAGCAGCATTCCATGAGCTTTCATCGAGATCGATTGCTTCATCTTGCGGAGACAAGATTCGCCCTATCGAGTATCTGTCTTCTGCCGCCGGTGCCTTGTTGGTACGTTTCATCCGGTTTATGGGATAACCTGGAATGTCTTCGACCGCTTTTTCGCCCCCGCCAATGATTGCAACAGTCCAAGCGTTCAGCTCACCCGACAAGCTCATTTTTTCCACAAAGTCAGCCAGAATCTCGCTACGTACTTTTCGAGAGTCAGGATGGGTCTGATAGGCTCGGAGAAAGTCGATGACATGCTGAGCAGCCACACCAGTCCAGCTCACGCCTTTCCATCTATCCTGCCGACCGTTACGCTCCTGCGGCGGAATATCTCCGGGAGCACCAAGCGCCTTGGAAAGTGAGCGAAGTGCATTCAAGTTGGATGTCAATTTTTCTTCATCTTTGAAGAAACTGACTGTTTCCAGTAATTGCCCACTGAATGAAAGGTAGAGTGTCTTGGCTGTCCGCATTTTTAGCGGAGAGGTCACCATCAGAACGGGATGTGATCTGACCTTCAGTCCATAGTCGCGAGGCGTAAGGCCGCTCTCCATCATGTAGTCGAATTCTGCACGAAGCTCCTCCGCTGCGTCGGCAATGTGCTCGAACCATTCGACGAGATCTGGCGTAGTATAGAGGCGGCAGAGATCCAGGTAGCCCGGGCGATATCCAAACCAACGCCCCATCTGCATTAGCGTGTCGTACATCTTGGAGGCGCGCAGGAAATAGCTCACACACAAGCCTTCAAGGGTTAGTCCGCGAGCTAATTTGTCACCGCCGACTGCAATGACCTTCAATCCATCGGTGCTTTCGACGTAGTCCAAGGCGTCTTTGGCTGTGCCGTTAATCATCCGGATCTTGATTTCGTCCAGCACGCTGGGCAGCAGTAATTCGATCTCGTCCCAACCGGGGACGTTGCGATAAATGTCCTCAGAGGTCTCTTTTGCAATTCTTTGGCTTGTTGCAAGGAAGTCATTGTCCCAAAGTTTTCGAAGGTCTGAGACGAATCCTTCATGATCTATCTTACGCGTTACGCGCTGCTTTTGATGCGATACGTAATCTTCGATCTGCCGATGCACGTGCTGCTGGACCAGATTGAATCGCGTAACATGGACCAACATTGACGAGTGCTCGTTTTGTTGTCCGCGTAACTGGCGAATGCAGCATGTCAGAATGAACGCCTGGATAGCTTCTACCAGTGAAGCAGGCATGTCATCTTGAGGTGTATATACACTTTTGTGTCCGACGGGCATCCAGCCGCTTCGACCATCCTCGGAGCAGTGATCCTCTACAGTGCGTACTAGGTCGAGCGCACCGTCCCGACCGTTCTCCCCAGCAAGTCCGAATACGCGAGAGGGTCCGACATAGTTCGACGGGGCAGAAAGGTTAGTAATGAACGCTGACGGGAAGAGGTCAGGCCCCTCGCGTTCCGTAGCACCATGCTCGTGTATATAGATATTGGCAAAAGGAGTCGCTGTGTAACCAACATAGGCCTTCCTGGCAAATGAATGCAGAATTTGCCGGATAAGTCTGTTGATCGCCGTCGGCTCATGTTCGAGATCAGGCTTGCCATCGTCGCCAATGACGTTTTCACCAGTATCCACCGAGGCATGGTCCGCCTCATCATCAATAATCAGCAGAGGCAGATGAGTTACCAACCGTCTGCCTGTTTCTGGATCAGTGGTGCGTGCGACATGGCTGTGAATCCACTTCAGCAGCCTGGTTAGAACGGATTTGTTCTTTTTGACTACAAATAGCCAAGGCTTCTCCTCAGGTGAGACACCAAGATTTTTCACGAACTTCAGGTTGAAGTCACCATTGTCCAAGCGATTTGTCACATATTGGGGGCGCTGGTCGTGAGAGCCGTCGATCAGTCCCACCCCGATGAGGCGATGGCTGCCATCTTTGCTGGCCGCTGTTTCGTATCCGAGGAAGCCTTCATCCAGGCGCATCTGAGTTTGCGAGCGCAAATTGTTGTGTAGCCCGGCAAGCACGATAATGATCTTGTAGCCTGCGTCGGCAGCTTTGCAGATCAGACCAGTATAATTGGCAGTCTTGCCTGACTGCACGTGACCAACCACCATGCCGCGTCTGTCCCAGGTTCCCTCGCGTTTCGGATCCTCAAGCATGGAGAGTGTCTGGTCTGTTGTCTTGTCCAGACCCTCCATGGCCTTCCATGGCAGTTTACGTTCCTGCCATTCGCGATACCTCTGCCAGTACCGCCAGTTGTGCTTTCGCTCGGCAGTAAGCCAAGGGACATGCCCTTCCATGTTGACCAGGGAGGCGTCATCACCAACCCAAATGCTGAAACGGCTTATAAGCTCTTCGGTGACTGCATCACGGTCCAGGCCGATGGCGCGTTTCGGCATGATGCTCAGCACCTTGTCGATATGATCGGAGATCAACTCCGGTGTGATCAGGGTTTTTTCATCCAACTCGCCCAGCATGGTCTGGACGACCTGAATCACAGTCCACTTGTTTTCCTCGGACATCAGACGACTAGCTCCATTAGATATTATCGGGAAGGGAATCCACTAGGGAGGGAAAAGCATGGAAAGGCTCGGTGATACGCAACTGGGCTTTGGCCGAGGCGGGAGAGTAGCCTTTTTTCTTTACAAAGCTTCGATACATGATGTTGAGAACTTCGTACACCTCTTCAGGAGGTGTCTGATCGAATCCGGTGGCAGGAGTGTCCTTGCTTTCTGCGGTGTCTATCCATATACGTTGAACCGGCACAGTTTCCTCGATTACACGCATCATTGCCTTGATCTGCGGCAGCAGCATGCCGGCTTCATCCAACACTGCCCGAACTGCCGGGTGCTCGCTGTCGATGCGGTAGCGAACGCCGCTGGAAAGTTGCTCGACCCTCCAAGCTTCGATCAACTGCTTGTTGCCCATCAAAATAGGCTTGCCACGGTGTGCAAAAGCTCGCCTGGCACGACTTCTTGTTTCCTCTGCAAGGCTGGTAAGCCAAGATCGAAGATACACGGGCGGTCGTGCAGTGGACTTCCGAATATCAATCTTCCAGTCCGCATCAGCAGAGTTGGGGATATCAAGACGAATACGGGCGAGCCTATGCGCTTCGTCCTTCGTCCAAGAGCGACCGGAGCCTAATCCGAGCCAGCTTCCTGCCACAAGCAGTCTTTCGTTTCGGTAAACGTAGAATCCCTGCTGTGCAGTCCATCCTTCCGGGCCTGACAGATTATCGAATTCGGAAGGTGTGAGCCTGTCCTTGTGAGGAAGCACGTGACATTCGGCTACTATTCCAACTGCGGAATGATGCCGGAAGGGCGGGGGATTGAATGGTTTGGCCGGGTGACTGCTCATGAAAGGGTCCCATGGTTTTACAGGGCGATCATTGAGCAGAATCCTTAATCGGGGCTTGCTCCCTTCCAGATAGCGGTGAAACACCATCCCCAAGTGCTGCTCCACCTTGTCGGCCAAGTTGAGGAAGTCTTTGACGGTGCTTCCTTTGGTCACAATTCTGTCCAGCAGTTCCCACAGTACCAACGTGCCGGATGGCTGCTTCGATAGTCTGGAAATGTGCGCTTCGGATCCTGGGTGGGGGCCTTCCAGAAGATGCCATCCATCATCTGCACTACTGGCAAGAAAATCCAGATCCCACCGAAGGCAGTGCACCTCTCCCTCTGTAATTGTGGTTGCCACTGTCAGTCGTCGGCATTGGGAAAAAGAGGCCGTCTTCAGTCCCATTCCGAAGCGGCCGAGATCCGCTGAGGTGCGCTCCTCCAATGGATTGCGCTCCCCGAGTCTCATCGCTCGATCCAGCTCTGACTCCGTCATGCCCCTGCCATTGTCCAGGCAAGATATCAGGCTTGCTTCATCCGCCCACTCAAATTTCAAGCGGACTTCGTTGGCGCCAGCAGCAATGCTGTTATCGATTATGTCCGCCAGTGCGGTTTGCACGTTGTATCCCAGTCCACGCAGAGCTTCGACCATCGCACTGGCTTTGGGCGGAGCACTGCGGCTCTTGAAAGGGGATGGCTCCACATCAACTCTCCGTTTCGAACATGCGGAACTGCTTTATCGGCAGCTTTACTTGATTGCCCGAGCTCTTACCGCTTCTTAAAATCCGCGCAACGATATCGGCAATTTGTCGCGCGAGAAGTGGTGGTACCGCGTTACCTACCTGATGGAACTGCTGCGTTCTGTTACCGAGGAAAAAGTAGTTGTCCGGGAAAGTCTGCAGTCGCGCTGCTTCGCGGACTGTCAGACTACGACATTGCTTGGCATCGTAGTGGATGAAATAGTGGCCATCCTTTGCTATGTGGCTGGTGATTGTTGTCGATGGAATCCCCGCCCGCTGCACTCTGAAACGATCGCTGAACTTCCCTGTTTTCCAGTTCTTGTGGTCAGGCTCGAGGCCGGGTAGGTTGAAGTCCTGATGCCCTTTCGGTGACCCCTTCTTTACATCGGCAAAGACTGAAGCATAGACGTAGCGCCGCAAGTCGGAGCTCATGTGCCCCCGGGCTTCGTGATTGAGCCAGAAGCGAAGTTTGGGGTCATGAAGCCATGAATCGAGGTGAGTACCGGTCTCGCCGCTCCACTCTGGACGCTTCAGCATTCGCAGCCCGCCATTTGTCCAATCATTGCTGCTAAAACTGTCAGCCATGATGCCGAGACGGCGCGCCAGCATGACTCCACTTGCAGTGTCATGGTTCTGGTCACTGCATGACTCTGCCAGCTCTACGAGATGTTGCCTGATTACTTCAGCCCACAATTCAGGCGAATCGACTTGGCGAGTCAATGTGCTGCGCAGGGGCGGTAGGTTACCGATGACTTGGTCGATAGTGGGGGGCGCGGTTGCAAGGAGCTTGTGATCAGCCACCGCACCCAGATACTCCTCGGATACACCGAGCAGAATCACTCGATGTCGGGCTTGAGGTATACCGAATCTTTCTGCATGGATGATGTAATTTGCAGGTGATACGCTGTCCGGATCGGCTCCGCTCTCGTAGATGTCATCAGTGACAAGCGAGCAAATGCGATATTTAGGTCCGGTAGTACTTTCGCCGAATGCCGCGTCCGGGTCTGCGAGGTCGCGCAGGATCTGTGGAAACATCTGGTTGCCGCCCACTGTTGACGACAGAATACCTTTGACGTTTTCCATCACAAAAATGGCGGGCCGTTTGCGTTGAATAATCCTCAGATATTCCCGGTACAGGAAATGTCTGTGATCATTTTCTGCTTTGTAATCGGACTTTGCCTGGTTTCGGGCTCGTCCCACGACAGAATATGCTTGGCAAGGCGGGCCACCAATCAGGACCCATGGTTTGGACTCATCAAGGCGATGCTCTAAAAGGCCATCCAGTTTGCTGTTGCCCTCGGCTGTCCCGAGTTCGATCTGCTGGGCTTCATTGTCAGCGTGTCTCCAGGCGGAGTGGCTTCGCTTGGTGTAGGGATTCTCAACATCTGCGGTTTCACAGAAGTGATAATAGTCTTCAAGAGCCTCCGGGAGGTCGCGCTTGAGGAGTCTGTAGAACGCTCGAAGTCGAAGTGTCGATCTTGCAGATGTCTCCATTTCGGCTGAAACCTTGATTTCGAAGGTTTCAGTGCCATCACTCAAGTGAGAGGAAAAGCCTTCTCCAAGGCCTCCGGGCCCTGCGAACAGATCCACTACCTGGATGGGATTGGTACGACTCATGAACTCACGCTGCTGTAAAGGGTGAAGGATGGATATCGTTGACACGGCAACGCGCTCTCGCATGATGGCGGGTATCAAAGGGCGAAACACACGACCTGAGATGATCGTACGGCGGTTTCTCCATGCCAACGGTTACAGATTTCGGCTTCATCGTCGGGATCTTCCGGGAAGCCCGGACATTGTACTCCCCAGATTCAAGACCTGTATATTTGTCCATGGATGTTTCTGGCATCGCCACGAGGGATGTCGTTACGCCACCACTCCCAAGACCCGCACAGACTTCTGGCAAGCGAAACTCGCTCACAATGTCGAGAGGGACGCTCGTGTCAGGTGTGCGCTCAGGGCGGATGGATGGAGAGTGCTCACGATATGGGAATGCGAGCTGAAAAATCCGACCACAATTCTCGGACATCTGTTGGAGATGCTCAGTATGCCTGGGCCGGAGGCTGACAGTCCCTGACGTCACTCGAGGTTGCCGTCCATGACGGCTAGAACATCCTGCACCCACGTATGGCATGCCCAGCCACCTGAATTTGTTTTTTCCACATAGCGACTCAGCGTTCCTGTAAGCAGGGCGTTGATCATTCCGCGCGGAATGCCGGTGAACTGCTCGGCATGTGAGCTTTTGTCGTCGGGGTTGTCGGCAAAATACCTTAGTACCTCAAGGGCTGCCTCGCCCAGTGCAGCTGTTTTCTCGACAATGAAGGCCAAATGTGGCGAGGGTAGCATCGAACTCGTGGCTGCAACGGCGGGCATGGTCGCTCGAGGCGCGGGATTATCTCCCAAGGGTAACCGAGACTCAGGCGCTGCGTCGGTGAGAACTTCCATGTCACCACTGGTGGGCACGATAATCCGCCAGTCGTCAGAGTCCGGTAGCTCGCCCAGGCTTTCGATGCGATGGCCTGTTTCCAGAGCTACATGAGAGCCGATCAGCTTTTGTGTTTTTGTAGCAAGATTGCGCAACTCGGTATCGTCTATCTCGGTTGCATTCCATCCTTGCTCGGGCTGCCAGTCGAGAGACCAGTCTCCCTCTCCCTCTATCGTGTCCGGCCGTTCTGTGAAATTGATATCTGCCGATTCGAAGGGCGAAGCGCCTTCTGCCTCTGTGAAAACGTGCTCGGAGGCGAAAGGCCCTAGCTCAGCATGTGATCGACACTGATTTTGCAGCTCAAGGAAGTCCATGAGGACCTCCTTTGCGACAAGCTTGAGCCCCAGCTGCGTGAGTGTTGCTATGGAGATCACGGTAGCATCAGGCACTTCTGGAAATCTGGACCGCAGCAGAGCTGTACAGTCAGTAAGACCTACTGTCAGAGGTTTGTCGATGAGATCGAGGAACGGTCTGAGGTCGGCAAGAAGGGCTGGGTTTTCCAGGGCAGCAGGTACTTCAGGCAATGCATCGACATGGATGCAACCTTCCTCGACGAGCCATTCTCTTCGTCGGTACCAAACGAAGAAATCCCCATCGAGAATCTTATGGGCCCGTGTTATTCGGTCAATCTCACGACCGGCCATCATGACCCGCACCGTTAATTCCATATCCAACTGCCTGAACCAAGAGAGTTTGCGCTGTGGTGGCGTTGTGCCAATAATGCCAACGATAGCTTTCCGAGTACAGCGGTTCCTTCTCGCGGGCGATCAAAGGCTATCGCTGGACGGCTTTCGTGGCAGGTCAGAAAACGCTGTGGCATCAAATCTTTAAGTAGTGCTCCGCCCTAGCTGCTCCGACGTCGAGTTGTCCTGACCAAGCAGAGTCCTTAAGCCCCGGTGGGGTGGTTGTACCTACGATTGCTGTGCTGCAGTTGGTCAGCACCTGTCTTTAATGCTTCACCAAAGACTCGAAATTACTTTTCGCACAGGAACAACATGAATGCCAACTGATCAAAAGAAACACGCTCAGTCCATCAGTCGGGCTCAAGCTTTGGTCTCTGATTGGATCATTCCCGACGCTACGAGTCAGCACAATCATCTTTCACAGTTGTTGAGTCTTGTGGGCGCGGCAGATATTAGCGATCGTGGAGAGCTGTCTCTAGAGGTTGACTCGAGTCTGTTGCCCCCTGCCCAGAAGGTGGCCTATGACCTGCTGCGCAAATACAAGGTTCTGGTTGATCCGAGTACTTTGAGTGAGTCGGTAGTTACTCGGCTTCGAGCGCGAAAGAACTATCCACGCGGTGAGGAAAAAACAACCCTACGTGAGTGGGGGGATGCAGTGCTCGGTTATGGGGAGCAAGTGAGCTTCTTTCTGCCATGCACGCTCCGACGAAACACTCAATTGGGCACTGTGCAACGAATGAGCCAAAGGGCCAGTGACTTCATAAACTCCCTCTCGGCTTCTGTGCAGCCCAAGACGATTGAAAGTGCTCATGGTGAGCAAGAAGAGGAGCAAGTGGCCATTGGCCTAGATGAGGAGATCACATCATCTTTTCAGGCGGAAATGGATGTGGCCATGGATGCAGGCTATGGTGGACTGCAGTTGCTCGATTCACTGAAGCAGCAAGCAGAGCAGCGATGGTCTCCGGTTGTTCAAGCTTGTATCAACGAACTGGTTCAATCAGGGGCTATGGGGGACGAACTGGAAATGATGGTCCGGTTGTTGGACCGCCTCGATCAAACAAGGTCTGGACCAACATCGCCTATTTAGATCCTTCGTCCCTCGATGCTGTAAGGATCAATCAATCCATCGCCACAGGGGCTCATCAAGCAACTGAACCCCGCGTAGCTGAGTCTGCCCCTGGTTCTTCTCCAGCTCCAACACATTGCAACCGTCACACGCCCGCAGCGCCTCAATCAACGGGGCACTGTGAGACACGACCCAAACCTGGCTACGGCGAGAAGCGCGAATGATCAGTCGCGCCAGTGCAGGTAGCAGGTCAGCATGCAAGCTGGTTTCCGGTTCATTGAGCACCATCAGCGACGGCGGCCGTGGCGTCAGCAGCGCAGCCATCAACAGCAGATAACGCAGCGTGCCATCCGATAACTCAGCACCACCCAGCGGGCGCAAAAGCCCATGCTGGTGCAGTCGCACGCTGAACAGCCCACCCGGTGGAGCATCAATCTCCAGGCGAGTACCAGGAAACGCATCTTCCAGTGCTGCCATGAGGTCTTCAACCTCACCAATCTCGATGATGGTCTGCAACGCCGAGGCAAGGTTGCGTCCGTCGTGATGCAGAACCGGCGAGCGCGTCCCCAGCTGCGGTTGACGGCAGGGCGCATCGCGGTCGATGCGGAAGTGATCGTAGAACCGCCAACTGTTGATGAAAGCCCGCAGCTCTCCGATCTCCGGCGCCTGGCGTGGGCGGCCAACGATGTTGAAAAAGCTCTCACAGCTATCGGCATGTTGATCCAGCACCGTCCAACCGTTTCCCTCCCGCGCACGAACCATCGCGTTCTTGCGCTCTACCAGCAAGGACGATGGCCGGTAGGCGCCGGTGCCCCAGATGGCTTCGGATTTGATCTCGGGGTCGAGCATGAATGCGGTGGGATAGGGCAGGGGAATCGGCAGGCCGAGCGAGATGGCAAAGCCGAAGTCCTCGGTGGCGAAACCGAGGCGCAGGCGTTTGGCTTCGCGCGGATGCTGGCCCTGGATGGGCACCTCGCCACGCTTCATGCGCGCACTCATCTCAGGCCCGGCCCACCAGGTCGAATCCAGTCCGCCTTCACGGGCAAGCGCTTCGATCACGCCGCCCTGGGCGGTTTCGGCGAGCAGGCGCAGGGCTTTGTACAGATTGGATTTGCCGCTGCCGTTGGCACCGGTCACCAGGTTGAGTTGGCCTAGCGGCAGTACAAGATGGTTGATCGAGCGGTAGTTGCCGATGGCGAGGGTGGTGAGCATGCGGTGCGTCCCAGCTTGAACTGAGTGATCGATTGTGGCCGAACTGGATCGGCCTTACTACCGATCAGCATGGTTTCGAGAGTGAGGGGAGTTCAACTTCAAGATGGTCCAATAGCGCACTTACCATCGTATTGAGGTGGTGGGATGCTGCGACCATTCGGTGGTCGCCCAGCATGACGCCGGTGTGATTGAGATAGCGGGCGCAGTCCATCAGTTTTGAGGCTTGGGCTTTGGCTTGCTTGATGGGTATCCCGGGGATGACAGTGAACAGCCGCTGGGGTGGGCCGTAACTATGATCGGGATTACTTCTGGTTCGGCTGTTTGTGATGTTGGCTTGGGGCATGAGTGAGTTGTCCTGGGTGTCGGCGCTGGGGTTTAAATTGTTGGGGCCGCTTTGCGGCCCATCGCCGGCAAGCGCGGCTCCCACCGGGGGGACCGCGCCGAGCGGGGCGCCGGTGGGCCTGTGGGCTGGGGCTTCAAGGGGTTTTCATCATGCCCAGTTCGGCATCGTCGAGCAGGGCCTTGGCCAGGGCGCAGAGGTAGTGCGAGGCCCAGAGTAGCTGGGGTTTGTCTTCGATCAGGCCGTCGATGGACAGGTCGCGGGCATAGCCCATCAGTTCCGAGGCCTGTTCGCGGGCGCTCTGGCAGGGGATGCCGGGTTCGATGCGGAACAATGGATGGGTCTGGTTATTGCCTTGGTAGAAGGTGATTTTTCCGACAGTGAAATGGGTTTCTTCGGTGGCCATTGTTTGATCTCCCTGAAGTTGTAGATGCCTGGGCTGGCCCTATCGCCGGCAAGCCGGGCTCCCACAGGTTTCACTGATCGCCTGAGGGTCGTCTACAACCTCAGGGACGGTGCTGTGCGAGGGAGCAAGCCTGCGAAAGGGTCAGGCCAGGCGGATCATGATGCGGACTAATGCATTGTCTGCGGATCGGCTGGCTTTTGTATTTGAACCAGTGCCGACTCGAGCAATTTGCGCAGGGCATCAAGCTCGTGCATTGACGCCATGATCAGCAAGGACACAGGTGATTTGGGCTGCATCAACATCGCCTGTTGGGCAACGACTTCCGCGCAGAGTGCGTAGTCAGCGGCCACCATCAGCGTGTCTTCGAGGGAGTGAGCGTTGTGTGGCGGATCGGGAACGATCTTCAGCATGGTGTGGCTCCTGTCGTAGTTGAGCAACCACCAAACGCGGCTAAACGAATAGGTGGCAGCTGTACGCGGGTTAGCCGACCGGGACGTCAGGCACCCGGCGCACCCGAAGGTGCCCCACGCACAGCCGCCATAGAGGCGCGAATGCCGATTGCTCGGTATTGCACGGCTGTGGTGTCCGACGTTTTTTGGGCGGCTAACCCAGTCGCTGAGTGACAGCGACGTGCCGAGACTAGAGTCCACTTTTTGCGTGCGCAACGAAAAACAGGCGTCGGCAGTATCTTTGGGAAATGTCCTACAAGAAAGCAGCTAATTCTGATTTTTTTAGCCGTTAGGCGTAACAGTATGTAACGCGAGAGCTTCGGCGATTAACTTAAACACTTCGACAGGCTCGCCGGGACTCATGTACAAATCGTCCATTCGATAGGGAAAAATCAACCGCTGAAGCACGCGGCCTCAGTTAGCGCCGACTGTTCCCTAAAGCATGTGGATACGCAGCCATTCATCCGCAACTTCGCCCATGTTGGCTGGAGCCCCGCTCTTGATCCAGGCCATGAAGGCGCGATCAAACTTGAAAGCATCGCCACACTCACGCACCAGAAACTGCCGCACCTTCTGTGTGTTGCGGTAGCCGGTGTCTATCGGGGTAGCGCGGGTGATCGGTCCAGCGTGCCAGTCGAGGCTCATTTCCATTTCCTTCTTTGCCATCCACTCAGTCAGCTGTTGCCGCAACGCAATCTTCTGAACCTAAACGCGCCCTTCGGTGAGTAACGAGGAGCATGACCGCCGCCGTCAATCCAGGCATTGGGAAGAGCAGCAGCGTAATAGCGCTATCCCATTCCAATTCGTTATCTGCGCTGACCCAGCCCAATCCGCCTGCCCAGAGCAGTCCCCAGATGATCGCAATGATGACTGCTGCGACAACTCGCCGGTCCAGAGGTAGCTTCGGCTCGCGCGCCATGGCCGCCGCATAGGCCTTCCAACAGCCCCACAGGCCTACCGTGGAAATCAGAAAGACGGGCACCACAAACTCCGGAACTTTGAAAAGCAGTACCGCCAGAAACAGCGTGCCCCCGATGAAAGAGTAGGTGAGCGGTGCGATTCCAATGATCGCGCCCAGTGTCAGCAAAACTCGAAGTTTGGTGAGCCTTGTCATGCCATTCCCTGTATCCCAACGGCAGCTGCGTCCGGGCAGCCACATCAAGCGGTGAGCATATGGGTAAGGACCAAGAAATCAAAGGGCGGCCTTGATAGGCCGCACGCTCGTCATTGCCTGTCCGGATTTGTTTACTGCTCAAGAATAAACGTCGCCAGCTTTTTCAAATCATCCGCTTTCAACTGCGCAAAAGCCGGCATGGGCACATTCCCCCACTTGCCACTGCCGCCTTGCTGAATACTGGATGTCACTTTCTCCAGCCCCTGCGCGTCGCCGGCATATTTGGCTGCCACCTCGTGATAAGACGGGCCCACCACCTTGTGATCAACGGCGTGACACGAAAGGCAGGCATTGTTCTGCAGCAAAGACATGGCATCGTTTTTTGCAACGGGAGTGGCCTCGGTTTTCGATGGATAAGAGGCCGCTTGCACCCCGGCGTCGTTGTCATGGGCAGAACCGTAGGTCGCCGCCAGGTAGGCGCCGATGATGCTCACATCTTCATCGCTGATCGGCGCGCCATAAGTGTTTTTCATCTTGCCCGCTTCTGCCGTCCATTGTTCCAGGCTCATACCGGGCGGTTGGAAGTTGATGTAGTCGGCTGAATGGCAGGTTGAACATTTCTGTTGCGCCAAGGCATAACCCGGCAGCGAACTGGGTTTGAGCGCAGCCGTTTCCGGCGGCAATTTGATCGTGAGCGGTTCTGCCGCCGCCGTGGCGATCCAACAAGCCTGCGTTGCAAAGAGCAAGGCGGGCAGGAATGTGATGCGATGCATGCTACCCCCTCAGGCAATGGTCACGTGGGTTGTTTCCACGACGTTGCGGCGATAGCCGCCAGGATTCCAGTCGGCTCGCAGTGGCTGGGTTTCCCCCGCGTTACTGGACGCCCGCACCATCAGCTGTGTCGCGCCACGGTGGGCGAAGCTGATCGGCAGCGTCCACTCACGGAAGGAGAAGCGGCCAAGATCCTGCCCAAGTTCGGCAGCGCGCCACTGCTTGCCACCGTCGATCGAGACCTCCACTTTGCTGATGCCGGCACCACCATCGAAGGCAATGCCCTTGAGCACTACGGATTGCTCTAGCGGCAATACATCGCCGTGGCTAACGCTGGTGATGAAGCTGCGCACGGGCAACTTGGAAATCGGCCGTGTCTTGGCCGGCGTGGTGCCGGGGGCGACGCAGAGGCAGTCGTTGTCTGGCACGCGGTAGCCCTTCGCCATGAAGAACCCCTCATAGGTGTGGTCGAGCACTTCGATTTCACTCAGGTGCTTGACCCAATAGGTGCCGAAATAGCCCGGCACCACAAGGCGTATGGGGTAGCCGTTGAGGAAGGGTAATTCAGTCCCGTTCATGGACCAGGCAATCATGGGTTCCCCGTTCATGGCATGGTCGATATCCAGGGCCTTGGTGAAGTCCGGCGTGCTTGAAAGCACCGGTTTGTCGAGGCCGTCGAAGGTCACTTGCTTCGCCTCGGCTTTCACGCCTGCTTTTTCCAGGACGGTCTTGAGCGACACGCCGACCCAGCGGGCGTTGCCCATGGATCCATTGCCCAACTGGGCCCCGAATACGCGAGGCATCGAGAACGCTCGGCTGTTGCCCGAGCATTGGTTCACGGCCACCACCTCTATCGGTTCGGCGAGCGCCTTGAGCTCGGCAAGGGAAAGTGACAGGGATTTATCGACCGAGCCCTTGATCGTCAGGCGGTAGGTATCCGGGTCAATGCTGGTAGGAAAGTTGGCCAGGTGGTAACGGACAAAGAAAGCGTCATTCGGGGTGATGGGGCCCTCGTTGAAGATGCGGAACGGGGTTTCGAGATGCGGGGGGCGAGTGGTTACCAGCGTCAGAGGTCGCTTCTGCGGGTATTGCACCAAGGGCCGTGGGCCTGCGGTAACACTGACGTCCTCGGCGGGTTCTTCGGCCGCCTTGACCAGGCTGGCTAATGGACTGGTCGCCATTGCGAGGGCGAAGGCATCGCGCAGCACACGCCGGCGACTGAGGCGTGCGCCATCAATAAAACTGAGTTTCATCCAATATTCCCTTTGATTGCTTGGGATGCGTTTGATTGCCTCCCGCCAGGGAACAGGGGCGCGCATCCGGCTTTGCGTAACGCTTTATCGTTACCGAGCGATTCAGTATCCACATGTATCGCTAGGATGCTTTTCATTGGGCGTCATTGACTTCCCATTCGATGACAACAGAGGGCGGACCAGAAGGGTTTTGCCAACTCTCCGAGAATCCAGCGTGGTGCTTGCGTATAAGCATGCCGCTTGACTTCGCATGGCCGCATGACAGATTATTTTTCGATCCTGTCATTCCTGCGCGTGTTGGGGAGTGATGCAGAAGCCCGACATAGCGTCGGGCTTTTTCATTTTTGGGGACAGGAACACGGTTCAGGATGTGTTAATTGCTACGACGAACCAAAAGGAAGCTGTTCAGACTGCTGAAGAAGTGGTTCTTGTACATTTCCGTTGCAGGTGTAATGGGAACCTCCAGTCGTGTCATGGAACACATCTCATTGTGGAAGCCTTGGCACCTGGTCAAGAGCATTGTCGCGCATTGGGTCGTTACCTGAGGTCTGCGTGTAGAGGCCGGGCAACCCTGGCCTCATCCCTGCGGTTGCTTCAGGTGGCGGCTGCAAACTGTGCCCGATGATGGAAGTAGTAATCTTCGTAGCGGCTCTGCAGTAAAGACAGCGACAACAGCGTTGCAATGCGTTGTTCGATCCCATGTTCCCTGCACAGCACCGGCAGGCCACCTACCAGACAGGCGAAACTGCCGGTAAGCGCAGCCAGGGCCGATTCGTACGGTTCGCTGAGTTGTTGGTCAAGGTGTTGCTGCAGATCTTCGGTATCGTGCTCCAGGCGCTTGATTGTGCGCTGAGCGGTAGCAAAAAAGTTACTGACCGGAGTCAGCAAGTGCTTCATTTCAACCTGCCAGTAGTGTTTCCACCATTGAAACAACGGATGGCCTTTAGCGAGGGCGGGAACACTCCAGTGCTCGAGCGTTGCGGCATCGGTTGCCAACTGCTTGAGCCAGGTCTTTAACACCTTTTCGCGGATTTCGGCGGGTTTCAGGCCTATCAGCCGGTACATGTTCATGCCTGCCACGAACTCTCCACCGACACGTGCCTGGGCCAGCAGGCGTTTACCACGCTCAAGCAGTTGCGCGGACTCGAGCAGGTAGGGGGTGATGTCCCACTCAGCGGGCCAGCGTTTGAACGTTGCTGCCCATGGGTGGCTGTCGACAGGCTCCGGCGGGCGGCCCAGCGGGGCGAGCAAGCGATGCCAGAACTGATCGCGAAAACGCTGCAAGTCGCCGCCGGACATGACCGGGAAGTCTACGCAGAAAATGTCGAGCTCCAGCTCGCTCGCTGCGCGGTCAAGTTCCTCCCACAACCGGCAGGCCAGGTTTTGCGCGCGTTGTTTCAGGTGGGCCGCGTCCTTGTCGGGGCAGTGGGTGATGACCATCACCAATTTGGCCTGGCCCAGGAACCTGGCCTCGTCATCGGCTTCTGCCAGCGCCGACATGAAGTCTTTCAGGTGATCGGCGTTGGTCGCGCCGTCCAGCCGGGCGGCATGGGTCACGTAGACGAGGGCAAGGTTGTGGTGGCCGGTCATCTGCAACGCGGCGCGCTGCTCTGCGATCTCGTCGTCACCCGAATTCCAACCGGGTGTATCGATCAGGAACAGGCGCTTGGGGCGCTTGTCGTCGCTGTAGCCATCGCCTTCCGGCAAGACCAGCCGAGGCTCGTTGACCGTCAGGCGCAATCGGTGACACATCGGGTCCAGGTGAGCCAGTTCGTTGCGTTCCGGAAACTGAGCAAAGGCTTCGACAACTTCTGCCGCCGAGTAGTCATGCTCACGCTGGATCAGGGTCAGCGCCGGCGAATCGCCAAAGGTGATTTCCAATGGCAGTCGGGTCTGGCGCTCGCGTGAACTGATCGGCAGCAATGCCTCTGGAATCTGCTCGCCGAACAGTTCTCCCAGCAGGCGCGTCTTGCCGGCGGAAAACTCACCGACGAACCGGGCAGTCAGTACACCGTCCTCCACACCGCTGGTGCTCATCATTTGCTCAGTGAAGGACAGCAAGTGCTGCTGGACCCTCAGTGAACGGCTAAAGGCGATGTTTTGAGGTATTGCATTGGCAGTCATGGCATTCATACGCAGGAAGGTTCAGATAGCACGCTGATCAACTGATCGGCGTTCCAGACGATGCGTTCAGCGGCACCCTGCCAGCCGAGGCGACTCAGTGTGGCGAGTTGTTCAGGGTCCAGGCATTGCGTGACGAAATCGAGCAGCTCGGCGCGCAGTGAAACGTCAGTCAATACACCCTGTTTCCACTCATCGCCGGCTTGTACCAGGGCAATGAGGTTCGACAGCCCGCTGCGGCAAGCCTGGTACGCTGCACTGTTCTCCGACAGCAGCAACGGCACCAGCAACAGGTGATGGTTTTTCGGGCCCCAGTACTGCGGATCACCGCGCAGATCATCATGCAGTACGGCTGACACTGTCTCTTGAATCAACTGTTCGGCCTCCTGCGCAACGCGGGTCGGGACACGTGCGCCGATACGTTGCACGGTTTGCCAGAACATCGGCTGCGCCCGCAGCAAGTTCTGTCGGCACACGGTCAGGCCTTCATCGAGCGCATCATCGAGGATGCGGGCGTAGAGATGAATACGTGCACAGTCGAGCAGAAGCTGCTCTGTGCGCTCGCTCACCGGGCAATCGAGCCAGGGCTCGGCCAGCACGGCGAGAAATGCCGGGGCATGCTCGGCCACGGCCTGCAAGCGTTGAGCGGCATGGCGAGCGGCCGAGTTGCTGTCCGGCTGGTGGATGCGGCTGATGTCTTGCGACAGCTGTTGTTCAAGACGACTGACGATGTCTTGCATGCAGGTTCTCTTCTGTTCGCCTTGCGCGGGCAAGGCGAAAGGTTCGATGGTGTTCGTCATTGAGTGAAGAGGGACTTCAGATAAGTACTCACCACCTGATTGCCACTCCCCACGGGGCTTTCGCTTGGCTTCTTGGCCTTGGCGTCTTTTGGCGGCGTGGGCATCTGTTGAAGCAACTGCGCTTGCATCGCCGCGATCTCGGCCATCGTCTTCACCTGTACAGCCGTTGTCGCCAGTTGCCGCAGGAAGTCATCGCAATGGCGTTGCACGGTGTGTTCAAGCAACTGGCAGAGCTGCTTGTGTCGTGCCTCTTCCAGTGCCGCCCGGGCCTGCAATTCGGCCGCCGTGGCCGCCGACGATGACCCGTTCCGCGACTTTACGGCTTTCGATCGTGCTTTAGCGGAGGTATGGCGTTGCGTCATGGGGGGCTCAGTCATCAAGGTCCAGTACTCGGTTGTTTTCCAGCTCATCCTGCTCAAGGGCCTGATGCGATGCCGCTGTGCAGATCTCGATCGTGGAAGGTCCGACGATGCGCGCGAACACCCGCTGGCCGTGAAAATGGCCGAACAGGTCGAGGCGCTTCTTGAACAAGCCGGGTTCACCCTGTTTCAACATGCCGGTGTGCGCCTGCGGCGACTGGGAGTGATAGAGGTTGAACACACCCTCACTCGGCGCGCCGAGTTCGTGCCACTGCTCATAGTCACTGCCCTGGGCCACGATCGGCAGGAACGTGCCCTGGCGGACACGGCCCACGTAGTGGGCAAAGGGCGCTTCGTTGCCGGATTGGTCCTGGGTGCGATTGATCACCTTGACGGGGCTGCCCGGACACAGGCGCAACAAGCCTAATGCAACGCCCGTCTTGGCAGTGGGCGTGAACGGGTCCTGTTCACTGGCGGTGAGCGGTTCATGGATCACCAGCGACAGGCTCTGCTCGCTGAACAACTGATTGGCGTAGCGGTACACCCGTACCTGGGATTCGCTGCTGGGGGGCTCGGTGTGACGCTGGGTTTCAAGGGCTCTGAACAGGTCCAGCACGCGCTGTGATCGACTGGCATTGCCGGCCAACAGCACCTGGACCTGATCGGGCTTGTGCTTGGCAAACGCTTTTTCCAGTGCCGCCAGGAAATTGCACACGCCTTGCTCGACGCGCTGCTCCAGGTAGGCGTTGAGCGCGTCGGGGAGAATGGCCAGTTGGCAGGACACCTTCTGTCCGCTGCGATCCAGCAGGTCCAGGGTTTCGATGCCCGAAGTGTTCTCCAATGCGCCTTTTTCCCAGAGTGGGCGCAACCGGCTCATGAGCATGGCGGTATTGGTGGACGCCGCCTGGGTCTGTTGCAGGAACATCTCGCTGCCGGCGAATTCCTCGGCATCCAGTGGCCGGGTGAAGGCAATCTTCTTGTCGCGGCAAACATCCAGGTTGTGACGGAAAACCCGGTACGCCAGGTTTTCCAGCAGGTTTTCACCCCCGAGGAACTTGTCACCGGCCGCGCCGAAGTGCTCGAACACCTCTTCCTTGCCTTCGTCTTCTTCCTCGGGGGTGGGCAGGCGGTAGTAGCCAAAATCGAAATCGGTGGTGCCGCCGCCAAAGTCGAACACGGCGTAGGCAAAGCCCTCGATATCAGGCTTGATGCCAAGGCACGGCATGACGCCGGCTGCGTACGCGGCAGGTTCCGAGGCCCGTTCCTCTACAGCGAACTGGGCGAAAGCGCGCTCACCCACCAGCGTTGCCGGCAGGCTGCGCATCAGGCCGCGGCGGAACGAGGCGAGGATCTTGTCCTTGACCTCGCGCGGGTAGGCGACCGGGAATGTCATGTAGTAGCGCAGGAACAGACCGCGACCGCGCCAGTTGATATGCAGGCCCAGGAACCAGGCATACAGCTCGATCGGGTCAAACGGGTCTTGCGGGCTTACCTGCATGGCCTGGCCGCGTACCGGATTGCGCAAGGTCAGGGCGGCGAGTTCGTGCTCCATGCCCTGAGGTTCTTGCCGATCGCTCAGGCGAACGCGTGGCGAGGTGCTCTCGCGCAAGGCCCATTGCTTGATCTTGGCCAGGATGCTGGCGACCACGCGAGGGTCGCTGTTGTTGTCGCGCAGCGACTGCTGAGCGGCATGGGAATAGCGGACCTGGTCCCAGCTGACGCCGGGGCGGAAGGTATCTTTGTGCCAGGCTTCGAGCAGGTCGGGGAAATGGATGAACTCCAGCAGCGTCGGGTTCTCGTAGTGCTCCGCGCGCTCCTGCTGCCAATAGTCACTCAGTCCGACCCGCAACAGCTTGTGCTGGTCGTTGTCGTCGTAGGCCACCACGGTGCTGTTGGTGCCGAAGTCGATGGCGACGTTGCTATCGCGCACATCCAGCGCAGGGTTGCGGGCACGGACACCTTGCCGGGCCAGCAGCGCTTCGTCCATGCCCCAGAATTCCCACAGGCCCTTGTTCGGATCGGTGAACTGGAGGGTGTCCAGCTTGGGCAGGCGGGCGGAGATGTAGTCGACATCCAGGTACGCGGCCATCAGGTCAGGCTCGTCCTGCAGCATGTTCAGATCCAGCGGCCTTTCCTGGGCAGTGCAGTCGCGCAATTGCCAGCCTCGGCGTAGCGCCTCGGCCACGATTTCGACGTTGCTCTTGGCTACCAGCGCCTCATTGCAGGGCATCAGCGCGCCCGGGCGGTAGTTGACCAACCCGAGTGTGTCGAGGTCGACATTGCCGTCGGCAGACAACCAGTCGTACTTGTCCTTCAGACGATTCTTGATGCCCTTGCGCAATGGGTTGGCGGTCGTTTTGGCGAACGCGGTGAGTTCGAGCTTGGTGGGCAAGCGCCAGTTCGACAGTTTGCCGTCCCGTGACGCGGCAGCTGCTTTTGCGCCTTCGTCGACCTCGAATGTTTTGCCCATATCCGCGCAGGTATCCCATAGCAGCCGGGTGTGGCTGTCAAAGATCATGGACTTCTCTTTGGCGCCGTTGACCTGCACCCACCAGTACGGTTGCTTGTCCAAGGTTTCAGCGATGATTTTGGTAAGCGTTGAGATGAAACGCTTGTACAGGAAGTCGGGGATGTTTTTTTCCGGGGTGTCCATGGGAAGGTGTCCTTGATCGGCAGAATTCGAGCGTGCTTCTAGGTGCGAACCAGTGGCTTGCGCTGCAGTTGTCCGGCGGCATTGCGCAAGCCGGGTAGCCATTGCGCGCTCACGGTGTCGCCATGCAGCGTTCCACGCTGGTGGCACAGCGGGTCGAAGGGCGTGCCAGCCGCGACGCTGTGCAGGCTGGCCTGGTGCTCCTGCCAGATGAGGTTGTGCAGCGCCAGGCAGCGCATCAGGATGTTCTGCTCGGTGGTCGAAGCGTCGCGCTGCTCGTCCTTGCAGCGTGTGGCCAGGCAGTCCCAGAGCAGCAATAGCCGATCCCATTGCGAGGCGATGGCGATCAGCCGCACCAACTGGCGCTCCTCCGGCTCCTCTGCGCTGAACCAGGCGTGCTTCAGGACCGCGTCCTGGGTGATCCAGTCAAGCAGCTCACGCTCAGGGCCGAACGCCTGGGGCTCGGCAGCTGCGAGGGCTGTCGTGGCGGATGGCGTGCAAAGTTGGCGGACTGCCTGCTGCACCTGTTCATCGCTCGCCAGCAGCGTCAGCAGGGTGGTGCGAACGGTGGTGTCCAGCGCGGGCGCGGTGTGCTGTGGTTCTTCGATCATGCCGAGGCCTTCAGCACCGACTGCATCGAGCGGCGAACGGTGAGGGGGTAGGGCAGTCGGTGACAGAACGCAATGACGCTGCCGCGGGCTTCCTCGGACAATTGCAGGAAGCGCTGCTTCATGGACGTCACCAGCAACGCATCCGGTTCATTGTAGGGTGAAGGAATTTGCGGAATCTGGCTGCTGCCAGCCAGCATGGCCAACTCGTCGGGACGCACGGTATTCCAGAAGTTGTGATAGATGATCGGCAGATAGACGGTCAGCAAGTCGATGCTTACGCAAGTGCCTTGTTTTACCTGTTCGCGCAGCTGCTTGTTTTCCCGCCGCAGTTGCTGCACCTCGTGCAGCCCAATGCGCTGTTCGAGGGCCTGTGTACGTTCGGCCAGCATATCGAGGTAGCGGAACACGACCGCTGACTGCGTGGATGAGCCGAGAAAGTGCTCCAGTTGCTCGGAGGGTGCGACGCCTGGCGCCTGCCTGGCTGATGAGTTTTCGGACGTCATGCAATGTTCTACTCGGACGAATTCGCAAAGCGCCCGCTTCCCCTGGCAGAGGAAGCGGGCGGGCCTGTTCAGTGCAGCGTATCCAGGGTGCGCTGCAGTGCCTGTGCCTGTTCAGCCAGAATCACCAGCGTCGCCTGCTTGTCCTGAGCGCTGGCCTGGGCCTGTTCGGCAAGCAGGTCAATGTCCTGCAGCCGTTCGTTGAGCAGCGCTTCGACGCGGTCCTCCCAGTAGCTTCGCACCCGGTTGTGCAACAGTTCGTCCATGGCCGAGGCTTGGCGGTCGAAGCTCTGTAGCCACTGGGTCCGGGCTTTTTCACTGCTGCGCTGCAACTGATTGAGGCGATTTTGCTGCTGTTGTTGCAGGGCTTCGCGATGCTTCTGTTCGGCGTGCTGCTTGAGTTGTTCAAGCTCGCCCAGCAGGCGCGCCTGCTCTTTCTGGCTGTGCTCCAGTGCCCACCCCGTCAGTTGCCGCTCATTGGCGATGTCTTCGTTGCGGGACAAGGCCCGGCGCAGCGCCTGACGTTGCAGCTCCAGTTCGGCGAGGGCCGCTTCGCGCTCGGCCATCGCCTGCGGATCCACTACCTCGATTTCCATCTGGCCACTCAGCGCTTGGCCCATGCGCTCGCCCCAATAGCCGAGCGAGAGCATTTCCAGGCCGCCGAGCTTTTCCATGATCGGTTGCGGAACGCCTCTGACCGAGGTCTTGCCTTGCTGGACACCTTTGACAACCCTGACCGTGGTGCTGACGGCCTTGGCCACCTTGGCGCCCTTGCCGACCAGCGCCGCCACCTTGGCCCCCACAATGGTCGGGTTGACGAACATCAGTCCGATGTCTGCTACTTCGCCCACCAGTCGTCCAATGAAGGCGCCATTGCCATTGCCTGTCTGCTGTACGGTCATCGGCAGTGGTTGGGAGGCCAGGGCTTGCTGTTGCAGCGTCAGCGCGTGCAGGGTCTGTGCGTGCTCATCCATGTCGTGGACCTGCAGCGAAACCTGCTTCTGGCAGATGGCCTGCTCGGTGTCCTGTTGTTCGGTCAACGCCTGCTGCAACTGGGTCAGGCGACCGATATCGATGAAGTCTTCTGCTGCAACCGGTTCGGGAACGGGCAGGCGCAGGTTGAGTTCCACGATATCTGCCGCTGGCAGCTCAAGGGCGCCATAGTGCTGTGAAAGCTCGCAGAACTGGCTGGCGATAGTGCGGATGGCAGCATCCAGTTGTTGGCCACCGACCTGACCGAAATGCGCCCATTCGGTTTCGTCAGACAAGTTCGCAGCCTGCTCGTCGAGTTGCTGAACCAGCTGCTGGCGTTGCTGGCGCACGCTGGCGCCAGCTTGCTGGCTGAGGCGAGAACGATCGGCTTGCTGTTCGCCGTAGAGGTTGGACTTGAAATCGGCCAGGCGCTGTTTTCGCTCGATCAGCTCCTGGTGCAGGGCCTGGGCCTGCTGTTCCGACTCGACTTCGCAGGCGCGCTGCTGTTCGGCGTTATGCCCGAGTGCGTTTTCCAGTACCGGTCGCAGCTCTGCCTGGAAACGGCGCAGGCGGATGCTCTGCAGATCGTCCCGAGCGCGCTCGACGAAGTCGAGAATATCCTCGCGCCCAAGGCCGTCGTGGTGGCTGGTGGCCAAGCGCACCCGCAGGCCGGCAGCGCGTTCGATCTGCTGGGCCCACTGTTCGAGCGACGGGGCTTTCTCGCCCCGCGCAATGGCCGCTTCGACTTCATCCCAGTGGGTGACCAGCACTTTTACCCGTTTGCCGGCCTGCTGAATGATCTGCAGCGTTTCCATGTCGGCGGCAGAGGGGCCACGAGGGCTCAGCAGATAGAGCACCGCATCGGCGTGACGAACCTGGGTCAAGGTGTACTCACGATGGTGCGCAGAGGTACTGCCCAAGCCCGGCAGGTCGATGATCGACACACCCTTGAGCCAGGGCTGAGGCAGATTCAGCACGGCACAGACGGCGCCTTCGGGCGCATGGGTGGTGACGTGTGCAAATTGCGCGTCATCCAGTGGCAACTGGCTGCCGTCCGGACCGATCAAGGACATGCTCCGCTCGGCAGCATACTCGATGAATGTGGGCAGGGCGGTGGTCTCTTCGAGTGCGGTCTGCAGCAGTGGCGCCTGCAGCAGCATGTTCAACAGGCTGCTTTTACCGACCGAAAAGCCGCCCAGCAGTACCAGGCGCAAGGGGGTATTGGCGTGCAGGACGTCGGCGGCGAGGGCTTCGACCGGCGCTTGCCAGTCGCTTGGCAGGCTGGACAGCAGTTCGCTGAAAAATGCAGTGGGCTCGGACATGGTCGTTCCTTCAGGCTTTCAGAGCGTTCTGGGTGAGGGTCATCAGGTCGTCGACTTCCTTGCTGGCCTGCTCCAGGCGAGCCTTGCGCTGGGCGACATCCAGCTTGCCCTGTTCGAGTAGCGAATGGATTTCCCGACGCTTCTCCAGCTTGGCGTTCAGCGGTTCGAGGAATTGCTCCTCCACGCAGTCCTGCAGGGCCTGCATCTGGTCAGCGAAGACTTTATGGACAGCCTCCTTCACATGATTTTCCAGATGGCGAATGCGCTGCTCCAGCTGGCCAGCGGTGTTCTTGATCAGTCGCGCAGTGGTGTCCCTGATCAGTTGGCCTTCGGCGGCTTGGGATTGTTGTTCGAACTGCGCTTTCTTCTTCTCGAATGTAGCCACTTCGCGCTCGTACTTCTTCTGGGCCTTTTCCAGCGACATGCGCATGCCTGTCTTGCGCTCTTCCTCGGCGACTATCTGCTCAAGACGTTGCTCTTTGTCCGCCAGCGTCGCCGTCAGTTTGTCCCGCTCCTCCTTCCAGGCCTCCACGTTGCTGTGGTCCATGTACTGCACATCACCATAAGTATCGTCGCTGTACATGCCGCCTTTTTTCACCCGTTCACGGCGTGAAGACATCTTAGGGCTTGGCTGTCCGCCCAGGTTGTCGTGCATGCGTTCGGCACGCGCCAGGGCCTGACGTGCCAGATCCAGTTGGCCACTGTTGGCCGCGTATTTCGACATGTCGCCTTCAATGCTGTCGATCTGCTCATGACGAGAGGCAATTTCCTGCTCCAGGGCCATGGCTTGCTGGTGGTGCTGCTCGATCGCACTGAAGTCGAGGTTGAACTGGGTATCGAGCGATGGCACGTGAACATCCATCTTGCCCATCTCCGAGCGGAGTCGGCCCGCATGCTTTTCCATCTGTTTGCTGTAGTTGACACTCAACCCGTCAAGCGCCTTGGTCAGCTCCTGCTTCTGCTGATTCCAGACATCGCCGACCTGTGCCGAGATGGCCTGGAACTGCTCGTGCAGATCCTCCGGCAGGGTCACGGTCGTGACCCGCTTCTTGATCTGCCGCTCTACGTACACTGCATCAACCTGGTTCTCGATATCGGCTTTGAGCTCGGCCAGCGGACTGATCAGTTCGCGCTGGATCTTTTCCACCAGCGCTCGCGCCGCACGTTCGTGCTCTTCACGCGAGTCCCGTGCAACAGCTTCAGATTCTTGCTTCAGCAGTTGGGTTTCCAGGTCGAACTGGGCCACTTCGCGGGCCCGCTCTTGAAGGGACTTGTCCGACTCCAATTGTTGCAACTCGTCTTGCAGTGTCTCCGCCAGTTGCAGCTGGATGTGCGACATCTGTTGCATCGGCTTGCTGTAGATCTGCTCCAGCGCTTCACCGCTGGTGAACATTTCAGCGATACGCACAGACAGTGCTTCGATACCCGACTGCGAGCGTTTATCCGGATCGCTGTCCATGGCCCAATGGGCGCTGACCGGGATCAGGTGGTTGCGGTCGGTCAACAGCTTGAACTCTTCGTCGTCCTTCAGGTGCCGGCGGAAATTCTGCCGCACGACATCAAGCTTTTCCTGAATGCGCTGGTCTACGGGCACGCGGCGCTCACGCGAATCGTCGGGTGCCAGCACCTTGTCCCACCAGCCGATGACCGTGACGAATTTACGGAAGTTGTTGCGCAAGGTATCGGTCAGGAACGCCCATTCCGTTGCGGCACCACCGAGCTGCGTGGTGTTTTGCACCCACAAGGCAATGTGGGCTTCGGCAATGGCTTTGCGGGTAATGGCTTCGTGATGCTTGATGACCGTTTCCAGGCCGGGTGTATCCACCAGTACCAAGCCCTTTTCGAGCAAGGGGTGGTCCATGAACGCTTCGATGTAGTCGAGCGTCTGCCGAACATCGGCGTGGCTTTCATCCAGTTCGGTACCCCAGCGCTCGAGTGCCAGATCATCGCTCCAGGGCACTTCCTGCACCGGTCTTCCATCCTGGAAGTGGATACGAATGAAGCGCTCGCTGCGATCGGCAGGCAGCATGCGGATGAAGGTGTTGATGGCGGTGGTGGCTTGCAGGGCGGTCGGCAGCAGCTCGATACCCAGCAGTGCGTTCACAAGGCTCGACTTGCCACGTGAAAACTCGCCGAGCACGACCAGGCGAATGGCATCGGCATTCAGTGCATCGAGCAACTCGGCAAAACGGGCATGCGAGGTCCGCAGCTTCTCGCTACCGAACTCTTCGAACAGGCTCTGGGTGCGGCTGAGGAAATCCTTGGCGACATTGATTTTTTGCTGACGTTGTTCGAGGCCTTGGGTCAGTACATTGGTCATGGAAGGGCGTTCTCTTGAAGGCTGACGGCCTGATAGGTGTGCCTGAAGTTGAAATGAGGTTTCAGCGAGTAGGGCACTATTGGGCGGATTGAGTATGTCGACGGCACATTTCGGCGAGACCTAGGTGCTGTATTGGATCCAGATCATGAATTTATGGCTTTTTGATATCAACTGTCTATTCAACTTGCGACACCGAACTCTTTTAGTTGATCAAGAACTGCTTACGCCTTGAGTGACTACTGTGTGTGCTGGCGCAACATCGCCCGCTTTATCACCTGTCGCCGCTTGTTCCGCGTATTCAGCTTGCACATCCGGGTTCCCAAGCGCCTTGTTCGCCACCCCAAATGGCACGTGCACCATCGGCAAATCCCCTGCGGCGGACATCAAGTGGCTGCGCTGGTCATCGAAGAACATGTGCGGCTTGAGAATCGACAGCACCCGGTCTTTTTCCATGCCGCCCAGAAAGAACGATTCATCCGGCGAAACGCCCCAATTCTTGAGCGTCGTTACCACCCGCTCATGGGAGGGTGCATTGCGCGCCGTGACGATGGCGATGCGCAGAATGCGTTTGTAAGTCGGGTCCTGCGCCAGCTTGCGGTCTTCGAGCTGGCGGATCAGCGAGAGCTTGCGGTAAAGGTCCGCCAGTGGCCCTGGCTGGTGTGGAATGGTCTTGCGTGCCTGTTCATGGGCCTGGAATTCGGTCAGGTCGAGGCGCTGCTTGTACACGCTTTCCGCTTCGTCATCGGCAATCACGCCATCGAAGTCGAAGGCCACGCGCAACTCCGTATCGATCTCGTCATCGTAGATACGTGTCGGCAGTACCAGGCCGGCCGGGTAATTGGCATCGATGGCGCGTTGCACGTCGCCTTCATGGGCACTTAGAAACAGTGATGCATTGAAGGCGGGAATGTATTCGTAGGGCGAACGGCCGGACATGAACGCCGCACGGGTAATGTCCAGGCCGTAGTGGTCGATCGAGCGAAACACCCGCAGCCCGGTTTCCGGGGAATTGCGCGAGAGCAGTACCACTTCCACCGGCAATTGCTCGGGGAAGGCCTTGTTGATGCTCAGAAAGCGGCGGATGAACGGAAAAGCGACGCCCTTGGGGAAGGGGACGTCGAGGTGCTCTTGCTGGTGCAGTCGATAGGCATCGACGCCTTCGGACTGGTAGATGGCGTCGGAGTCGGTCAGGTCGAACAGGGCGCTGGAGGCGACGCCGACGACGAGTTTCTGTTCGATGGGGTAGGGCATGAGAGGCTTCTCTTGCTGAGTTCCAGTTTAGATAAACACAGCGTCACGACGAATGCGTCAACGCTTTAGTGAACAACCGGAAGACTTCACCCGGGCTGACCTCGACGCTTGGCCGCTCACCCTGCCGTTGCGATCCTTCCCATGTTGCTTCGGCGCAGAGTCCGGAGCCATAGCTCGACCCGCGCGGGTCGATACCCGGGGCGCTGAAGGAAAGCATCAGGCCAAGCATCAGGTTTTCCCGCAGCCCACCCCGTGGAACGTAGTTGGCCGACTTGGCGAGCGCCGCGAACAGCCTGTGCAGGAATGCGCCCAGGTGTTCGATGTCCTCGTCCGTTGCAACTTCGGGGTAGCGGCAGTAAAGCGCAACATGGCAGGTCGACTTGCCACTGATGGGTGACGGCGGGTTGTGCAAGATATCCGTCGGCATTTTCTCAACGTTGAAACTCAGTCGCGTGGTTGAGTAATCCTGCAAGTCGCTAGTCTGGAAATAAGGAATCGTCTGTGATGGGGTTCCGAGTTTTTCATGCGTTACCAATGTCACGTCGACGCCAAATCCCATTTGTACGAGCTGGGCCAACAGGTCTTGCACCATTGCCGCGATATCGCGGCGATAGGTGCTGTTAGGCTCCCCTTGATACTCCCTGTGGGGCCCCTCGATGTCTTGCACTTCATCCAGTAGGCGCAGCAGTCTGCCGCGCGGCATGGCATAGAAATACTGCCAGTCTTGAACCCAGCGTTCCCGTTCAAAGTCGACTGTTGGCGTGGCGGTGATGCGCGCGGCTGAGCGTTCCTCATGCAAGGCATCGACCTGTTTCTGCAGTTGCCTGACTTGCGTCGTGAGGTCTTTTTCACGGCGCGAGAGCCTTTCGCGCAAGCCCAGGCGCAGCTTTGCAATCTGGGTCTGCCCCGGTACCGGGGGTGCGAACCGTGCCACAGCAGGGCGAGGGCGAATGTCCCCCAGTACGTGATCGCACCAGCTTGCGAAGGTGGTGTGCTGCCCATTTGCCTTTGGCAGTCTTTTGCTGAGCTTGCTCAGGGTGCTGTCATCGATTTTGCTGCAATCGAGCAATACGTCATAGCGTTCGAGAATGCTCAGCTGAACCTGTTGAACGAGCGTGTTGCGGTCCATGCAAAATGACTCCGTGGCAGTAGTAGGGCAGCTACGCCAGTCTACTGGGCGGTCAAAACAATGGCTACTGGCCATGATCGTGCTCAGGCTTCCGGGACCAGCCCCAGCAGCAGCTGGACCTGACGTTGCAGTTGGCTCACATGCTCCCGTTGGGCGCGAAGCTCGGAGCGCAGCTCGCTGTTTTCCTGTTGGTGGATCCGCGCGGTGCGCTCCAGCTCACGATCACTTTTCAGCAAATTCCAGATATCTCCCATCCGGGCGTGTTGCAGGCCTTGCACCAGCAGGCAGGTGCCGGTGACGCCCAGCAAAGTGATTTCGAGTGCTTCCATGGTGAGGCTTCCTGAGTAGTGGCTTATTGCCGGCAACCAGAAAGATATGTCTAGTGAGGCGACATGTCTATAGTGGTGACTTGTACAGGTAAATGATTGGTACAGGTTGAGCAGGGTTCGTGGCGAGCCGTTTGCCAGAGGGAGAAGGCGTTTTGATATCGCAGGGCGCGGCGTAGTGGCCGAATACCGTGGCTTGGGCATGCTGGAGGGCCTTTGCCCCTCTGCCTGGCGCGTGGTGCATGGATGTGTCTATTTATTTTACAGGTGAGCTGCAACTTGCTTTGCGCCTTGGCAGACACGTAGGATTTGACGACACGTCATTTGACTGAGCAGATATGGCTGCTCCTTACAGGATCCTGGATGAAACGCGCCCAACACATGCAGCAAACCCGCTGGGACCTGGCCTTGCGCTACCAGCTGATCGAAACGGTGGTCTGGTGGGAGGGGCGACTGACGACCAACCACTTGATGCAGAGCTTCGGTATCAGCCGGCAGCAGGCTTCCAAGGACATCAATACCTACATCACCGACTACGCGTCGGAGAACCTGGTCTACGACAAGCAGATAAAAGGCTACGTGCCTACCGAAGCGTTCAAGCCGCTGTTCATCGATGACAGCGCCAGTGCCTACCTGGATCTGCTCAACCAGAACAACGCGCGTGCGCCGCATATCGAAGGCCTGGCCTTGGCCTATGGGCACACTGAAGTGCTCAAGGTTCCTGACCGGTCGGTGCAGCCCGAAGTGCTGCGACCGTTGCTCAAGGCCTGCCGGGAGAAACGGCGCCTGGATATCGACTATGTGTCCTTCAATAGCCCGGAACTGGAGGGGCGTACCATCGCACCGCATACCCTGGTCTACACCGGGATGCGTTGGCATGTGCGGGCGTACTGCGAGAAGAACCGCAAGTACCGCGATTTCGTACTCAGTCGTTTCCGCGGTGTACCGCTGCTGCGCGATGAAGTCACCGAGAATGGCATGGAACACGATACGGAATGGAATTCGCAGATCGATGTGATCTTCAAACCGGACGAGCGCCTGACGCCCGCGCAACGGGCCATTATCGAAGTCGACTACGGCATGCTCGAGGGGCGTCTCGTGGTGCCGAGTTCATTGGCGTTGGCCAAGTATGTCGTCCGCCGCTTCCACGTAAGTCCCAGTGTTCATGACGCCAGGCCCGAGGCCCAGCAACTGGTGCTGGCCAATCTGGCCGAACTCAAGCCGTGGTTGAGCCTGGACTGAGCGGCCGCTTTTTGACCTGAAGCAATCCCTTCGCCCAAATCGCCTCTATGCTGAACCCTTCAACTCAAGCTCACTCAGGTAAACAAGGAGGCATTCATGAAAGCTGCAGTTGTTGCCAAAGGGCGTCGCGTCGAGGTGGTGGAAAAGACACTGCGGCCGCTGGCGCACGGTGAAGCGTTACTGAAAATGCAGTGCTGCGGCGTATGCCACACGGACTTGCATGTGAAAAACGGCGATTTCGGTGACAAGACCGGCGTGGTCCTGGGCCATGAAGGCATTGGCGTGGTGGTCGAGGTCGGACCAGGTGTGACTTCGCTCAAGCCGGGCGACCGGGCCAGTGTGGCCTGGTTCTACCAGGGCTGCGGGCACTGCGAATACTGCAACAGCGGCAATGAGACGCTGTGCCGCGAAGTGAAGAACTCCGGTTATACCGTGGACGGCGGCATGGCCGAGGCCTGCATCGTGGTGGCGGATTATGCGGTAAAAGTGCCGGACGGCCTCGATTCGGCAGCGGCCAGCAGCATCACCTGCGCCGGGGTGACCACTTACAAGGCCGTGAAATCGTCCAATATCCGCCCGGGGCAATGGATCGCCATCTATGGCCTTGGCGGCCTCGGCAACCTCGCCCTGCAATACGCGAAAAACGTCTTCAATGCCCGGGTCATTGCGATTGATGTCAATGATGAACAGCTGGCGTTTGCCCGTGAGATGGGCGCCGACCTGGTGCTCAATCCTCGCAGCGAGGATGTGGCGAAGGTCGTTCAGGAAAAGACCGGTGGCGCACACGCCGCCGTGGTGACGGCAGTATCGAAAAGCGCCTTCAACTCGGCGGTCGATGCGCTGCGAGCAGGTGGGCGGCTGGTTGCCGTAGGCTTGCCGTCTGAAGCCATGAGCCTGGACATCCCGCGCCTGGTGCTCGATGGCATCGAAGTGGTGGGGTCATTGGTCGGTACTCGGCAAGACCTGATCGAAGCCTTCGAGTTCGCCGCGCAAGGCAAGGTGGTGCCGAAGGTGACGCTGCGTCCGGTCGAAGACATCAACGACATTTTCGAAGAGATGCTGGAAGGGAAGATCAAGGGCCGCATGGTGATCAACTTCGAAGGCTGAGCAGTGAAGCCTGCACGATCTCTGTGGCAGCCCTGTGGCAGCCCTGTGGGAGCCGACTTGAGGGCGCATCCTGCTAGAGGCCACGGGCGGCT
>NZ_AKJC01000042.1 GCF_000282535.1 Pseudomonas sp. GM84 | reverse complement strand
GCTTGCCGGCGATTGGGCCGGAACAGGCTTACGCCGGCGCCGAAGTCCGAATCAAATGATCGAACGCTGCAAGCGATGCCTTGGCACCCTCGCCCACGGCAATGACGATCTGCTTGTACGGCACCGTGGTCACGTCACCCGCGGCAAACACGCCGGGGATATTGGTCGCGCCCCTGGCATCGACAATGATCTCGCCGCGTGGCGACAGCTCGACCGTGCCCTTGAGCCAATCCGTGTTCGGCAGCAGGCCGATCTGCACGAAGATGCCTTCCAGCGCCAGGTCATGCACCTCATCAGTGGTGCGATCCTTGTAGCGCAACCCCGTCACCTTCTCGCCATTGCCAACCACTTCGGTGGTCAGCGCGCTGGTGATGACCTTGACGTTGGGCAGGCTGTGCAGCTTGCGTTGCAACACCGCATCGGCGCGCAGCTGGCTGTCGAACTCGATCAGCGTCACCTGGGCAACGATACCGGCCAGGTCGATGGCCGCTTCCACGCCGGAGTTGCCGCCGCCGATCACCGCCACGCGCTTGCCCTTGAACAGCGGGCCGTCGCAGTGCGGGCAGTAGGCCACGCCCCGGGCACGGTACTCCTGCTCGCCCGGCACGTTCATTTCCCGCCAGCGGGCACCGGTGGCCAGGATCACGGTCTTGGCCTTGAGCGAGGCACCGCCGGCCAGGCGTACTTCATGCAGGCCGCCATCGGTGGCCGGAATCAGCGCTTCGCCGCGCTGCAGGTTCATGATGTCGACGTCGTACTGCTTGACGTGCTCTTCCAGCGCCGTGGCCAGTTTCGGCCCCTCGGTTTCCTGCACCGAGATGAAGTTCTCGATGGCCAGGGTATCGAGCACCTGCCCGCCGAAGCGTTCGGCAGCGACACCGGTACGGATGCCTTTACGCGCAGCGTAGATCGCTGCCGAGGCGCCAGCGGGACCACCGCCGACCACCAGCACGTCGAAGGCGTCCTTGGCGTTGATCTTCTCGGCCTGGCGGGCGCCGGCGTTGGTGTCGATCTTGCCGAGGATCTCTTCCAGGCCCATGCGGCCCTGACCGAACACTTCGCCATTCAGGTAGATGCTCGGCACCGCCATGATCTTGCGCGATTCGACTTCGTCCTGGAACAGCGCACCGTCGATGGCCACGTGGCGCACGTTGGGGTTGAGCACCGCCATCAGGTTCAGCGCCTGGACCACGTCCGGGCAGTTCTGGCACGACAGCGAGAAGTAGGTTTCGAAGGTGAATTCGCCTTCCAGTGCCTGGATCTGCTCGATGACCTCGCTGCTGGCCTTGGACGGGTGGCCGCCGACTTGCAGCAGCGCCAGCACCAGGGAGGTGAATTCATGGCCCATGGGGATACCGGCAAAGCGCAGGCTGATGCCGTTGCCATCAAGGGCAGCCCCAGGGCGATTGAGCGAGAACGATGGACGACGGGCGTCATCACCATCCGCGCGCAGGGTAATGAGGTTCGACAGGCCGGCGATTTCCACCAGCAGGTCGTGCAATTCGCGGGACTTCGCGCCGTCGTCGAGGGAAGCAACGATCTCGATCGGCTGGGTGACCCGCTCCAGGTAGGTTTTCAGTTGCGATTTAAGCGTGGCGTCCAACATACGGGCGATTCCTTTTTTTCAAACTTCAGATACAAAAACGCCCAGGCAGAGTCGCCCGGGCGTTTGACGGGGCGGTAAGTACTTCAGCTTTGGCGGCTGCTCACCGCCCACGACTGGCGCACGGTCTTAGATCTTGCCGACCAGGTCCAGCGATGGAGCCAGGGTGGCTTCGCCTTCTTTCCACTTGGCCGGGCAGACTTCGCCTGGGTGGGCAGCCACGTACTGGGCAGCCTTGACCTTGCGCAGCAGCTCGCTGGCGTCGCGGCCTACACCACCGTCGTTGATTTCGACGATCTTGATCTGGCCTTCCGGGTTGATCACGAAGGTACCGCGATCGGCCAGACCGGCTTCTTCGATCAGCACGTCGAAGTTGCGCGAGATGACGTGGGTCGGGTCACCGATCAGCGGGTACTTGATCTTGCCGATGGTGTCCGAGGTGTCGTGCCAGGCTTTGTGGGTGAAGTGGGTGTCGGTCGACACACCGTAGATTTCCACGCCCAGCTTCTGGAATTCGGCGTAGTTGTCAGCAAGGTCACCCAACTCGGTCGGGCAGACGAAGGTGAAGTCGGCCGGGTAGAAGAACACGACGGACCACTTGCCCTTCAGGTCGGCTTCGCTTACCTGAACGAATTCGCCGTTGTGGAAGGCGGTGGCGTTGAACGGTTTGACTTGGCTGTTGATGATAGGCATGAGAGACGCTCCTTCATGGGGTTGGAAACATTTGATGGAGAGAATCCTAACCGCTGGTCGCCCTAAAGGCTCATTGGTAAACCTCATGCTCGCGATTGGTTTTGGCTATAGCCGAGGTTTATTAATAGAAGGGATTGCGCTGAGCAAAGGATTGCGAGGGGATTTCAGGGCCTCATCGCCGGCAAGCCGGCTCCCACAGGTATTCGCACATCCCTGTGGGAGCCGGCTTGCCGGCGATGAGGCCAGTGAGGTTTAGCGCGTAACGGTGCGCATGGTGACGAACTCTTCCGCCGCCGTCGGGTGCACGCCAATGGTTTCGTCGAACTGCTGCTTGGTCGCACCGGCCTTGAGGGCCACGCCCAGGCCCTGGACGATCTCACCCGCATCCGGCCCGACCATGTGGCAGCCCAGCACCTTGTCGGTCTCGGCATCCACCACCAGCTTCATCAGGGTCTTCTCCTGAATGTCGGTGAGGGTCAGCTTCATCGCGCGGAAGCGGCTTTCGAAGATCTGCACCTTGTGCCCGGCCTGCAACGCCTGCTCCTCGGTCAGGCCCACGGTGCCGATCGGCGGCTGGCTGAACACCGCCGTGGGGATGTTCTGGTAGTCCACCGGGCGGTACTGCTCGGGCTTGAACAACCGGCGCGCCACGGCCATGCCTTCGGCCAGGGCGACCGGGGTGAGCTGCACACGGCCGATCACATCGCCAATGGCGAGGATCGACGGCGCGGTGGTCTGGTACTGGTCGTCGACCCGGATGAAGCCGCGCTCGTCCAGCTCCACACCGGTGTTTTCCAGGCCCAGGTCGTCGAGCATCGGTCGTCGGCCGGTGGCATAGAACACGCAGTCGGCCAACAGCTCGCGGCCATCCTTGAGGGTAGCCTTGAGGCTGCCGTCGTCGAGCTTGTCGATGCGCTGGATGTCGGCATTGAACTGCAGGTCCAGGCCGCGCTTCTCCAGCTCTTCCTTCAGGTGGGTGCGGACCGAGCCGTCAAAGCCGCGCAGGAACAGGTCGCCGCGGTACAGCAAGGTGGTCGCAGCGCCCAGCCCCTGGAAGATGCCGGCGAACTCGACGGCGATGTAGCCACCGCCCACCACCAGCACCCGGCGTGGCAGATCCTTCAGGTAGAAGGCCTCGTTGGAGGTGATGGCCAGCTCCTTGCCCGGAATGTCCGGCACCTGCGGCCAGCCCCCGGTGGCGATGAGGATGTGCTCGGCGCTGTAGCGTTGGCCGTCCACCTCCACTTCGTTGGCCCCGGTGATACGCGCATGGCCTTGCAGCAAGGTCACGCCGCTGTTGACCAGCAAGTTGCGATAGATGCCATTGAGGCGTTCGATCTCGCGGTTCTTGTTGGCGATCAGCGTGCCCCAGTCGAAATGCCCTTCTTCGAGGGTCCAGCCGAAGCCGGCAGCCTGCTCCAGCTCATCGGCAACATGGGCGCCATACACCAGCAGTTTCTTCGGCACGCAGCCGACGTTGACGCAAGTGCCACCCAGGTAGCGGCTCTCGGCCACCGCCACTTTCGCACCAAAGCCCGCGGCGAAACGCGCCGCACGCACACCGCCGGAACCGGCGCCAATCACGAACAGATCAAAATCGTAGGCCATGTATTCAGTCTCCTTGGCTGGCGCTCAGCATACCGCCGTTGCCGTCTGCAAACAAAAAAGCCACCCCGAAGGGTGGCTTTTTCAACCGGCTGTGGCGAATCAGTACGCCTTGCCGGTCTTGTAGTAGTTCTCGAAGCAGAAGTTGGTGGCGTCGATGTAGCCTTCCGCACCACCGCAGTCGAAGCGCTTGCCCTTGAACTTGTAGGCAATCACACAGCCGTTCTGTGCTTGCTGCATCAGTGCGTCGGTGATCTGGATCTCGCCACCTTTGCCCGGCGGGGTGTTCCTGATGATATCGAAGATATCCGGGGTCAGGATGTAACGGCCGATGATCGCCAGGTTCGACGGCGCGTCTTCCGGGGCCGGCTTCTCGACCATGTTGGTCACACGGAAGATGTCGTCGCGGATCATGTCGCCGGCAATGACGCCGTACTTGTTGGTTTCCTGCGGATCGACTTCCTGGATGGCGATGATCGAGCAGCGGAACTGGTTGTACAGCTTGACCATCTGGGTCAGCACGCCGTCGCCTTCCGGGTTGACGCACAGGTCATCCGCCAGCACCACGGCGAACGGTTCGTCACCGATCAGCGGCTGGCCCGTCAGAATGGCGTGGCCCAAGCCTTTCATTTCGGTCTGGCGGGTGTAGGAGAACGAGCACTCGTTCAGCAGGCGACGGATGCCGACCAGGTACTTTTCCTTGTCGGTGCCCTTGATCTGGTTTTCCAGCTCATAGCTGATGTCGAAGTGGTCTTCCAGCGCACGCTTGCCGCGGCCGGTGACGATGGAAATCTCGTTCAGGCCGGCGTCCAGCGCCTCTTCCACGCCATACTGGATCAGTGGCTTGTTGACCACTGGCAGCATTTCCTTGGGCATGGCTTTGGTAGCAGGCAGGAAGCGGGTGCCGTAACCGGCTGCCGGGAACAAGCATTTTTTGATCATATACGTCCTTAAACAAAGGCTGGGCCTGTGGAGTTCGGCGCAGTCTAATCAGGCGGCAGTCACCTTACAATGCCCCCGCCTGTGGCCGACCGGTGCCAACATAGAGACAACCCAGTGTAGATAGTTCCGGCGGAAGGTAAAATTCACGACCGGCAGAGGTTGCCAGCAGGCGCAGCCCCATCCCTTGGCAGGGGCCGCGCTGCTCACCGTGAGGGCACGCCAACCCCTCAACTACCGGTTCCGCGCCCGATCAACACACCCTCGACTTGCTGGCCATACAGGTTGACGCCGTCGTTGGCGTGAAACTTCACCCGGGTCTTCTCGATCGAGCCTTCCACCAGGCGAGGGTCCTGGGGCCGCTCATGGCGATTGATCCAGGCGGCCACGTCCCAGGCCTGCTGGTCGCTCAAGCTCCCCGGCTTGCCCAGCGGCATGTTGTACTTGATGAACGACGCCGCCGTGTTGATGCGGTGCATACCCGCGCCCCAGTTATAGGAGTCCTTCCCCCACAGCGGTGGCATCACATAGTCATCGGCCACTTTCTGCCCTTCCCCGTTGTCGCCGTGGCAAATGGCGCATTGCTCCTTGTAGACCTGCTGGCCCCGCTTGAAGTCGTAACCGCCCTTGGGTTGAGGCACATCGGGATAACCGCGGCCGGCAATCTCCACACCGGTGGGGGCTTTGCTCGACAGCCAGTAGGCATAGACCGACAACGCGGTCATCTGCGGGCTGTCCGCCGCCGGCGGCTTGCCGTTCATGCTGAACTGGAAGCACCCCTGGATGCGCTCGGCATAGGTGTTGACCTTGTCATTTTTCTTGCGATACGCCGGATACATCGGGTACGCGCCCCACATCGGCGCGGAATGCGCCTGACGCCCCTGATCGAGGTGGCAGTTGCTGCAATTGAGGCCGTTGCCGACGGCCTCGGGCATCAACCGACGGGTATCGACAAACAGCGCATGGCCTTCACGCACCATCTTGCCGAAGGCGTTGTCCGGGAGCTCGCTTTCGGCGGGCGGCACGAATTGCGGGGTTGCCTGGGCACCAGGGACCTTCAGTTGGGACTGGTCTTCCATGGCGATGGGCGAGGCAAATGCATTGCCGATGGCGGCAAGCAACAGGGTTGGCATCAGCGCTCTCATGGCTTGACCTCCGCAGGGGTGGGCGTGGCGAAGTATTCGGCAATCGCCTTGACCTCGGCATCGGTCATGGCCTTGGCCACGCCGACCATCAGCTGGTTGGGGTCGTTGCTGCGGCTGCCATCGCGCCAGCCA
>NZ_AKJC01000041.1 GCF_000282535.1 Pseudomonas sp. GM84 | reverse complement strand
CGGGCGGCGCTCGATCTCAATGACACCGGATAACCACCGACATGCGCACAGCGGCCTCATCTGCATCCCACGACACCGAGGGATATTTCCTACAGAAGCACTTCCTCTGAAGAAATACCCTACAAACCGTGTCGACACCCGTCTGATTGTCCGGGGAAAGCCTGCTCTCTAGGCTAACCAGATCGCTGTCGGTTCAGCGATCGGGTGTGGAAACCCGTCATGTCCCTGCCCACGATGCATTGGTGCACGTAGCGCAATACCTGCGCGGCGCCTATGAGTGTGGTTACAAAGCCTTGGAGCACCTGGACGAAACAGGCAAGAACCTGTTCTGGAGCAACCTGAATGGCATCGAACTGGCAGAGGGATTAGTCGAAGCGCTATTGGATGGCATTGAGTCTACGCCTGTGAATTGATGCTGCCTGCCATGGCCCTATCGCTGGCAAGCCAGCTCCCACAGGGACTGCGCTGCGTTCAATTGTGGGAGCCGGCTTGCCGGCGATAGGGCCGGCACAGGCAACAAAAAAGGCCGGCCCCCAAACGGGAGCCGGCCTTGGTGCATCAAACCGCCAGTGGTTACTTACCAGCAGTCAACGCGTTGTAGCTGGTAATCAGATTCCGATAATCCGGAATGTGGTTGGAGCACAGCGCAGCCAGCCCCTCGACATCGTTGCGCCAGTCACGGTGCAGCTCACAGGCCACGCCAAACCAGGTCATCATCTGCGCACCGGCCTGGCTCATGCGGTCGTGCGCTGCGTCGCGGGTCATGGCGTTGAAGGTACCGGACGCATCGGCCACCACGAACACTTCGAACTCTTCTTCCAGCGCCGACAGCGCCGGGAACGCCACGCACACCTCGGTCACTACCCCGGCGATGATCAGCTGTTTCTTGCCGGTGGCCTTCACCGCCTTGACGAAGTCTTCGTTGTCCCACGCGTTGATCTGGCCAGGGCGAGCGATATACGGCGCATCCGGGAACAGCGCTTTCAACTCCGGCATCAGCGGGCCGTTCGGGCCTTGCTCGAAACTGGTGGTAAGGATGGTCGGCAGGTTGAAGAACTTGGCCAGGTCGGCCAGGGCCAGCACGTTGTTCTTGAACTTGTCCGGCTCGATGTCACGGACCAGGGACAGCAGGCCAGCCTGGTGGTCGACCAGCAGCACGGCGGCGTCGTCTTTGTTCAGGCGGTTGTATTTGAAGTTGCTCATGGTCGGTGCTCCTAAGGGTCTGGTTTCTTTCAGTAGTGAGTTGTTTCGCGTTGATGGAGAAAGATTAAAATCATCACCTTTGCTGCGGTAGACTGCGAAAACTGCCCTTAGCGTTCCATTTGGAGAACGATCATTGGAAGATTTGAACTCCCTGTACTACTTCACCCAGGTAGTCGAACATGGTGGCTTCGCCCCTGCCGGGCGGGCGCTGGACATGCCGAAGTCGAAGCTTAGCCGGCGTATCGCCGACCTGGAGGATCGCCTCGGCGTGCGTCTGCTGCACCGCACCAGCCGGCACTGCTCGCTGACCGAGATCGGCCAGGCCTACTACAACCGGTGCCTGGCCATGCGCGTGGAAGCCGAGGGGGCGGCGGAGATCATCGAGCGCAACCGCAGCGAACCCCGCGGCCTGGTGCGCATCAGCTGCCCGACCACCCTGCTCAACGCCTGGGTCGGGCCCATGCTGACCCGCTACATGCTCAAGTACCCGCAGGTGGAGCTGTTCATCGAGAGCACCAACCGCCGCGTCGACCTGCTGCATGAAGGCTTCGACCTGGCGCTGCGCGTGCGCTTCCCGCCGCTGGAGAACACTGACATGGTCATGAAGGTGCTGAGCAACAGCACCCAGTGCCTGGTGGGGCATCCGCAGTACCTGGAGCAGTTGCCGGCAGGCTTCGACCCGCAGCTGCTCGGCACCCTGCCCAGCGTGCATTGGGGCGGCGCCCAGCGTGAATACCAGTGGGAGTTGTTCCAGGGCGAGGCTACCGGCCACAGCCTGGTGATCCCGCATACGCCGCGCATGGTCACCGATGACCTGTTCGCGCTGCGTCACTTCGTGGTGGCGGGTGTCGGCATCGCGCATTTGCCAAGGGTCGCGGTGCGCGAAGATCTGGCGCAAGGCCGGCTGGTGGAGTTGCTGCCGGGCTGGCACCCGCGCTGTGGCATCGTCCATGCGATTTTCCCGTCGCGCCGGGGGTTGCTGCCGTCCGTGCGGTCGCTGATCGATCACCTGGCCGAAGAGTTCGCCGTCAGCGACATGGCGTGAGCCAGTACTGGCCCTATCGCTGGCAAGCCAGCTCCCACAGGTTCACCGCAGGGTCAGGTTTTTCTGTGGGAGCTGGCTTGCCAGCGATAGGGCCACAACAGACAACAAGAAGGGGCCTTGAAGGCCCCTTCTTCACCTCACCTCAAAACGCAAAGCACGAACAGCCCAACGCCCCCCAGAAGCCCTGGAAGTCATTCACCGGCACTGTCGAATGCCGCGCCTTCTCATGGCTGTGCGCATGCACCCCACAAGCCCCGGCACACTGGTGCGCCATCGCCGCCAACGACGGCGTGCCCACACGCCAGTGCCCCGGCACCTTGGCCACCGGCGACCACTCCGGCAACACTGGCACCTGTGGCGGCCCGAGCTTGTCGAACTCGGCGGCGCCATACACGACCTTGCCATCGACGAGGGTCAGCACCGACTCGATGCCCTTGATCGCCTCTTCCTCGACGCCGAAGAAGTCCAGCGACAGTGCCGCCAGGTCCGCCAGCTGGCCGACCTTGATCTGACCTTTCTTGCCCTGTTCGCTGGAGAACCAGGCGCTGCCCTGGGTGAACAGTTGCAGGGCGGTGTCACGGCTCAGGCCCTCCGGGTACAGCGCCATGCCGCCAACGGTCTTGCCGCTGACCAACCAGTACAGCGAGGTCCACGGGTTGTAGCTGGATACGCGTGTCGCATCGGTACCCGCCCCCACCGGCACACCCATGTCGAGCATGCGCTTGATCGGCGGGGTCTGCTCGGCGGCCTTGGCGCCGTAGCGGTCGACGAAGTACTCACCCTGGAACGCCATGCGGTCCTGGATGGCGATACCGCCGCCCAGTGCGCGCACGCGCTCGATGTTCTGCGGGGTGATGGTCTCGGCATGGTCGAAGAACCATGGCAGGCCATTGAACGGGATGTCGCGGTTGACCTTCTCGAACACGTCGAGCATGCGCGAAATCGATTCGTTGTAGGTGGCGTGCAGACGGAACGGCCAGCGCTGCTCGACCAGATGACGCACCACCGGCTCCAGCTCATCTTCCATGGTCTGCGGCAGGTCCGGCCGCGGTTCGAGGAAGTCCTCGAAGTCGGCCGCCGAGAACACCAGCATTTCGCCGGCGCCGTTATGGCGGAGGAAATCGTTGCCGCCGTGCAGCTTGACGCTGGACGTCCAGTTCTTGAAGTCGGCCAATTCTTCCTTGGGCTTCTGGGTGAACAGGTTGTAGGCAATGCGCACGGTCAACTGGCCTTGGTCAGCCAGTTCCTGGATCACCTGATAGTCGTCGGGGTAGTTCTGGTAACCGCCGCCGGCATCGATGGCGCTGGTCAGGCCCAGGCGGTTGAGTTCGCGCATGAACTGGCGGGTCGAGTTGACCTGGTATTCCAGCGGCAGCTTCGGCCCCTTGGCCAGCGTCGCATAGAGAATCATCGCGTTGGGGCGGGCGATGAGCATGCCGGTCGGGTTGCCGAACTTGTCGCGCTGGATCTCGCCGCCCGGCGGGTTGGGCGTGTCCTTGTTGTAGCCCACGGCCTTGAGCGCGGCGCGGTTGAGCAGCGCACGGTCGTACAGGTGCAGCAGGAACACCGGGGTGTCGGGCGCGGCCTGGTTGATTTCTTCAAGGGTGGGCATGCGTTTTTCAGCGAACTGGAACTCGTTCCAGCCACCGACCACGCGCACCCACTGCGGGTTAGGCGTTCGCGCCGCCTGGTCCTTGAGCATGCGCAGGGCGTCGGCCACCGACGGCACGCCTTCCCAGCGCAGCTCCAGGTTGTAGTTCAGACCACCGCGGATCAGGTGCAGGTGCGAGTCGTTCAGGCCCGGAATCACCGTACGCTGCCGGAGGTCGATGATCTGCGTCGCGGCGCCCTTGTGGGCCATGGCCTCGGCGTCGTTGCCCACGGCAATGAAGCGGCCGTCCTTGATGGCGACGGCAGTGGCCGTGGGCTTTTCACGGTCGACGGTGTGCAGCTTGCCGTTGAACAGAATCAGGTCTGCGGTCATGGATCCTCCTTGGGTGGCGGCTTGGGCGAAACCGGCGGCGCCGGCGAAGGGCAATGCGGACCAGAGCGCGCCGGCGGCGCCGAGCACGGTGCTGGCGGCGAGGAACTGGCGACGGCTGTTGTCATTGGGGTCCTGGGACATGGTCTTCTCCGTCTGGGTGCAGCGGCGCAGGCGCAACTGCAGAGCATGCCGGTTCAAGCATGGCGTTGGATTGATTTGCGGTGGGGCGGTTGAAGCCTAGCAACACACAGCAGTCGTGCTGCCATGAACGGTGGCTCAGCTGCGCAGCCAGTTGGCGCAGCGGCGGGTTACCCAAGGCATGATGAAGAACACCACGGGCAGGATGACGAACAGGTTGACGATCAGGTTGCTGGTGATCGTTCCCCCGATTTGCGGGAAGCGCACGAACAGCGGTGCCAACAGGTGCGGGATGATCAGGGTCATCGGGCAGATCACCAGGTAGGTCAGCACGGCCTGTTTCCAGCGCGGTGGCTGCGAGTTGGCGCGAACCTTGTGCTGGATGACCTGGGTCACCCCGTTACGGTCGTCATGGAATGCAGTGTTCATCGGCGTTCCTTGGGATGAGCTTGCCCGCATCCACCGTGCAACGGCGGACGGGCCCAGGTGTGGATAAGTGTGCTGCGCCTGGCAGGCACCGACGGTCGGTGCCCTGGGCGTTTGGGCTTATTTACCGGCGTTGAAGGCGTTGTAGCTGGTGATCAGGTTGCGGTAATCCGGGATGTGATTGGAGCACAGCGCCGCCAGCCCCTCGACGTCGTTGCGCCAGTCACGGTGCAGCTCACAGGCCACGCCGAACCAGGTCATCATCTGCGCGCCGGCCTGGCTCATGCGGTCATGGGCCGCGTCGCGGGTCATGGCGTTGAAGGTGCCGGACGCATCGGCCACCACGAACACTTCGAACTCTTCTTCCAGCGCCGACAGCGCCGGGAACGCCACACAGACTTCCGTCACCACTCCGGCAATGATCAGTTGCTTCTTGCCGGTGGCCTTCACTGCCTTGACGAAGTCTTCGTTGTCCCAGGCGTTGATCTGGCCAGGGCGAGCGATGTACGGCGCATCCGGGAACAGCGCTTTCAACTCCGGCATCAGCGGGCCGTTCGGGCCTTGCTCGAAGCTGGTGGTGAGGATGGTCGGCAGGTTGAAGAACTTGGCCAGGTCGGCCAGGGCCAGCACGTTGTTCTTGAATGCGTCCGGCTCGATGTCACGGACCAGGGACAGCAAGCCAGCCTGGTGGTCGACCAGCAGCACAGCGGCGTCGTCTTTGTTCAGGCGGTTGTATTTGAACGAGGTCATGGGCGCAGCTCCTGAAGGGGGTGACTCAATGTGTGGGGTGTTTCGCGTTGATGGACACACATTAAAATCACCACCTTTGGAGCGGTAGATGGCGAAATTCGACTCAAGCGTTCTATTTTCTGAACGATCGCCGAGCGCTGCCCGGACAAAGGCGCTTCGCACTCGAAGGGGGAGCCTTGCGCTCCGTAGTGCGAAATATTCACGCGCCGACAATATATTTCAACTTTGAAATAATTGAGCCCCAATAGTTTATTAATTCAACCAAGCCAATACAAGTACGCTTCGTCGAGTTGCACCATTAGTTATCCTCCCTATAATGGCCCGCTATTTTCACAACGCGCGAAGTGTTTCATGAGCTACTATTTTCGATTAAAAAATAGCGCCCTTGTGGAGTTCTATCCTGACCGCTACACGCTACTCATAAACCACGCGGATAGCCCGCCAGAAGAAATAACCCTGGCCCGAGCGGACGCCCGGATACTCGAACTGCTGCTGCTTGAACCTGGGGCCGTTTGCTCACGCGAGGCCATCATGGCATTCGCCTGGGATGATCGGGTCGTCTCGGCAGGCAGCCTCAATCAGTCCATCTTCATGCTCAGGAACATCCTTGGCGATAACAAGGATCACGACCTGCTGATCACTGTGCCGCGACGCGGCTATCGCTTCAACAGCGATCAACTGGCGTCGCCCGCAGACGAGACAGGGCCATCAGCCGAGCCTTCGAGCGCTGAAACCCCCTCGAACACACCCGTAGAGCTCGGCCAGCCGGCGGACAAGCAACGCCTGGGCAAATGGGTTCGAATGGCCTATCTGGCAGCAGCGGCGTTTGCATGCTTTACCGTATGGCAACTGTATGCCGCGCATGAACTGCCTCATGACGTAGAAGTCGCCGCGATCAAACAAGGTGAATTATCAATCACCGCTGTTGGTAAAAGCAAACAAGAAGTAGACGCACTCAAGGCCGATGTTTTGAGTTCGGGTATTTGGTCACATCAGTTGCAAGGCGAGGTATTTGTAAGCCGTACCGGCTCGCGCACCAATCTTTCCTGTATTCAGAAATCCGGGAAGGCCTACAACTTGGAGTTTGCCTTTAGCGAGGAGCGGCTCATCAGCATGTTTGGCAAGTGTTTGGGGGGTGAATGATGAGCAATCATCACGCGGCATGGCGACATGCACTGATTATCACGGCAATCGTTGCGGCCTGCCTGGCTGCGTTGTTCATGACCCGATCCGTGCCCTACGAAAACAGTCAGCCCTATCGATCCCAAGGCCATCACTTCATGGGTAGCGACATCCTGGACTTCAAGGAAAGGCTGACGATCAGTGAACCCAGTGCAGTCCTCAGCATGCTTGAGCGCCTGGGTGACAAGGAACGGCATATCGCCGTGGGCGCGTCTCTGGTTGAAGCCTCACGCTGGCGAATAAAGATAAAGGTCGAAGATATTCAAGCCAGCAGCGAGGAGCAGCTGTTCGACGTCAGTCGCCATTCGGATCTGCTTTTTTCCCGCCAGTATTTCCGCCTGGGCTCCATCTTGAACCTGGTGGTGGTACCCACCCGCGGTGACGCGCTGTGCTACTACATCCTTGAGGTGGATCGCCTGCGCTGCATGAACCACCGATGATCTGCGGCAGCCGCTGAGCACAAATGACAATTTTTGATTCCTGTTTTCTTCACCAACAGCGCAAGTTGAGGAGACGCCAGTCACCTCAACGTGACGTCTACAGGAATCATCATGCCGTTCAAACTGCTCGCTGCTTTTTTACTCTCGCTAACGTTGGTCGGCTGCTCGATGGCACCCAGCATCGACTCCGAGCTGACGACAACGGAACAAGCCAGCACTTCACTGCAGGTCATCGAACACGATGACAAGGCAGTCGCCTGGAAATCGTCCGCTGCACCGTTTTCTGCAAAGCATGAAAAGGTCGTGTTCATCAATCTGCCGAAAACCTTTTCGCTCGACAGTGACGATCCACGACTGGCCAAGTTCGAAGGCGATGCCACCCAGTTGCGCTCGCACTTCCGTCGTCAGCTGGAACAGCAACTCACCGGCGCCGGTTATCGCGTAGTAGACAAGCCCACGGCCAAGGCCCTCACGCTCAACGTTTCGATTGCCAATATCAAACGCGCACCGCGTGATCCCAATGTCACCGAATACATTCCCATCGGCATGTTGATCGGCCTCTCCCTGCATGCGACCGGGGTTCGCGATGAAACCCTGTATCTGTTCTTCCAGAGTGAAGTCAGCGACAGCCTGACAGGCGAGATGCTTGGCCGTGCCCTGGACCGCGCAGACGGCAGGAACATCGAACAATCCGCGGCGCCGGTCGTCGACGATATCTATCCCGCCCTGGATAGCGCTGCGCAGCAGATTCGGGAACGCCTGGACCGGGAGTTCCAGCCTAAGAAACCGGCCTGACCTGGCCATCTCCTCATTACTCAAAGCCAATGGATGACTGATGAAATTCGCAAAACCGCTTCTTGCTGCCCTGTGCATGTTCAGCACTTTCAACGCCTTCGCCGATGACCGTGGTTTCTACGTGGGCGGTGGTGTGACCAAGGTCGAAATCGATGAGCACCAGATCAGCGATGACGACAATGCCTATAAAGCGTTTGTCGGCTACCGCCTGAACCCTTACCTGTCCTTCGAAGGCGCTTGGGTCGACCTGGGCCACTTCGGCGGCGACGAAGGTAACTTCGATGGCCACTCGGTACAGGCCGCCGCTCACCTGGGCATGCCGATCGGTAAACGTGTGCGCGTGTTTGGCAGCATGGGTGTGCATGCCTGGGATGCCGACCACGATATCGCTGGCGACAGCAGCGACCTGGACATGACCTACGGGCTGGGTGTCGAGGTGGACATTCTGCGCAACCTGGGCGTGCGCCTGGAGCAGGAAGTCCTCAAAGTGGGTGACATCGATCTGGACCAGACCAGCGCCAGCGTCTACTTCATGTTCTGATGCCCTTGCGGCTCCTGTTTGCACAGCGAGCCGCTTCCCCCCGCCTGACCCTCTTCGTGTCGCACGCCAAGCCAGTAGTAATTGCAGCGAACCTGCTCTTTACTAGCTACAGCCCACCGTGACGAGACGCGCATGTTCGCACTCCTCCAGCACTCCCCCTTGCTGATCGGCACCTGCCTGATCCTGCTCGACCTGATCCTCTGGCAACTCATCCCGGTCCAGCGCCGGGCTTGGCGTATCGGCGCGCGGGTTGCGTGCTTCCTGCTGTTCAGTTGGGTATTGATTGCCGCCGGCATGAGCCCATTGCAACCACCGCCATGGCCCGACGATGTGTCACGCAACCTGATGGCCACCGTGCTGGCGATCGGCTGGTGGCTGTTTGGCGCACGCACGGTGACGGTGGTCTTCGGCCTGCTGCTGGGCGCACGTGGCAGTCATGGCGGGAGGCTGTTACAGGATGTGCTGGGGGCGTTGATCTTCCTGGCCGCGGTGGTAGCTGCCGCGGGCTACGTGATGCAACTGCCGGTCAAGGGCCTGCTGGCCACGTCCGGGGTAATGGCCATCGTCATCGGCCTGGCACTGCAAAGCACCCTCGCCGACGTGTTCAGCGGCATCGTGCTGAACACCACGCGGCCGTACCAGATCGGTGACTCGATCTCCATCGACGGCACCGAAGGCAAAGTGCTGGACATCGACTGGCGCGCCACGCGTCTGCTCACGGGCAGTGGCAGCCTGGCGGTGATCCCCAACTCGGTGGCGGCCAAGGCCCGGTTGCTCAACCACAGCCGCCCGGCCGACGTGCACGGGGTTTCGATCAGCGTGGTGGTGCCGGCCAAGGTCCGCCCCAAGCGGGTATTCGATGCACTGGAAAAAGCCTTGCAGGGCACCAGCGCGATACTTGCCACCCCCAAGCCCAAGGTCACGGTCAAGGCCTCGACACTGGAGTCGGTGGAGTACGAAGCCAGCGGCTTCGTCGCCGACATGGGCGCCAAGGGTGAAACGCGCAACCAGCTGTTCGACCTGGCCCATCGACACCTCGAGGCCAGCGGCGTGATGTGGAACGTCGATCTGGCCCTGCCGCCACGCAGCCGTCAGCGCGAAGTGCTGGATGAAGTGCGGGTGTTCCGTTCGCTGACCGAGCAGGAGCGAGACGCGTTGAGCCAGCGCATGACGGCCGTGGAGTACCTGGCCGACCAGGTGATCCTGGGCGTTGGCGAGCAGTCCGACCACTTGCTGGTGATCGGCAGTGGCGTGGTGTCGGCCTCGGTGCGTGATGGCGACAAGCTGCTGGAAGCGGGCCGCATGGGGCCGGGCGAGGTGCTGGGGATCGAGGGCATCCTCGACGAGGATGATTCGTTCGCCGAGTTCCGTACGCTGACCGGTTGCGTGCTGTACCGCATCGAAAAGGAACAGGTGCGCAGTTGCCTGGTGCAACGTGGCGAGGTGCAGGCGGCGCTGAACAAGTTGCAGCGGTTCAGGCGCCAGAGCCGGGAGTCACTGCTGCTGCAGAAGCCGACCGCGATCAAGAAAGGCGGCTTCCTCAGCTGGTTGCACAAGTAGCTTCAGGGTTTTTACTGGCCCTATCGCCGGCAAACCGGCTCCCACATGATTCGGTGCGGTCCTTGTGGGAGCCGG
>NZ_AKJC01000040.1 GCF_000282535.1 Pseudomonas sp. GM84 | reverse complement strand
CGATGAGGCCGGTACAGGCCACCCTGAACGGGCAATAAAAAACCCGGCGCAAGCGCCGGGTCGCAAAGAATTCGCGGCTCAGCCCTTGCGACTTTTCTCGTCGCGGCTCTCCTCCAGCTTCTTGCATGCGTGTTGAATCATCTGCTCGGTAATCGGAACCTCACGGCCCTGGGCGTCGATGATCGAACCGCAGGCCTTGGGTTGCGGGGTGCTCTGGCTTTTCGGGGTATCGCTGCCATGCTGCAAACTCATTCGCTGTCTCCTCATCAGGTCCAATATCAAAGTAAACCTGTGCCGTGACCGGCCTGTGACAAGGGCTCTTGGGTGTCGCGGACATCCCACAGTCCAACAGAAAGCGCAAAAAACCTCCAGAGGCCCGTTAGAACGTTGGGCTATAGCCGCAGGCGCGGTGGTTGAGTGGTAGTCTGCTTTTTCCCCCGCTGCTCTGGTCGCTGCCATGCCCGAACCGGTTTCCACCCGCCAACGCCGCGCCTTGCGCCTGGGCTGGCAATTCATTCGTCCTTACCAATGCCAGGCTCTGCTGGCATTGCTGGCACTCGTCGTGACTGCAGGCATCACCCTGTCCATGGGGCAGGGTATCCGCCTGCTGGTCGACCAGGGCTTCATGACCCGCTCGGCGCACCAGCTGAACCAGACCATCGGCCTGTTCCTGGTGCTGGTGCTGGCGCTGGCGATTGGCACCTTCAGCCGTTTCTACCTGGTTTCATGGATCGGCGAACGCTGCGTAGCCGATATTCGCCGGGCCGTGTTCGATCATCTGGTCGGGCTGCACCCCGGCTTCTTCGAAGACAACCGCAGCTCCGAGATCCAGTCGCGGCTGACCACCGACACCACCTTGCTGCAGTCGGTGATCGGCTCGTCGCTGTCGATGTTCCTGCGCAACGTGTTGATGGTGATCGGCGGCGTGGTGCTGTTGTTCATCACCAACGTCAAGCTCACCAGCATCGTGGTGCTGGCCCTGCCGCTGGTGCTGGCGCCGATCCTGCTGTTCGGCCGAAGCGTGCGGCGCCTGTCGCGGCAGAGCCAGGACCGGGTGGCCGACGTGGGCAGCTACGTGGCCGAAACCCTGGGGCAGATCAAGACCGTACAGGCCTACAACCACCAGGCGCGCGACCGTGCGCTGTTCGCCGACACGGTCGAGGCGGCCTTCGCCGTGGCCAGGCGGCGGATCGCCCAGCGCGCGTGGCTGATTACCCTGGTCATCGTGCTGGTGCTGGGCGCGGTGGGGGTGATGCTGTGGGTCGGTGGCATGGACGTGATCGCCGGGCGCATTTCTGCGGGCGACCTGGCGGCGTTCGTGTTCTACAGCCTGATCGTCGGCAGTGCCTGCGGCACCCTTAGCGAAGTGATCGGGGAGTTGCAGCGCGCCGCCGGCGCTGCCGAGCGCATTGCCGAGTTGCTGGCGGCGCGCAGCGCGATCCTGGCACCCGAGGTGGCGGTCGCCTTGGCGCGCCAGCGCGGTGGCGGGCGCATCGAGTTGCAACAGGTGACGTTTGCCTACCCCTCGCGGCCCTCGGTGGCAGCCATCGACAACCTGAGCCTGGTCATCGAACCCGGTCAGACGCTGGCGCTGGTCGGGCCTTCGGGGGCCGGCAAGTCGACGTTGTTCGACCTGTTGCTGCGCTTCTATGACCCGCAGCAAGGGCGCATTCTCCTCGATGGCGTGCCAATCACGGCGATGGAGCCCAGCGAGCTGCGCCGTCAGTTCGCCTTGGTGGCGCAGAACCCCGCCCTGTTTCGTGGCACTGTCGAAACCAATATCCGCTATGGCCGGCCCGAGGCATCCATGGCCGAAGTCGAGGCTGCGGCGCAAGGCGCCCATGCCGACGAATTCATCCGCCAGTTGCCGCAGGGCTACCAGACGCTCTTGGGCGAGGGCGGTGTCGGCTTGTCGGGTGGCCAGCGGCAACGCCTGGCGATTGCCCGTGCGCTGCTGGTGGATGCGCCCATCCTGCTGCTCGACGAAGCCACCAGTGCCCTCGATGCGCAGAGCGAGTACCTGATCCAGCAGGCGCTGCCCAGCTTGATGGCTGGCCGCACCACGCTGGTCATCGCCCACCGCCTGGCCACGGTGCAGCATGCCGACCGCATCGCCGTCATCGACAAGGGGCGGGTGGTGGCAGTGGGGAGTCATCGTCAACTCATCGAGGAGAGTCCGTTGTATGCCCGCCTGGCTGCGCTGCAGTTCGCCAGCGGCTGAGTCATCGTCAATCTGTAACATTTTTGTAGCAAATGCCTGAGAGTATTGCCCCAACTGTTGCGTAAGTGCTCGACCTGGCTGCTATCGATCGATGGCAGCTTTTTTTTGGCCTACGAAAACGTTTCCCTACTTTCCTGTACCAGAGATCTGCGATGTTGCGTACTTCCCTCAGAGTGCAAATTCTCACCTTGCTGGGTGCCAGCCTGGCGGCGATGCTGCTGATAGCCTTGGTGTGTTTCCAGTTCCTGTCCTCCAGCGTCCGGGGATACGCCGAGCTGGTTGATGGGCCGCTGCGGGCTTCGCAAACCCTCGACGAAGCCAACCTGCAGTTCAAGATCCAGGTGCAGGAATGGAAGAACGTGCTGTTGCGCGGGCGCCAGCCGGCCGAGCGGGACAAGTACTGGCAGCAATTTCAGGCGCGCGAGCAGCAGGTTCAGCAATTGCTTGGGCAATTGATCGACACCAGCGATGTGTCTTTGAAGGCACCGTTGCAGCAGCTGCGCGACAGCCACCGGCAACTGGGCGTGGAGCTATGAGCAGGGCCGCCAGGCGTTCATGGCCGCCGGTGGCGACCCGGTGGTAGGCGACCAGGCTGTCAAAGGCGTCGACCGTGCCGCCAGCGAACAGATGAGCGCGCTGGTCGAGCAACTTCGCGCCGATGCCCGCACGCGCGCCGCCAGCATCAGCGCCAGTGCCGAGCGCACGGTATGGCTGGGGATGCTGGTGATGCTTGGCTCGGCGTTGCTGGTGGGGCTGTTCAGCGTGTGGCGGGTCAACCGCAGCCTGATCGAGCCGATCCGCCAATTGATCGAGTATGTGGCGCAACTGAGCCAGGGGCGCTTTGCCGCGCGTGTCGACAGCCGTCGCGAGGACGAGCTGGGCCGGCTGGCGCGTGCAGCCAATACCTTGCGTGATTTTCTCGCCGACACCGTGGGCAGGCTCAAGGACAACGCCCAGGAACTGGAAGGCGCCAGCGGCCAGTTGCGCAACATCGCCGGGGACATGGCCCGTGGCACCCACGACCAGTTCCAGCGTACCGACCAGGTGGCCACGGCCATGCACGAAATGTCCGCCACCGCCCAGGAAGTGGCCCGCCACGCGGCCGAAGCCGCCCGTGCAGCCGATGAAGCCGACCACAGTGCCCAGGCAGGCGAGCAGGTCATGCAACTGACCATCGACATCATCGGTGTGGTCAACCGTGAGATTGCCGGAACCGCGGCGGTGATCCGCGACCTGGAGAGTGACAGCTCGCGCATCGGCAAGGTGCTGGAAGTGATCCGCGGCATTGCCGAACAGACCAACCTGCTGGCGCTCAACGCCGCCATCGAGGCGGCCCGTGCCGGCGAGGCCGGGCGTGGTTTTGCGGTGGTGGCCGACGAAGTCCGCAGCCTGGCCCAGCGCACGGCAGCCTCGATCGCCGAAATCCATCAGATCATCGAAGCCGTGCAGTCAGGCGCGCTGGAGGCGGTCAAGGCCATCGAAAGCGGGCAGCAGCGCAGTGAGGAGGGCGCCGAGCAGGTGCAGCAGGCCGGGCACATGCTGCAGCGCATTACCACCGCGGTCGAGGCGATCCGCGACATGAACCGGCAGATCGCCACCGCTGCCGAGGAGCAGACCAGCGTAGCCGAGGACATCTCGCGCAACCTGATCGAAATCACCCGCATCGCCACCGCCAACCAGGAGGCTGTGCAGCATACCGAGCACGCGGGCCAGCGCTTGCATGGGTTGTCGGGGCAGTTGGGCGAGGTGACGTCGCGGCTTACCGCTTGAAGGTTTCTGTGCGCTTCGCGAGGTTGCCCGCGAAGCGCACAGCGCTTTTTTCAGGCACAACAAAAAGCCCGCACAAGGCGGGCTTTTTGAGCAGGATTTGGTCGGAGAGACAGGATTCGAACCTGCGGCCTTCTCGTCCCGAACGAGACGCGCTACCTGGCTGCGCTACACTCCGATGAACGAAATCCTACTGCATCGCTTTTTCGAGCGCAAGCCCTTGTTGTTAAAAGGGCTTATGTCCAAAACAGCGGCTGAATCAGAGCTCTTTGACGGTGCGAACCTGGTCTTTGTTCAGGCGCGTGCGCTTGCCATCGAGCTGCTCGAACTCGTAAAAACCGGAGTCCTCGTCATAGGAAGGGGTATCGGTTGCCTGGATCTCGCGGCCGTCGTTCAGGGTGATCACGCTCGGCGAGGAGCAGCCGGCAAGGGCGCCAATGCCGAGGGCGAGCAGGAAGGCGGGAAGAGTCCGTTGAATCATCGTGTTTCTCCAGTGCAAGGGTGCTAGATGATTTTATGACGCGGTGCGTCTGCGCAAGTTCCTTAGCAGTTCAGCATAGCCCTGTTAGTGGGTTATTGACCTGGATCTGCAGGGCTGGCCCGAGGCCTGCTGTGATATAAATGCGGGCATCCTCTTCCCCTGCGACGGACACTCATGAAAGCCAAGGCAGATACCCCCTTCGTGGCGCTGAACATCGCCGTGCTGACGGTCAGCGATACCCGTACCTTCGAAACCGATACGTCCGGCCAACTGTTCGTCGATCGCCTGACCGCCGCGGGCCACCAATTGGCAGCCCGTGTGCTGCTCAAGGACGACCTGTACAAGATCCGCGCCCAGGTCGCCACCTGGATTGCCGACGAAAGCGTGCAGGTGGTGCTGATTACCGGGGGTACCGGCTTTACCGGTCGCGACAGTACGCCGGAAGCTGTTGCCTGCCTGCTGGACAAGCAGGTCGAAGGCTTCGGCGAACTGTTCCGGCAGATTTCCGTGGCCGACATCGGCACCTCCACCGTCCAGTCGCGTGCCTTGGCCGGCCTCGCCAACGGCACCCTGGTGTGCTGCCTGCCGGGCTCGACCAATGCCGTGCGCACCGGCTGGGATGGCATCCTCGCCGAACAGCTCGATGCCCGTCATCGTCCGTGCAATTTCGTGCCTCACCTGAAGCAGGTTGCGGCCTGTGAAAGCCGTGGCTGAGGCGCCACACGCCCGGCCGCTGATGCCGGTGGAAGAAGCCCTCGAACGCCTGCTGGCGCTGGCTGAAGCGGCACCGATCAAGGACATCGAGCAGGTCTCGCTGGCCGAAGCCGAGGGTCGAGTGCTGGCGACCGACCTGGTCGCCTCGCTCGACCTGCCGCCGTGGCCGAACAGCGCCATGGACGGCTACGCGCTGCGCATGGCCGATCACCTGGGTGAACCTTTGCCGGTCAGTCAGAGGATCTTCGCCGGCCACGCCCCGGAACCTTTGCAGCCAGGCACCTGCGCGCGGATCTTTACCGGCGCGCCGCTGCCGGCCGGTGCCGACTGCGTCGAGATGCAGGAAAACACCGAAGTACTGGACGACGGTCGAGTGCGCTTCCTGGAACCCTTGCAGATCGACCAGAACGTTCGCCCCCAAGGCCAGGAAACCCGCAAAGGCGAGCAGGTGATGGTCGCTGGCACTCGCCTGGGGCCGATCGAACTGGGCCTGGCGGCAACCTTGGGGCACGCCCATCTGCAGGTCGTGCGCCGGGTGCGCGTAGCTGTGCTATCCACCGGCGACGAGTTGGTCGAGCCAGGCCTGCCGCTGGGCCCAGGGCAGATTTACAACAGCAACCGGCGCCTGCTGGTCAGCTGGTTGCAACGCCTGGGCTGCGAAGTGCGCGACATGGGTATTCTTCCCGATGACCTGGCGCGCACCCGCGAGTGCCTGGGCGGGCTGGGCGATGTCGACCTGATCCTGTCCACCGGTGGTGTTTCCGTGGGCGAAGCTGATTACCTTGGGGCAGCGCTGCGCGAAGCGGGCGAGCTGGCCCTGTGGAAGCTGGCGATCAAGCCGGGCAAGCCGCTGACCTTCGGCCATTATCAAGGCGTTCCGGTGATCGGCCTGCCGGGCAACCCGGCGTCGACGCTGGTCACCTTTGGCCTGCTCACACGCCCCTACCTGCTGCGCCGCCAGGGTGTGGCAGCGGTCACGCCGCTGCAGTTCGACGTGCCGGCCGGATTCGACTGGCCCAAGGCCGGTACCCGGCGCGAGTACCTGCGCGCCCGTATCGAAAACGGTCAGGTGCGTATCTACAAGAACCAGAGTTCCGGTGTGCTGCGCAGTGCCGCCTGGGCCGAAGGCCTGGTCGAGGTGCGTGAAGGCAGCACGCCGAAGGTGGGTGACAGCGTGCCGTTCATTCCGTTGAGTGAACTACTCGGTTGAACGGCCTATCCAGCTGGCACTGCGCTGCGAGACATCGGCCGGTGCCGACTGGATCAGGCGCATGTGCACGGTCTCCAGTTGCTGCGCGGCAATGCTCCAGTCGTGGCGTTGCCGGGCAAACTGGCGGCCGGCCTCGCTCATCTGGCACATCCGCCAGGGCTGGTTGAGCAACTGGGTGATCGACAGCGCCAACTGGTCACCGTCGTCGCTGCCCAGGTAGTGCTCGCCGTTGTTCAGCGCAAGGCCTGAAACCCCCTTGGCGGTGGTGATTACCGGCAGTCCGGCGGCCATGGCTTCGAGGATTTTTACCTTGGAGCCGCCCGCGTAGCGCAACGGTGCAAAAAATAGCGCCGAACGCCGTTGCAGCTCGCGCAGGTCGGGGCGATAGCCGATCCATTCGATACGCGGGTCGTTCCAGTGTCGCTTCCAGCTGGCGGGCAGGGCGTGTCCAGCAATCGCAAGGCGCACCGCCGGATTGCTCATCCATACCTGGGGGAGAATGTCCTCCAGTGCCCATTCGATGGCTTCGAGATTGGCACCGTACTCGAAGTTTCCGACGAACAGCAGGCGCTGGCTGTGCAGGGCCGGGCGCACGTCCTGGTAGTAATCGCAATCCACGCCATTGACCACCACGTTCACCGGCCGCCCGCTGATCTGGCTGATCAGTTCGGCGTCGTGCGCACACACCGCTACCACTTCGCTGGGTTGGCGCAGTACGCGCTGCTCCCAGCGCCGATAGCGCCAGCGGTCGAAAGCATTGAGTGGTCGCAGCCACAATGGCAGGCGATCGTGGCAGGCCGCGCCCATCACCGATTCCAGGGTGTGCTCGCTGAGCAAGTAGGGCAGGCCGCGGGCTTGCAGGGCTTTTTCGAAAGGCTGGAAACTGTAGCTGTGCTCGATCTGGATCACGTCCCAGGGTTCGTCCAGCAACTGCTCGAAGCGATGCCGCAGGCGCGGCGCAAGGCCATTGATGATCGCGCGCATCGGGTAGTCGATGATCGGCGAGGCCAGCAGGTTGAGTGGGCTGTGCAACGCGCGCCTGGGCAGTACGATCAGGCGTTCGACCAGCGGTTCAAGGGCTTCACGGGTAGCATCGCTCAGGGGGATCTTCGACTGCACCAGCAAGGTGATCCGGTGGCCATGCTGCGCCAGCGCGCGCAGCAGGTGGTATTGCCGGGTCTTGCTGCCACTGGTGGTGGGCCAGGGCAGGTAGGGCAGTGTCCAGAGTATGCGCATAACCCGGAATCCTCGCTAAAAGCCGCGGACAAAAAAAGCGCCCTGTGCAATCGATGCTGCCGGGACGCGTCCGTAGCTATCAGTAAAGCCCACGATACCGTCTTCGCCCAGGTACTCGCTGCTTTGTAACTCGATCATCTCCAGGTCGATGGCGCCGGGGTTGGTCGGACGGTGAGTGCAGCGATGCAGCATTGTGCCCCTGCTTGTGGTCGAGATCTGGACTGACGGCTTCCCATGGAGAGGCACAATGCAAAAGCGCAAGGCGATGTTGATCCTGCATGGCAAGCAGGCGATGAACGAGGACGTACGTCAGGCAGTCGTGGCCATGCGCGAGCGCGGCTGGACGCTGGATGTGCGAGTGACCTGGGAAGGTGGGGACGCCCAGCGGCTGGTCGGCGAAGCGCTATCGGCCGGTTATGGCCATGTGGTTGCCGGGGGGGGCGATGGCACCTTGCGTGATGTGGCCGAAGCCATGGGCCAGGCGAAAACCGATGCCAGCCTGGCCCTGTTGCCGTTGGGGACCGCCAATGACTTCGCCAAGGCAGCCGGGGTTTCGTTGCAACCTGATGAAGCCCTGTCATTGCTCGAACTGCCGCCGAGGCCGATCGACCTGGGGCGGGTGGGCGATGAATGGTTCCTCAACATGGCCACGGGCGGCTTTGGTAGCCAGGTCACCGCCAGTACCTCCGAGGACTTGAAGAAAATACTGGGCGCGGCGGCCTACCTGTTCACCGGCCTGTCGCGTTTCAGTGAGCTGCAGGCTGCATCGGTGGAACTGACGGGGCCGGATTTCCAGTGGCAAGGCGAACTGCTGGCGCTGGGGATCGGCAATGGCCGCCAGGCCGGTGGCGGGCAGGTACTGTGCCCGGAAGCTCGGGTGGATGATGGCCTGTTGGACATCGCCATACTGCCGGCACCGCAGGAAATGGTTGGGGCATTGCGTGAGTTGCTGGCGGGGGAGGGATTGTTCGTGCGTTCGCGTTTGCCCTGGGTCGAAATCAAGTGTTCCCAGGGCCTGGACATCAACCTCGATGGTGAACCGCTACAGGCTGACAGCTTGCGTTTTGAAGCCTGCCCCGCAGCATTGCGGCTGCATTTGCCGGCGGACTCGCCGCTGCTCAGTCGTCCAGGCTGATGATCTTCTCGCGCACGGCAAACAGCACCAGCCCGGCGACATCGTAGATCTGCAGGCGTTTCATGATTTGCGAGCGGTGGGTTTCCACGGTCTTGATCGACAGGCCAAGACCGCTGGCGATTTCGCGCGTGGACTTGCCGCGTGCGATAAGGCGCAGAATTTCCAGCTGCCGTGCCGTCAGGTTGTGGCGGTCGGCATGGGCGTGCTTGCCGTGCTGCGCGCGCATCAGGGCCTGGTTGATCACGGTATGGGCGATGGCCGGGCTGAGGTAGCGCTCGCCGCTGCGCAGGGCGGTCAGCGCCTGCTCCAGTTCGGTGGCGGTGGCATCCTTGAGCAGGTAACCATGGGCGCCGCTTTCCAGCGCCCGCATGATCAGCTCCGGGTCGGTGTGCATGGACAGGATCAGCACCCTGCAGGCGTGGCCGTTGGCGCGCAGCAAGGTGAGGGCATCCAGCCCGCTGGTCGAGCGCATGGAAATGTCCAGCAGCACGATGTCGGGTGCCAGCTGCTGAGCCTGCTCAAGCAGTTGGTCGCCGTCATCGGCCTCGCCGACCACGGTGTAGCCCGGGATATCGGACACCAGGGCGCGCACCCCGGCGCGGATGAGCGAGTGGTCATCCACCAGCAGCAGTCTACAGGTCATGGCGAAATCGGGGTCCTGGCGCGTTCATGGGTGCGTGGTTGCCACGGAAACAAGACATCGATCCGCGTGCCAAGGCCGAGCTGGCTGGTAATTTCCAGGCTGCCCTTGAGCGCGGTGGCGCGTTCCTGCATGCCCGCCATGCCGCGTTGGCCCGCCTCGGCAGGGTTGATTGCAGGGATGAAACCCAGGCCATCGTCCTGGATAGACAAGGCCAGCCCATCGGGCTTGCGCTGCAGGCGGATGGTCAGGTTGCGTGCCTGGGCATGGCGCAGCATGTTGGTGACGGCTTCCTGGGTGATGCGAAAAGCGGCCATGGCCACTTCCTCGGAAATCCCGCCCAGACGCTGCTGGCACTCCAGGCTCCAGTGCACATCACTGCTTTCCAGGGTGCGCACCAGGTGTGCGCGCAGGCTGGCTTCCAGACCAAGGCTGGCCAGTTGCCGTGGATTGAGGATGGCGGACACGTCGCGCACCTTGCTCAACGAGTCTTCCAGGGTGCTGCGCAAGGTCCCGCAGTGCGCCTGCAATTCATCCGGCAATCGCCGTTGCAACCAGTCCAGCTGCAGCTTGGCGGCAGTGAGCAACTGGCCAATGTCGTCATGCAATTCACGGCTCAGGTGCTGGCGTTCGCCCTCCTGCACCTTGAGCATGCGATCGGCCAATTCCGCCGGGCGCATGCTGATCGACCTGGCGCCGTGGCTCAAGTGCCAGCAGACGCCGAGGGTCGCGACCAGTTGCAACAGCAGCAGGCCGGCCGGAAGGGCCTGCGTGACCACCAGCGACAGATTGGCGACCAGCGACACCACGCACAGCGATGCTGTCGCCCAGCGCAGCAAAGTGGCGCGGGAACAGCGACGCAGAGGAATCTTCAAGCGTGGGGACATAGATAGGGAAGCCACTGAAGTCTTGCTGATGGAGGCCGTGCGCATGGTTTACCAGAGGCGTTGGCGTCGAGCTTTCAATAATTGGCGAGTGCGCGTTGAAAGCAATTCATATACGGCTGGCCGGTGTTTGTTGGTGCGCATGGTATCACTTCGGACTGCGTTGGTCGCGGCCGGGTAATGCTTTGAAACCTCGGGATTTACGGGCTGATCGCGGCGTCTTCCCTACGTCGCAAGATGGCAAAGTGACACCATTGATTCAACCCTTCGACTTACCCACTGCAACTTTGTGAGCGGTTGGCTGCAGGCGTTTGGCTAAAGGCCTTGGCACTAGGCAAGTTTGACCTGATACAGCATTGCCAGTGTTGCTTAGTTGCCCCGTGCCGCACTTGCCAGTGCATTGGCGCGGTTGGCTACAGGTGTGTGCGGGTGAATACAGCTGCTGCCGGTTTCATGGCAGGGCGCACACGTTTGCGGCAAGGGCTGACGCAGCGCGCTCGCCAGGTCGGTCAGCAGCGCTATTTGCTCGCTGGTGTCGAGGGCAAGCCGGCCGGTGCGCACATCCACCAGTTCCAGTTGCCAGGCCAGCAATGTCAGGCACGCCTCCAGCGGCGGCAGCGCTTCGCTGTGCAGGTGCAGTTGCCGACAGGCCGGCGCGAGCAGCTGCTGCAGGGCGTCGGCGTAGTGCGCGACTTCGCGCAGGTTGAGGCCGCTGGCGCGTCGGGCGAGCGTGTCGAGGGTATTGTTCAGACAATGACAGGCGTCGGGGTCGTTGGTGATCAGTTCCAGGTGTTGCAGGCATTCCTGGGACTGGGTCAGCAAGACCTGCGCATCCAGCAGAAATTCCTGCAGGGCGCTGTTGTTGAAGACGGTGCTGTCCATCATGACACTCCTGCGCGCAAGGCAAGAGCAGGGGATGGCCACGTCAAGTCGATCGCTCGCAAAAGCCTGACTCCATTCATGCAGTGAGAATGGCGTCACATTAATGGCTAAAGGATATCGCGAACATCAGGTTGCACCCGATTGCCACTAGGGGTTTCCCTGATGGCTATCTAGGGTGCGACTGCCGTGAGCAGGAATGGATCCAAGGTGGCGATTCTCGCAGTAAAGCATGATGGTAATATGATATCAATTGCTCGCGCGGCATTTTCCCAACAGGGTCAAGCTGAGCCTGAAGCCGCCGATACAGGGAAGATCAATTGACCATTTCCCACTCAAGCCCGGGGGTTTTCCAATGGCTGGCATTCTCGACACGGTAGACCAACGCACGCAACTGGTGGGTGAGAACCGCCTGGAAATTCTCATGTTTCGCCTGGCCGGTCGCCAGCTGTTCGCAATCAACGTCTTCAAGGTGCAAGAGGTGCTGCAACTGCCCAAACTGACCTTGATGCCCCAGCGTCATGCGTTCGTCTGCGGTGTGGTAAACCTGCGTGGGCAGACCTTGCCCGTCATCGACTTGTCCCAGGCGATCGGCATGCGCCCGCTGCAGCCGGGGCCGAACAGCACCATCATCGTTACCGAATACAACCGTTCAGTGCAGGCGTTTCTGGTCGGTGGCGTCGATCGCATCGTCAACATGAACTGGGAAGCCATCCTGCCGCCGCCTTCCAGTGCTGGCCGCCAGCACTACCTGACGGCCATCACCAAGGTGGATGAGCAACTGGTGGAAGTGATCGATGTGGAGAAAGTGTTGGCCGAAATCGTGCCGTACAACGCCCGGGTTTCCGGTGACAAGCTCGCCGATCCGGTGCTGGCCCGCGCCCGTGGGCGTGAGGTGCTACTGGTGGACGATTCCAGCGTGGCCCTGGCGCAACTGCGTGACACCCTCTCGCAACTGGGGATGAAACTGCATGTGGCCAGCGATGGCCTGAAGGCCTTGCGCATGCTCAAAGGCTGGGCCGACGCTGGCGAGGATGTGTGTGAAAAACTGCTGATGGTATTCACCGATGCCGAAATGCCGGAGATGGACGGCTACCGGCTGACCACCGAGATCCGCAGCGATGCGCGCCTGCGCAAGTTGCACGTGGTGCTTCATACCTCGTTGTCAGGCAGCTTCAACGAGTCGATGGTGAAAAAGGTGGGCTGCGACAACTTCCTCTCCAAGTTTCAGCCTGACCGCCTGGTTGACGTGGTCAAGCAACGCCTGCTGCTCGATATTGCCACTGCGTGATCCTCGAGCCTGCCAGGTATAAGCTTGGCTTTTGGCATGACACGAGGCAGGCAAGGATGTTTCTGAGTGAGTTGTATCGATACCCGGTGAAGTCGGGGCAGGCCCAGCGCCTGCAGGGTTCACCGGTAGACCTGCTGGGGTTGCAAGGCGATCGCCGCTGGATGGTGGTGGAAGAAGAGAACGGACGTTTCCTTACCCAGCGCGCTTGGCCGCAACTCAGTCAGCTCAAGGCCAGCGAGGGCGAGTCCGGCGCGCTGTTGCTGGAAGCGCCGGGGCAGGCGCCGTTGCAAGTGGCGGTGCCCGCCGCCG
>NZ_AKJC01000039.1 GCF_000282535.1 Pseudomonas sp. GM84 | reverse complement strand
CAAAATCATTAGGCCAGTTCACCAACGCCCCAGGCCAAGGCCCTGGTCATCGACTCCCCGGGGCGAGAATCGAACGCTTCCTCGTGGAGGGCCATGCCGCTTGGTCCGTACACGCCGATAAACATCTGGGTAAGACCAGTGCGGGAAAGCCTGACCTGCACATCGATATGGGCTCCATCATCCAGGGTTTCATCATGGGTTCGGTGATGGAGCGTAGGGTCTGCCCAGTCCCAGAAGACATCGCCGCGAACTCTCATACAGCCCTCCTGCAACCGTCTGGTGGGTGATCAACAAATCTAAGTTAGCCAAAGCGAAGCGTTGATCAAGCGCACTCAGATGGATTGAGAACTGCTTCCGACAATTGGCTCATTTTTATAACGCCCCCTCTCCCCTCTATTCACTGCCGCAATATGGCGGCCAAGGGGCTAACTGCGTGCTCGCTTCACGACGCCGGCTACCATGAGCGCGGCGCCAGGTATCCAAAGACCAGGGTTCGAAGTTCCCAGCCCGACAACAAGCAGCGCGATACCAACAGCAAACATAAGCGCTCTCCCTAACTAGAAGTATCCATTTCAGAACTTGCCAATTTAAGCACAAGCCGGTCGCAGGAGCGGCCAAGGAATCGTCTTGCCTGAAGAAAGCAAGCTGATCCAAGGTGTGGCCGTCGAACGCGACGAGAACAGGTGGTGGTACCACCCCGGCATCCCAGACTTCGACGGGACAGAAGACCACACCCCATTCATGGTCTGGGCAGCCGAGGACCTGAAAACTTGGTCCATGGATTGCGATCTGGACGACCACCCATATTGGGACCTCACGTCGAACTGCTGTGGTTGCGTGGGCTGGTATCCTGAATCGCCTGGCCCTGAGTGGTTCCTGCTGGGGATCTTCGATACAGAGGACGGCCCACATGTGCAGTGAGCGCGCCGCGTGGTGACACCCTGACCGACCTGATCGAGGTAAAGACCATCAACCTGGTCGACGAGCCGCTGGCGGGGGTTCGCCCGCTACTCCGGCGAAGTCAGCGTGCGCGATACCC
>NZ_AKJC01000038.1 GCF_000282535.1 Pseudomonas sp. GM84 | reverse complement strand
TGGGAGCCGGCTTGCCGGCGATGGGCCGCCACGCGGCCCCGCTTTTCCATGGCCGGCTACTGGGCCTGATAAATCTGGTCGAACACCCCGCCATCGTTGAAGAACTTGGGTTGTGCAGTCTTCCAGCCACCGAAGTCCTTGTCGATGGTTACCAGGTCCAGTTTCGGGAATTGCTTGCCGAATTCGGCAGCGACTTTCTCGTCACGTGGACGGTAGAAGTTCTCGGCGGCGATCTTCTGGCCTGCAGGGCTGTACAGGTGCTTGAGGTATTCCTCGGCGATCTTCTCGTTACCCTTTTTCTCGGCGTTCTTGTCGACCACGGCCACTGGTGGCTCGGCGAGGATCGACAGCGACGGCACGACGATTTCGAACTTGTCGCTGCCACCGTCTTCCTTGAGTGCCAGGAAGGCTTCGTTTTCCCAGGCCAGCAATACATCGCCCTGACCGTTGTTGACGAAGGTGATGGTCGAGCCACGGGCGCCGGTATCCAGCACCGGTACGTGCTTGAACAGCTCCTGCACGTAGGCCTTGGCCTTGTCTTCGCTGCCGCCCTGTTTCAGGCCATAGGCCCAGGCGGCCAGGAAGTTCCAGCGGGCGCCGCCGGAGGTTTTCGGGTTGGGGGTGATGACCGAGACGTCTTTCTTGATCAGGTCGCCCCAGTCCTTGATGCCTTTCGGGTTGCCCTTGCGCACCAGGAACACGATGGTCGAGGTGTACGGCGTGCTGGCGTCCGGCAGGCGCTTCTGCCAATCCGCCGGCAGGGTCTTGCCGAGCTTGGCGATTTCATCGATGTCGCCGGCCAGGGCCAGGGTCACCACGTCAGCGCGCAGGCCATCGATCACCGCACGGCCTTGCTTGCCCGAGCCGCCATGGGACTGCTGGATCTTCACCTTGTCATCCGGGTGAGCCTGCTGCCAGTGCTTGATGAATTCGGCGTTGTACTGCTGATACAGCTCACGGGTCGGGTCATAGGACACGTTCAGCAGTTCGTAGTCCTTGGCGATAGCGGAACCGGCAAAAACGGCACTGGCCAGGGCGGCGAGCGCATAACGGCGGATGGACATGGTGAAGCTCCCGATTGGCATTTTTCTAGTTTTGGAAGTGGGGCGGTATCAGCCGGGCTTGTTGCCGGGCTGCTGCAGGCGGAACTTCTCCTTGCGCTCGATCTGCACGACCTGCGCGTTGTGCACGGTAATCTCCACTGCACCGAAACGCAGGTCGCGCAAGGCGCTCTGGATCTCACGCAGAATGGTGGCTTCGTCCTGACCGTCGATGCTTCGCAGCGATGCGCTCATGCTCGTTCTCCTGTGAACAAGGGTGCCGGGCAGAGGTTTTGAAGGGGATTTGCGCCTGGCTTGAGAGCAATAGTAGTGAGGCGCGGATATTCTTAAAAATACTGTTTAAGAATTTTTATATAACTGTTTTGAGGGATTGGCAGGAAGCCTTTGTGGGAGCGGGCTTGCCCCGCGAATGCGATGGTGAATTCACTATCGCATTCGCGGGGCAAGCCCGCTCCTACAGAGGTCAATGTGCAGGTTTTTCGCTGTGTTCAGGTTCCTGGATCTTGTACCAGGCCACATACAGCGCCGGCAGGAACAGCAGCGTCAGCAGCGTTGCACTGATGATGCCGCCGATCATGGCGTAGGCCATCGGCCCCCAGAACACCTCACGGGCAATCGGGATCATGCCCAGGCTGGCGGGCGCCGCCGTCAGCAG
>NZ_AKJC01000037.1 GCF_000282535.1 Pseudomonas sp. GM84 | reverse complement strand
GTCGATGGCCTGTTTGCCGAGAATCACCAGTTGCGGCTGCTCTTTATCGACAACGGCCTTGAGCGCCTTGGCCACTGCCAGGGAATTCAGCTCATCGGCGGCTTCGACCAGGATGGCGCGATCAGCACCCAGCGCCAGCGCGGTACGCAGCTGTTCCTGGGCAGTGGCCGGGCCGACGGAGACGACCACGATCTCGCTCGCAACGCCCTTCTCTTTCAGGCGCACGGCTTCTTCCACGGCGATTTCGCAGAAGGGGTTCATGGACATCTTGACGTTTGCCAGGTCGACGCCGGAATGGTCCGCCTTGACGCGGACTTTCACGTTGTAGTCGACCACTCGCTTGATTGACACAAGGACTTTCATTGCAGTGTTTTCACCTTTGCGATGGGTTACTTGACGATGGGAAGCTTGGAACGATCGAGGGTGAAGGCCACGGCGATGATCAGGATCACGCCGAAGACGATCTGCTGGGCGAACACGCTGATGCCGACGAAGGTCATGCCGATGCGCACCACCGACACCAGCAAGGCGCCGACCAGGGTGCGCCACACGCTGCCGACGCCGCCGGTGAGTGCGGTGCCGCCGACCAATACAGCGGCAATCGCCGGCAGCAGGAACTCGTTGGCCAGGGTCGGCGAGCCACTGGACAGCCGCCCGGCCATGAGCACCCCGGACAACGCCGCCAGCCCGGCCGACAGGGCGAACGTCAGCACCTTGATGCGGTTGACGTTGATCCCCGAGGCCCAGGCGGCCGGCTCACCGGCCCCCACGGCATTGCCGAAGCGGCCGAAGGGGGTCTTGCGCTGCAGGAAGATGCACAGCGCCAGCACCACACTGGCGACCAGCACTTCATTGGGGATGCCGGCCGTCTGCCCGGTCACCCAGCCGAACCAGGCATCGCGCTGCGCGCCATCGATATTGATGGTGCGGTTGCTCGACACCAGCATGGTCAGGCTGGTGACCACCCCGCCGATCGCCAGGGTGACGATGAACGACGGGATACGCAGCCAGGTATGCAGCACTCCGCTCAGCGCCCCGGCGGCGATACCCGCCAGCAGCCCGATGCCAAAGGCCCACGGGCCGAAGCCTGGCAACAGCAGCGCGACCAGCACGCTGGCCATCGAGGCTACCGCCTGGGACGACAGGTCGATGCCGCCGATCAGCAGCACGAAGGTGATGCCCGTGGCCATGATGAACAGCGTGGCGGTGTCGGCGAGCAGCCCGAACACGGCGCCGGGGTGGATGAAGCCGGGGTCGTAGCCGGCGATCAGGGCCACCAGCAGGATCAGCGCCAGCAGCGGCGCCTGGGTGCGAAAACCATTGAGGATGATAGGCATCGTTGTGCTCTCTCAGACCATGTACTGGATCAGGTCGACCTGCTGGGGCTTGGACCCCGGCAGGCATTCGAAGGACTGCGCCACGTCGCCGTCGCGCATCACCAGGATGCGGTGGCTCAGGCCGATCATTTCCTCCAGGGTGTCGGCGGTGAGGATCACCGACACGCCTTCCTCGGTGATCTCGCGGATCAGCTGGTAGACGTCTTCCTTGGCGCCCACGTCCAGCCCGCGGGTGGGGTGGTCGAGGATGAGGATGGTCGAGCCTGCGTTGCGCCACTTGGCCAGCACCACTTTCTGCTGGTTGCCGCCGCTGAGGTTGAGCAACAAGGCATCGGGACCTGGGGTCTTGATGCTCAGCCGCTTGATCCAGCTTTCGGCGAGGCTGCGCTCGTGCTTCTCGTCGAGCAGGCCGGCGCGGGTGACCTGGCCGATCCGCGCCAGGGTCATGTTCTGCGCCACGCTGAGCATCGAGACGATGCCTTCGATCTTGCGTTCACGCGGGATGTAGCCGATCCCGGCGCGGATCGCCGCCGCCGGGCCACCGCCGGCCAGGCGCTTGCCATGCACCTCGATCTCGCCGCTGCTTCTGGGCAGCAGCCCGGCCAGCACCCGGCACAACTCCTCGCGCCCCGAGCCGATCACCCCGGCAATGCCGAGGATCTCGCCGCGATGCAGGTCGAAGTCGAGGCTGGCGAAATGGCCGTGCAAGGCCAGCCCGCGCGCCGACAGGACGACCTCGGGCAAGCAAGCTTTCTGCAGCGATTCACGGTAGAACTCGGCCTGCAGCGAACGGCCCACCATCAGGCTGTGCAGGCGTTCCTTGGAGGCTTCGGCGGCCGGCATCTGCGCCACCACCTCACCGTCCTTCATCACATACACCCGGTCGCTGAGTTCGAGCAGCTCATCCAGCCGGTGCGACACGAAGATGAACGAAGCGCGGGACTTGAGCTGCCGCACCAGGCGGAACAAGGTGTCGATCTCGCGCTGCTCCAGTACCGAGGTCGGCTCGTCGAGCAGAATCACCAGGTGGCCCTGGCAGCGCTCCTCCAGCGCCAGCGCCTTGGCCAGCTCGATCATCTGCCGCTGGCCGAAGCTCAAGTCACTGCACAACATGCCCGGGTCGATGTCGAGGTTGACCTTGGCCAGTTGCTGGCGCGCCGCACGGTGCAGTTTTTTCCAGTTCAGCCAGCCGAAGCGCGAGAATTCGTCTTCGCGGCCCATGAACAGGTTTTCCGCCACCGAGAGGTTGGGCAGGATCGACTGCTCCTGGTAGACCATCGCGATGCCCTGCGCGGTGGCACCGCGTGGGCCGTCGAGGACGATGGGCTGGCCATCGAGCTCCAGGTGTCCTTCATCGGGCTGGTAGACCCCGGTGAGGATCTTCATCAGGGTCGACTTGCCGGCACCGTTCTCGCCGATCAGGCCGACCACTTCGTGTTTGCGCACTTCCAGGTCGATGCCCTTGAGCACAGTGACGCCGTTGAAGCGCTTGGTGACATTGTTCAGGGTGAGCATGGCAGGGTTCCTCACTTGACGACCCGTGCCTTGGCACGGTCAAGGGCAATGGCGACGGCGGCGATGATCAACACCCCCTGCACGCCTTGCTGGACATAAGGCGCAACGCCCATCAGGACCATGCCGTTGCTCACCACCACCACGATCAGCACGCCCAGCAAGGTGCCCAGCGGGCTGCCGTTGCCACCGGCGAGCGAAGCGCCACCGACCACGATGGCGGTGATCGCGGTGAACAACTGGCCCTGGGCGATCAAGGCGTGCCCCTGACCGAACTGCGCGACCGCCAGGATCGCCGCCAGGCCATAGAACGCGCCGGCCAAGGCGAAGATGCAGATACGCGTGCGGTTGACGTTGACGCCGTTGAGTTGCGCCAGGTCCTCGCCCCCGCCAATGGCCAGGGCGTGGCGCCCCAGCACGGTGTGGCGCGAGATGAAATGCGCGACGCCCAGCGCCAGTACCACGATCCACACCGACAGCGGCAGGCCGAGCAGCCGCTGCAAGGCGATCGCCCGCACATCCATGTCCAGCACCCGCACGGTGTTGCCTTGCAGCAAGGCCGTGGCCAGGCCGATGCCGACGAAGCCCAGGCCCAGGGTGGCCATGAACGACGGGATACGCAGCTTGACCTGCAGCAGGCCGTTGAGCAGGCCGGTGCCGGCGCCGACCACAATGGCCACCGGCAGGGCCCACAGGCCAAGGCTGTGGGCATTGAGGTTGTTGCCCACCAGCAAGGCGAAGCACACGGCAGCGACCGCGACCACGCCTTCGACGGACAGGTCGATGCTGCCCATCTGGATGACGAACATCCCGCCCAGTGCCATCAGCAGCGGGATCGAACAGGTGGTGGCGATGCGCACCAGGTTCATCGGGTCGAAGAAGTTGCTGTTGATCGAACCGATGAGCAGGCCGATGAGCAGCAACACAAGCAGTGACGAAAACCGTCGCAGGCGGGCCATGACGATAACTCCGGAAAACAGGCAGTAGGAAACCCTCGGCGTGCAGCCTTTCAGGCTGGCCGAATGACAAAAGCGCAAGGGGTCAGGAGGTGTAGCGGATAGGCCCGGCGACACGCCCCCAGAAATCATTCACGTCCACCACGGGCGTGGATTTGAAGTTGCTGGCGTAGAACGCCTCGACATTGGCCTTGGTAACCAGCTGCGGGCGCACGTAGAACTCGCGGTGCTCGTGGGGTTCCTTGGCCGGGTCGATGCGCCCGGTCCTGGCCGCGTGGCCGAGGGCCAGGCCCATGCTGCCGAGCCAGTAAGGGTCCAGGCTGGTGGTAGCGATGTACTCGCCGGTGCGGATCGCCTCGACGGCCTGCTCGATGCCGTCGATGCCCACCACCGGGATCATCCCGGCCAGCCCTTCGCCGCGCAGCGCTTCGAGTGCGCCCATGCCCATGTCGTCATTGGCACACCAGATGCCCTTGATGTCGCTGTTGAAGCGGGTCAGCCAGGACTGCACGATGGGGAATGCCTTGTTCGCGCTCCAGTCGGCAGGCTGGAAGTCCAGCAGGGTGATGCCGGGGTACTTCTTCAGCGCGGCTTCCAGGCCGCTGCGCCGGCCGATGGCCGCCACGTTGCTGAGGATGCCGCCCAGGGCGACGATGCCACCGCTGCCGCCCATGGCTTCGAACAGCTCGGTGGCCACCGCCTCGCCCACGGCCTGGCCGTCTTCAGAGATGTGCGCCACCCAGTAGGGGCTGTAGTCCCAGGGGTGCATGTCGTCGGGCTTGTTCCACACGGTGGTGACGTACACCCCGGCCTTGACGCACTGCTCGATGATCGCGCGGGCATCGGCGGAGTCGTTGGGTTCGATGTTGAGGATCAGGTTGCCTTCGGTCTTGGCGATCAGCGCGCGGATATCGGCGATGCCCTTCTGGCTGTTGCCCTCGGTGACCAGCGGCGAGTACGGCAGGTTGAGGCTGGCTGCATAGGCCTGTCCGCCGCGGTTGTAGATCGCGTGGTAGGGGTTGGTCAGCGAGCGGAATGAGTTGGAGAACGTCAGCGTGGTCTGCGCCCAGAGCATGCTGGGCATCATCGCCGCCACGGCACCGACACCGGCAAGGCCCGCTGCACCGACCAGCAGCTTGCGCCGGGTGATGTCCAGCGGGCGGGTGGAATCATTGTTGTTGTTCATCTGGCCTCCGGGTGCAAGGCACCGGGTGAGTACTGCCTGTTGTTTTTATGTAACCAACTAGTTATTTATAAATCTAACGCAGCGAGGATGCAATCACTAATGTTTGGCAGGGCTTGAAAGTGATCTGGAGCAGCAAGAGCCGCCATAAGACAGCAGTGCGGAAGTGGGCCTGTGGGAGCGGGCTTGTCCCGCGAACCAGGGCGAAGCCCTGGCCATACACTTTTGTCGTCCGGGCCTGCCCTTTCGCGGGACAAGCCCGCTCCCACAGGTGAGTCACACAGGCCCGCCCTGACAAAGCTCAGACTGCCTTGTGCAGCTCCCCACGCTCACTGCGCACCTGCACCTCGGAAGGCGCCAGGCTACGTCCCAGGATCAGGTCGGCCCCCTTCTCGGCAATCATGATCGACGGCGCATTGGTATTGGAGCTGACCAACCGCGGCATCACCGAAGAATCAACCACACGCAAGCGCTGCACGCCCCGCACACGCAACTGCGGATCGACCACGGCCATGGCGTCGATGCCCATCTTGCAGGTACCCACCGGGTGATAGCCGGTGCGCCCGCAACGCCGTGCGTAGTCTTCGTAGTCGGCCTGGGTGCGCACACTGTCGCCGGGGAAATGCTCGGCCTTGATGTAGCGGCTCAGGGACTGCTGGGCCATGATCTCGCGGCTGAGCTTGATGCCCTCGACCGACACGTGCAGGTCGTAGGGGTCGCTGATGTAGTTGGGGTCGATCAGCGGCGGCTGCAGCGGGTCGGCACTGCGCAGGCGCACGCTGCCGCGGCTGCGCGGGCGCAGGAAGTACGAGTTGAGGGTGCAGCCGGAGCCGGACGGCACCGGCGGGATGCCCGCCTCCACCCCGGCACCGGGCAGGAAGTGGAACTGCAGGTCCGGCACGCTGGCGCGCGAATCGCCGTACCAGAAGGCGCCCGCCTCGGCGATGTTGGAGGTGACCGGGCCCTTGTTGAACAGTTTGTACTCAAGCCCGGCCATCAGCATCATGTGCGGCTTGGCGTACTTGTCCAGGCTCTGCGAACCCTTGAGTTCGTAGACGATGTCGATGTCGAAGTGATCCTGCAGGTTCTGCCCGACCCCGGGCAGGTCCTGCATGACCTCGATGCCCAGGCGGTTCAGCTCTTCGGCCGGGCCAACCCCCGAGAGCATGAGGATCTTCGGCGAACCGATGGCACCGGCCGCCAGCACCACTTCGCGCTCGGCCGCGACGAAGCGCACCTCCCGCGAACCGCTGCCCTGCACATACTCGACCCCGGTGGCCTGGCCGTTCTCCATGCGAATGCGCGTTACCAGGCAGTCGGTCTGGATGGTCAGGTTGGGCCGCTGGCGGGCCTTGCTCAGGTAGCCCTGGGCAGCGCTGCAACGGCGCCCGCCGCGCTGGGTGACCTGGTAGGCGCCACAGCCTTCCTGCCGCGCCCCGTTGAAGTCGGCGTTGTAGGGAATGCCCGCTTCCTGGGCCGAACGGATGAAGGCCTTGGTCACCTCGTTCACACTGATCAGGTCGGACACCCCCAGCGGGCCTTCGGTGCCGTGGTACTCGTTGGAGAGGCGCTCGTTGTCCTCGGCCTTGCGAAAATACGGCAGCACCTCGCGGAACGACCAGCCACGGCAGCCCTCCTCCTGCTCCCAGTCGTCGTAGTCCTTGGCATTGCCGCGGGTGTAGACCATGGCATTGATCGAGCCGCCGCCGCCCAGCACCCGCCCTTGCGGGTACAGCACCGATCGGTTGTTCATGGTGCCTTGGGCCACGGTGTCGAAGCCCCAGGTCAGCGGGCCGCCGGTCATCTTGAAGAAGCCCACCGGCATGTGGATGTAAGGGTTGGTATCGGCAGGTCCTGCTTCGAGCAGCAACACCCGCACCTCGGCCTGTTCGCTCAGGCGCGCCGCCAGCACACAACCGGCGGAACCCCCGCCGATAACGACATAATCGTACATTCTTGTTATCTCCGATCTTGTTGTACTGCTGTCGACGTTCAGGCCCTGACCCAAGGCGTACGGGCACCCAACTGCACGTGCACGGACTTGAGCTCAGTGTACTCCTCTACCCCATAGCGCCCGGCCTCGCGGCCGATGCCCGACTGCTTGAAGCCGCCGGACGGCAACTCCGGCCCGCCAGCGATGGTGGTGTTGACCCAGACCCGGCCAGCTTTGATCTGCCGCGTGGCCTGCAGCGACGTTTCCAGGTTGCGGCTCCAGATGCTGGCCGCCAGCCCGAAGGGCGTGTCGTTGGCCAGCGCCACGGCCTGGTCGAAGCCGTCGAAGGCGGTGATGGTCAGCACCGGGCCGAATATCTCTTCCCGGGCGATGACCATCTGCGGGGTGACATCGGCGAACACGGTCGGCTGCAGGTACAGGCCGGTCGGCGCTTCGATGCGCTGGCCGCCACGCAGCAAGCGTGCGCCTTCGCGGCGGCCCTGCTCGATGTAGCCCAGCACCCGCTCCAGGTGGCGGGCCTCGGTGATCGAGCCGACCTGGGTGCTTTCGTGCAGCGGGTCGCCGATGCGCACCTTGTCGATCAAGGCGCAGATCTTCTCGGTCAACGCCTGCTCCACCGAGCGTTCGACGATCAGGCGGCTGCCGCTGACGCAGCATTGCCCGGCATTGAAGCAGATGCCGAAGACGATCGCGTCGGCGGCCGCGTCCAGGTCGGCGTCGGCGAACACCACCTGCGGGTTCTTGCCGCCCAGCTCCAGGGCGACCTTCTTCATGTTGCCGGTGGCCGCCGCCATGGTCAGGCGGCCGACTTCGGTGGAGCCGGTGAACGACACCATGTCGACATCGGCATGCGTGCTGATCGCCTGGCCAAGTACCGCGCCTGGGCCGGTGAGCACATTGAGCACGCCGTCGGGCAGGCCGGCTTCCTGCATCAGTCCAGCCAGCATCAGGGTGGTGCCGGAGGTGAGTTCGCTGGGCTTGGCCACCACGGTGCAGCCGGAGGCCAGGATGAAGGGCAGACGCTCGGCGAGAATGAAGAACGGGAAGTTCCACGGCGTGATCAGCCCGACCACACCCACCGGCTCCCGGGTGACCAGGCCGAGCAGGCTGTCGCCCAGGTTGTTGAAGCTGTCGCCGTGCAAGGCCTGGGCTTGCCCTGCGGCATATTCCCAGACGCCTGCCGCGCCCAGCACCTCGCCACGGGACTGGCTGATCGGCTTGCCGGTTTCAAGGGTTTCCTGCAGCGCCAGTGCTTCGCTGTGCTGGCGGATCAGTTCGGCGGTACGCAGCAGGACACCCGCACGATACGCGCCACCCGACCTGGCCCACGTGCCCTGGTCGAATGCGCGGCGCGCGGCGGCCACCGCCTGCTCCACATCGGCGACGCCCGCAGAGGGGTAGACGCTGACCGGCACTTCATGGGAGGGGCTGCAGCGGGTGACCTGGCCGGTCGCCGACCCTTGGGTCCAGCGGCCGTCGATGAACATCTCGAAACGGCGCGGCTGCTGGGGCGGCGCCAGGCGTGGCGTATTGTCATTGTTGTTCACGGGAAACATCCTCAGTACAGCGTTCTTATTCTGGCAAGCCACCTGGACAGCACCTGGCAAGTGGCTGCCGGCTGGATATTTATAACTAACCGGTTGTTTACATACAAGCACCGGGCTAAGCTTTGTTTGTCAGCCTTATGCCCCCGCGGCTAAGCTCATCGCCCTTAACGCCGCAGCCATCGATTTCTGCGTCAGGAAGTACAGCACTCAAGCTCTGGAGAGCGTTTTACATGCCCAGCAAAGCCACCGAAGAGGCCACCGTACGCCCCACCCGTGATTCCGAAGCGACGCGCTTGAGAATCCTCAACGCCGCCAAGGTCGAATTCGCCAAACTGGGGCTGGCCGGCGCACGCATCGACAGCATCGCGCTGCGCGCCAAGTCCAATAAACGGATGATCTACGAGTACTTCGGCAACAAGGAGGGGCTGTTCGAAGCGGTCCTCGAATCGGCCTATCAGGACATCCGCCAGGCCGAACGCAAACTCAAGCTCGAAGAACTGGAACCGGTGGAGGCGATCACCCAACTGGTGACCTTCACCTGGAAGTACTACCTGAAAAACCCGCACTTCCTGACCCTGGTCAACAGCGAGAACCTGCACAAGGCCGTGCACCTCAAGCGCTCCCAGGAAAAGATGCAGCAGATGCACGCACCGATGGTCTCGATGGTCGCCGAGATCCTCGCCCGCGGCGAGGCCCAGGGCGTGTTCCGCGCTGGTGTGGACCCGGTGCAGCTGAACATCTCGATCGCGGCGATCAACTACTACTACCTGAACAACCGCTTCACCGGCGAAATCATCTACGGCTTCGACCTGATGTCGCCCGAAGCCCTGCAGGCGCGGATCGACTTCAACGTGCAGACCATCCTCGGCATGCTCCGCCCAGACTGACGCCCACGGCGCGCGCAGCCCCTCTCGGCCATGCACGGCGCCGCGAGGGGCTGCCCGGCTCACGCCAGCCCCGCCACTTTCACGTCGCGCACGATCGGCGTGAACGCCATGCGCTGTAGCACATCACGCTCGATATCAACGCCCCGGGCCACTTCGATCAGCTCGACGCCCTCAGGCAGCAGACGGAACACCGCACGTTCGGTCACGTACAGCACTTCCTGGCCGGCGCGTACCGCCTGCGGGCCACTGAAGGTGATGTGACGCACCTGCTCGACCAGCTTCGGCACCTCGCCGCGCCGCTCGATCTGCAAGGCATCGCCGACCTTGGCGACATCCAGCCCCTTGGCTTCGAAGGCGCCACAGAACACCACCTTGCGCGCGCCCTGGGTGATGTCGACAAAACCTCCGGGGCCGACCAGCGTGCCGCCCAGGTTGGACACGTTGACGTTGCCCTGCCCGTCCATCTCGCCCATGCCCAGGAACGCCAGGTCGACGCCGCCGCCACTGTAGAAGTCGAACTGGTCCAGCGAGGTGACGATCGCCTGCGGGTACTGCGCCGCGCCGAACATCGCGCCGCCCATCATGCGGCCGTTGTGGATGCCCTGCTCGATGCTGCCCCAGTAGCTGTCCTGCAGGCCGCGCTCGGCCAGCAGCGAGGGAATGCCGCCGGGGATGCCGAAACCGAAGTTCAGCGACATGCCAGGGACGAATTCATTGGCCGCACGGGCGGCGATGATGCGCCGGATATCGTCGGCCATGGGCGCCTCATTGCGCGCCGACTGCGGCAGGCATTCACCGCTGATCGCCGGATCGTAGTCGGCGGCCACGCACTGGCGCTGGTCCTCGACCACCACCACTTCATCCACCAGCACGCCAGGGATGCGCACCAGCCGCGCCGGCACGAAGGCAGTGTCGCTCAGGCCGCGCACCTGGGCATAGACCTTGCCGCCGCTGTTGTGCGCCGCCAGCGCCAGGGCGTAGGCATCCAGGTCCGCCGCTTCGTGGCACAGGCTGATGTTGCCGCTCGGGTCGGCCAGGCTGCCGCGCACGATCGCCACATCGACCTTGAACGGCTTGTAGCGCAGGTAGTCCTGACCATCGATGCTCAGCCGCTCGACCAACGCTTCGCAGGCACTGGCGTTGCATTTGCCCCCGGCGACCTGCGGGTCGGCGAAGGTGCCCAGGCCGATATGGGTGATCAGCCCCGGGCGGCCGGCGCCGATCTCGCGCATCAGGCTCATGATCGCCCCGGCCGGCAGGCTGTAGGCCTGGATCTGCTCGTTGCGCACCAGCGCCTGCATCTTCGCCGACCAGCTCCAGTGGCCGCCGATCACCTTGCGCACCAGGCCCGGGTGGGCCAGGCGCTCCAGGCCGCTGCCGCGCCCGTCGCCGATACCCAGGGCATGCACCAGGGTCAGGTCTCGCGGGTGGCCGGTGCGCAGGAACGACGCTTCGATGGCCGCCAGCAAGGCGTCCGGCTCCAGCAAGGTGCCCGAACCACAGATGGCCACGGTCGCCCCATCGGCGATCCGGCTGGCGACATCCGCAGCTGTCGTACAGCTTCTTTTCATTGTTGTTTTCCTCATCGATTGCCCGGTCACGGGCCAATCCTGGTGTGCAATTGAGGGCTTGACGGCCTGCCCAAGGGCGCATTAAATAAATAACCAGTTGGTTACTTAAAAACACTTTAGAGCAGCTCGAAACAGAACACAACCCACGCGATGAACCCCCTCGTCGCCTCACGGAAAGGAAAACAACAATGCCGCTTTCTGAAACACACCTGATGATCCAGGACGTTGCCCGACGCTTTGCCGACCAGACCATCCGCCCAATGGCCGAACGCCTGGACCATGAAGAAAGCTTCCCCGCACCGCTGTACCGGCAGATGGGCGAGCTCGGCCTGTTCGGCATCACCGTGCCCGAAGCGTTCGGCGGCGCTGGCCTGGACACCCTCGCCTACGCGCTGGTGATGGAAGAGCTGTCGCGCGGCTACGCCTCGATCGCCGACCAGTGCGGCCTGCTGGAGCTGATCGGTACCCTGCTCTCGGTGCATGGCACCGCCGATCAGCGCGAGCGCTACCTGCCCACCCTGCTGCGCGCTGAAAAGCACCCGGCCTACTGCATCACCGAAGCCGAGGCCGGCTCCGACGTCTCGGGCATCCGCACCAGCGCCGTGCGCACCGAAACCGGCTGGCTGCTCAACGGCTCGAAGCTGTGGATCCACAACGCCCCGGTGGCCGACCTGGCCTTCGTCCTGGCACGCACCGACCCCGCCGCCGGCAAGCGCGGCATGAGCATCTTCATCGTCGACTGCCACCTGCCGGGCGTGTCCAAGGGGCCGAAGGAACACAAGATGGGCCAGCGCGCCTCGCAGGTTGGCGGGTTGAACTTCGACAACGTCGAACTGCCGGCCGATGCCCTGCTGGGCGTCGAAGGTCGAGGCTTCCACATCATGATGAGCGCCCTGGACAAGGGCCGCGTCGGCATCGCCTCGCTGGCCGTGGGCATCGCCCAGGCCGGGCTGGAAGCGGCGCTGGAGTACGTACCCCAGCGCAAGCAGTTCGGCAAGCCGATCGCCGACAACCAGGGCGTGCAGTGGATGCTCGCCGACATGGCCAAGGACATCCGCGCCGCCCGCCTGCTGGTGCAAGACGCCGCCGAGCGCCTGGACCGCGCCGACAACGCCACCATCGCCTGTTCCATGGCCAAGTGCTTCGCCGCCGATATCGCCGTGGCGCAGACCGCCAATGCCGTGCAGTTGTTCGGCGGCAGTGGCTTCATCCGTGGCTTCGAGGTCGAGCGCCTGTACCGCGACGCCAAGATCACCCAGATCTACGAAGGCACCAACCAGATCCAGCGCACGATCATCGCCCGTGAGCTGCTCAACCAGGGAGCACGCGCATGACGGCCCGTCCTGTCGCTTTGGTCACCGGCGCCCGCGCCGGGATCGGCCGGGCCATCGCTGTCGGCCTGGCGCAAGCCGGGTTCGACCTGGCCCTGGTGGACCTGCAAGCGGATGCCGCGCTGCAGGAAACGGCCGAACTGGCGAGCCGCCACGGCGCCCGCGCCGTGGCCCTGGCCGGCGACATCGCCGCCATCGACCAGCATGACGCCCTGCTCGATGCAGCCGAACAGGCCCTCGGCGCGCTGAGCTGCCTGGTCAACAACGCCGGGGTTTCGGTGCTGTCACGCGGCGACCTGCTTGACGTCACGCCGCAAAGCTACGACCGCTGCCAGCAGATCAACACCCGCGGCACCTTCTTCCTGACCCAGGCCTTCGCCCGCCGGCTGGTGCAGCGCGAGGCCGGCCAGGCACTGCGCAGCGTCATCACCATCACCTCCTCGAACGCCCAGGCGGTGTCGGTGCTGCGCGGCGAGTACGGCATCTCCAAGGCCGCCCTGTCGATGGCTTCGCGGCTGTTCGCGGTGCGCCTGGCCGAGAACGGTATTGGCGTCTACGAGGTGCAGCCCGGGCTGATCGCCACCGAAATGACCGCGCCGTCCAAGGCCCGCTACGACGCCGAGATCGAGCGTGGCCTGACCGCCATCAAGCGCTGGGGCCAGCCCGAAGATGTCGCTCGGGTGGTGGTCAGCATGGCCACCGGCGCCCTGCCCTACACCGTCGGCCACGCTGTCCCGGTGGACGGTGGCCTGCTGCTTCCCAAGTTCTGACTGGAGTGACACGCATGTCCTTGAGCATCAACCTGCCCAGCGCCCAAGCCGGCCATCCGCTGCAGCGCTACACCCTGGTCGGCGAGCCGCTGCTGCCACCGACCAGCCCCTTGCCGGCCAACCGCATCGCCCTCTCCGCCGCCCATGTGGTGGCCGACCCGTTCAGCGCCAACCCACCCGGCGGCAAGGCCGCGATCGACTGGGCGCGCACCCTGGACTACCGCCGCTACCTGCTGCAACAAGGCCTGGGCATCGCCGAGGCGATGGACACCGCGCAACGCGGCATGGGCCTGGACTGGCCGACGGCACTGGAACTGATCGAACGGACCCTGAGCGAGACCCGCGACATCCCCCACGCGGTGATCTTCTCCGGCTGCGGGACCGACCAGTTGCCGGCGGACGACGCCCGCAACCTCGACGACGTGGTGCGTGCCTACGCCGAACAGCGCGATGCGATCGCCAAGCTCGACGGGCGCATGATCCTGATGGCCAGCCGCGCCCTGGCGCGGGTGGCGAAGACCGCTTTCGACTACCGCCTGGTGTACCGCAAGGTGCTGGCCGAGGCCGACCAGCCGGTGATCCTGCACTGGCTGGGCGAGATGTTCGACCCGGCGTTGCAAGGCTACTGGGGCGGCGAGCGCTTCGAGGAGGCGCTGGACACCTGCCTGGAAGTGATCCACGAAAACGTGCACAAGGTGGACGGCATCAAGATCTCCCTGCTCGACAAGGACAAGGAGATCCTCATGCGTCGGCGCCTGCCGGCGTCGGTGAAGATGTACACCGGTGACGACTTCAACTACCCGGAACTGATCGCCGGCGACGCACACGGCTACTCCCATGCCCTGCTGGGGATCTTCGACGCCATCGCCCCGGCTGCCGCCCACGCCCTGGCCGCGTTGGCCGAGGATGACCTGGCGCGCTACCAGCGCCTGCTCGAACCGACCCTGCCGCTGGCGCGGCTGATCTTCAGCAGCCCGACCCAGTACTACAAGACCGGCGTGGTGTTTCTGGCCTACCTCAATGGCCACCAGGAGCACTTCGTCATGCTCGGCGGGCACCAGGCCATGCGGCCGCTGCCGTACTTCTGCGAGGTCTTCCGCCTGGCCGACCAGGCCGGCCTGCTCGCCGACCCGGCGCAGGCGGTCGCCCGGATGAAGCGCTTGCTGGCGCTCTACGGCGTCGACGCCTGACCCTGCGCGCAACGCCACGACCTGCGGCGTTGCGCCTTCACCCTCCTGCCCATGGTGATTGCCCCATGCCCGACGCCTCCCTGGAACAGCGCCTCGACCGCTGCTCGATCAACACCGCGACCCTCGGCCACCGCCTGCCCCTCGACCAGACCCTCGACCTCATCGCCCGCGCCGGCTTCGGCCATGTCGCGCCCTGGCGCCGCGACCTGCAAGGCCAGGACCTGCGACAGGTCCGCCGGCAGCTGCGCGACTGCGGGCTGAAGGTCAACGCCTACTGCCGCTCCACCTACCTGCCAGCGGCCAGCCGCGAAGCCTTCGCCGCCGCCGTGGCCGACAACCGCCGGGCCCTCGAAGAAGCGGCCGAACTGCAGGCGGCGTGTTTCATCATGGTGGTCGGCGGCCTGCCGGAAGGTTCCCGCGACCTCGCCGACGCCCGCCAGCAGGTGACCGAGGGCATCGGCCTGTTGCTGGAAGAGGCCCGCCGACACGGTGTGGCCCTGGCCCTGGAACCCCTGCACCCGATGTACGCGGCAGACCGCTCGTGCCTGTCGACCCTGGAACAGGCCCTGGACCTGTGCGAGGTGCTGGAACCCGGTGGCTTCCGGCACCTGGGTGTTGCCATCGATGCCTATCACTGCTGGTGGGACCCCAAGCTTGCCGAGCAGGTGCAACGCGCCGGCCAGCAGCAGCGCATCCTTGGCCTGCACCTGTCCGACTGGCTGGTGCCCACCCGCGACCTGTTGCTCGACCGCGGCATGATGGGCGACGGCGTCATCGACCTGCGCGGCCTGCGCCATAGCGTTGAAGCCGCCGGTTACCAAGGCGCGATCGAAGTCGAGATCTTCTCCCGCGACCACTGGTGGCAATGCGCACCCGAAGAGGTGCTGCGCACCTGCGCCGAGCGCCTCCAGCGCTGCTGCTGAGTCCTGCATCGTACCCTGTGGGAGCCGGCTTGCCGGCGATAGGGCCCGAATGGGCTATGCAAGGCCCAACCGGCCTCATCGCCGGCACGCCGGCTCCCACAATGATCGTGCAGGCGCTTGAGTTTCTTTCAGATCCGTCGCAACCACCCGATAAACTGGGCAAACAACTCCGATTGAGAGTTGATCTCCAGCTTCAGGTAGAGGTTCTTGCGGTGCATCCGCACTGTCTCCGGCGAGATCCCCAGCTCATGGGCCGTGGACTTCACCGAATGCCCCTGCAGCACCATCTGCGCCACTTCCCGCTCGCGCTCGGTCAGGACCCCGCAACCAAAGCTGTCGAACGCCGCCTGCACACTCCCCTTGCCTTCCGGCGCCTGCTCCAGCCCATGCTGGGCAAAGCGCATCAGCAATTCGCGGACCATGGGTTCGACCGCCTGCAACAGGTGCAGTTGTTCGACACCCAGCCGCGCACCGCTGCAGCCCTGGAACAGGCTCAGGGAGATCTTGCTGTCATTGCCAAGGTCGACGATGAAGTAGCTGTCTTCGCTGCAACCGGTGCCCAGGTAATAGGTCTTGTAGTAGTCGCTGTCGAAGAAGTTGTCCGGGGCGATGTCTTCCAGGTGGTAGAAGCCCTGGGCCAAGCCTTTCTCCACCGCCAGGCAGAACGGGTCGAGCAGGTAGCCGGCGGCGAAATAGCGCTCCAGCACCGCCTCGTGATAGCGCTGCGGAATCCCCTGTTGATACAGCAACTGCGGCGGGCGGCCCTTGCATTCGAGGCTGATCAGCATCGATTCGGCGCCCACCAGCTGGCTGATGGCCGCCGCCAGCCAGGCCAGCGCATCCGGGCCCTCGCTGTGGGCGAAGGCCTGTTGCAGGGCGCTGTGCCATTGCTGCAGGGCATGAAACGGCAGGCTTATTGAGGTGTTTTCATGTGCTCGGCTCATGCCCCGCAGTCTACCGGCCGGGGCATGCGCGTGCACCTTTGCGTGCAGGTGGGTCATTGGCCGTGGTACAGGCCCTGCTCGGTCAGCTCCCGCGCCGCATCGAGGATGCAGCTGCGCAGGGTGTCGACGATCTGGTCCACCTGGGCATGGGTGATGATCAGCGGCGGCGACATCACGTTCAGGTGCATGATCGGCCGCACCAGCAGCCCCTTGGCCTGGGCCCGCACGTGGATGCGTTCGCCGATGTTCACCGCGTCAGGGAACAACGCCTTGGTCTGCTTGTTGGCCACGAACTCGACGCAGGCCATCAGCTTCATGCAGCGCACCTGGCCCACCAGCGGCAGCTCCGCCAGGGTCTGCAGGCGCTGCTCCAGGTAGCTGCCGACATCGTTCACATGGGCCAGCAGGTTTTCCCGCTCGATGATCTCGATGTTCTTCAGCGCTGCCACGCAGCACACCGGGTGCCCGCTGTAGGTGAAGCCGTGGGTGAAGCAGCGGCCCTTGCCCGGCTCGGCGATCACCTTCCAGATACGCTCGCTGAAGATGCACGCGCCCAGCGGCAGGTAGGCCGAGGTCAGGCCCTTGGCAGTGGTGATGATGTCCGGGGTGACGCCGAACAACGCTTCGGAGGCGAAGAAGGTGCCCAGCCGGCCGAACGAGGTCACCACCTCGTCGGCGACGAAGAGGATGTCGTAGGTCTGGCACACCTGCCACATGCGCTGGAAATAGCCCTTGGGCGGAATGATCACGCCGCCCGAACCCATGATCGGCTCGGCGAAGAAGGCCGCGACGTTGTCCGCGCCCAGGGAGAGGATCTTGTCCTCGAACTCGGCCACCAGGAAGTCGAGGAACTCGGCCTCGTCCATGTCGTCCCCTGCCCGGTAGAAGTTGGGGTTGGAGACGTGGTGGATCAGGTCGTTGGCGTAGTCGAACTCCGGCACCCGGTCGGCGGCCTTGTTGCCGATCGACATGGTCAGGCAGGTCGAGCCGTGATAGGCGTTGTAGCGAGCGATCACGTGCTTCTTGTGCGGCTTGCCGCGGCAATTCTGGTAGTACTGGATCAGCCGGTAGGCGGTGTCCACGGCCGTCGAGCCGCCGGTGGTGAGGAACACATGGTCGAGGTCGCCCGGCGCCAGGCTTGCGAGCTTCTCGCAGAGCTCGATGGCTTTGGGGTTGGCCATGTCCGAGAACGGGTTGGAATAGGCCAGCTGGCGGACCTGGTCGGCGATGGCCAGGGCCATTTCCTCGCGGCCCAGGCCGATGTTGGTGCACCACATGCCGCCAACGGCATCGAGGAAGCGATTGCCTTCGGTGTCGTAGATGTAGGCGCCCTCGCCGGCTTCGATGTTCAGTGCGCCCTGCTCGGCGTGCTCGTCGAACATGTGGTAGCCGTGCATGTAGTGGGCCTTGTCGGCTTGCACCAGCAGGTCGTTGATCGGGGTGGCGGCCAATTTGCGAGTCGGGGTAGCCATGAGCGGTTCCTTGTCGGATCGGTACGGTGAAAGGTGTCAGATGCCGGTCTTGACCGAGCTCCAGACCCGGGTGATGGCGCGCATCGCCTGCGGGTCCTGGGATTTCTGGGTGAACAGGCGCTCGCGGGTCTGGTCGTCGGGGTAGATCGCCGGATCGTTGCGGATGTCGGCCTGTACCAGGGGCGTGGCGGCGGCGTTGCTGTTGGCGTAGTGGATGTAGTTGGTCACTTCGGCCATGGTCTTGGGCTGCAGCAGGTATTCGATGAAGCGGTGGGCGTTGGCCACGTGGGGGGCGTCATTGGGCAGGTAGAGGCTGTCGAACCAGATCAGCGAGCCTTCCTTGGGAATGAAGAACGCCAGGTTGATGTCCTTCTTCGCTTCCACGGCGCGGGCCTGGGCGGTGGCGTAGTCGCCGGACCAGGTCAGGGCCATGCACACATCGCCGTTGGGCAGGCTGGTGAGGTAGTTCACCGAGTCGAATTTCTTGATGTAGGGACGGATGCCCATGAGCACATCCTGGGCGGCCTTGAGGTCGGCCGGCTTGGCGCTTTGCGGGTCTTTGCCGAGGTATTTGAGGGCCAGCGGGATGACTTCGCTGGGGGCGTCCATGATGGTCACGCCGCAGTCGGCGAAGCGCGAGACGATCTTCGGGTCGAACAGCATGGCCAAGGATCCGATGGGCGCATCGGGCATGCGTTGCTTGATCTTGTCGACGTTGTAGGTGATGCCGGAGCTGCCCCAGGTGTAGGGCGCCGAGTAGACCATGCCGGGGTCGAAGGCCTGCATGTGCTCGACCACCTGCGGGTCGAGGTTGGCCCAGCTGGGGAGCTTGGATTTGTCGAGGGGCTGGAACACCTTGGCCTTGATCAGCGGCGGCACCAGGGAGGCGTTGAGCATCACCAGGTCGTAGCCCGAGCGGCCGGTGAGGAGTTTGGTCTGGACTGTTTCGTAGCCGTCGAAGGTGTCGTAGATCACCTTGATGCCGGTTTGTTTTTCAAAATCGGCCAGGGTGTTTTCGCCGATGTAGTCGGTCCAGTTGTACAACCTGAGCGTGTTGCCGGTGTCGGCCTCGGTGGCCAGGACGGCCGTGGCGGTACAGGACAGCAACAGACTGGAAATCACCTTCAATGCCTTGCGCATAGCAACTCCATCGTGTGATCAGGATCGGCTCGGGTGAGCTGATGGAGGTACTATCCGGGCGACTGGGGGGTGGGGGCCATACCCCGAATGGGTGTGTAAGGAAAACTTGAATGGGGTATTTGTGTGGGGTCGAGCCGCGCTTTTGTGGGAGCGGGCTTGTCCCGCGAAGAGGCCGGTCCAGACAATAGAGCCGTCTGGCACGGGCTTCGCCCGTGTTCGCGGGACAAGCCCGCTCCCACAAGACCCCGCCCTCTCTCACAGAATTTTCGATCGACTGCTGACGAATTATTTCGCCAGCGGGTACAGCGCCTCATCGAACTGGTCCAGGCGCGGGAAGTTCATCGGCAGATCATCCGAAAGCTGCTCAAGGCGCTGCTGATAGCTGCACAAGAAGTCCTTGCGCGCCTCGTCGCTGATATACGGCACATGCCACGCCACGAACGGCTCCAGCACCTCGAACCCGACATACGCCAAAGTCCCCCGCAGAATCGGCCGCAACATGTCCTCCAACGGCCCATGGATCGCCCCTTCGCCGAACATGTGCTCACGCCCGCCAATCGTCACGGTCACCAACGCCCGCTTGCCGGCCAACCCGCCCTGGTCATAGAACCGCTTGCCGCCATAGCACACCCCCGACACCAGCACCCGGTCGATCCAGCCCTTGAGCATCGCCGGCGCCGAGAACCAGAAGATCGGGAAGTTCAGCACCAGCAGGTCCGCCCACAGCAGCTTGTCCAGCTCCTGCTGGATGTCCGGCGCGATGGAGCCGCTCTTCACCCCCAGCCGCTGCTCCAGCGCATACACCAGGTACTCCGGGTTCTCGCGGTGGTTGAAATCATCGGCACTGGCCACCGGGTTCCAGCCCATCGCGTACAGGTCACTGACCTGCACCTCATGGCCCTGGGCACGGAAGGTGTCCGCCGCCTGGTCACGCAGCGCGGCAGTGAAGGATTGAGGCTCGGGATGAGCGTGAACGATCAGAACTTTCATGGGCAATCCTCAAACAGTTGCCAAAGGGGAAATAGGGTTGCGCGTCGCCAGCAGGCGGTCGAGCCAGTCCGGGTCCATCTCCGGCTCGCAGGAGAACAGCAAACCGGTGTAATCACGGTACGGCGGCTGGAAGATCGCTTCGCGGCTGCCATGGTCGACCACCCGCCCGCGCTGCATCACCAGCACCTCGTCGGCGATGGCGCGCACGGTGGCCACGTCGTGGGTGATGAACAGGTAGGCCACGCCCAGCTCGCGCTGGATACGGTCGAGCAACTTCAGCACGCCCTCGGCCACCAACTGGTCGAGGGCCGAGGTCACTTCATCGCAGATGATCAGCTGCGGTTCCGCCGCCAACGCGCGGGCGATACAGATCCGCTGCTTCTGCCCGCCCGACAGCTCGCGGGGCAGGCGGTCCATGTACTTGGCCGGCTCCAGGTCGATCATCCGCAGCAGTTCGGCGACCCGCTCGCGCAGCGCCTTGCCCTTCAGGCCCAGGTAGAAGCTCAAGGGCCGGCCGATGATGTCGACGATGCGCTGGCGTGGATTGAGCGCGGTGTCGGGGATCTGGTAGATCATCTGGATGCGTCGCAGCTGCTCCTTGCTGCGCTGGCGATAGTCCGCCGGCAACGCTTCGCCGTCATACAGCACCTGGCCCGAGGTGGGTTGCAGCAGGCCGCTGATCAACCGCGCCGTGGTGCTCTTGCCGCTGCCCGACTCGCCGATCACCGCCAGGGTCTGGCCCCGATAGAGTTTCAGCGAGACATCGTGCAGCACCGGCTGATGACCATAGCGGGCGTCGGCATTGCGCACTTCCAGCAACGGTTTTTCATGCGTCGGGCACGCCTTGGCCGAGGTGTGGAAATTGCGCACCGCCCACAGCGACTGGGTGTATTGCTGTTGCGGCGCGCTGAGCATGGTGCGGGTCTGCGCCTCCTCCACCAGGCTTCCGTGGCGCAGCACCATGATGCGGTCGGCCATCTGCGCCACCACCGCCAGGTCATGGCTGATATAGAGCGCGGCGCTGCCGAAGGTCTTCACCGCATCGCGGATCGCCGCCAGCACCTCGATCTGGGTGGTGACGTCCAGCGCCGTGGTCGGTTCGTCGAAGATGATCAGGTCCGGGTGGCAGGCCATGGCCATCGCGGTCATCACCCGCTGCAGCTGGCCGCCGGACAGCTGGTGCGGGTAGCGCTGGCCGATGTGCTCGGGGTCCGGCAGGCGCAGGATGCGGTACAGCTCCACCGCCTCGGCCTCGGCCTTGGCGCGGTCGATGCCGCCGTTGGTCACCGCCGTTTCCACGTGCTGATCGATCAGCCGGTGGGCCGGGTTGAACGAGGCCGCCGCGCTCTGCGCCACATAGGCGATGCGCAGGCCGCGCAGCTTGCGCAGGGTTTCGGCGCTGGATTCAAGCAGCTGAATACCGTCGAAGCACACGCTGCCTCCGGTGATCCGGCACCCGTCGCGCACATAGCCCATCGAGGCCAGGCCCAGGGTCGACTTGCCGGCCCCGGATTCGCCGATCAGCCCCAGCACTTCGCCACGCTTCAAGGTCAGGTCGATGCCCTTGATCAGCGGGTGCCAGGCGTTCTCATAGTGGCCCTCGATGCGCAGGTCGCGAATTTCCAGCAAGGTATCGTTGCTCATGCTCAGCACTCCTTCAGGCCACTGGACAGGTGAAGCACCCAGTCGACGACGAAGTTCACGCTCACCGTGATCAACGCCACCGCCAGGGCCGGAAGCAGCGGGCTGAGGTCACCGAAGGTGATCAGCACCGCGTTGTCGCGCACCATGCTGCCCCAGTCGGCGGTCGGCGGCTGGATGCCCAGCCCCAGGAACGACAAGGCACTGATGAACAGGAAGACGAAGCAGAACCGCAGGCCGAACTCGGCGATCAGCGGCGCCGCGGCATTGGGTAGCACTTCGCGGGTGACCAGCCACCACAGCCCTTCCCCGCGCAGCCGCGCGGCCTCGACGTAGTCCTGCACCACCACGTTCATCGCCACCGCCCGCGACAGACGGAACACGCGGGTGGCGTCGAGCAGCGCGATCACCAGCACCAGCGACGTGGCCGTGGTGCCCACCACGCTGAGGATCAGCAAGGCGAAGATCAGTTGCGGAATGGCCATCAGGATGTCCACCACCCGTGACAGACCCTGGTCGATCCAGCCACCCTTGATCGCCGCCACCAGCCCGCACAGGCCGCCCAGCAGGAACGCCAGGCTGGTGGTCAGGAAAGCGATGCCCAGGGTGTTGCGGGCGCCGTAAAGCAGGCGGCTGAACATGTCGCGGCCGAGGTTGTCGGTGCCCAGCAGGAACTCCGGGCTCCAGGGCGCGAAGCCCTCGCCGACCACCTGAGTTTCGCCGTAGGGCGCCAGCAGCGGCGCGAACAGCGCCACCACGATGTAGGCAACAATCACCAGCAGGCCGAACTTGGCGCTCAAGGGCGCGCGCAGCAGAGGTGTGATCAGGCTCATGGTCTACCCCTTCGGATGCATCAGGCGTGGGTTGCTGGCGATCGACAGCACGTCGGCGCCGGTATTGAGCAGGATGTAGGTGCCGGCGAAGATCAGGCTGCAGGCCTGCACCACCGGAATGTCGCGCTTGGCCACCGAGTCCACCAGCAACTGGCCCAGGCCCGGGTAGACGAACACCACTTCCACCACCACCACGCCCACCACCAGGTACGCCAGGTTCAGCGCCACCACGTTGACGATCGGCGCCAGGGCGTTGGGCAAGGCGTGCTTGAAGATGATCCGCGCCGGCGACACGCCCTTGAGCCGGGCCATCTCGATGTAGGGGCTGGCCAGCAGGTTGATCAGCGAGGCGCGGGTCATGCGCATCATCTGCGCGATCACCACCAGGCTCAGGGTCGCCACGGGCAGCACCGAGACCTCCAGCACCTCAGCCAGCGACGCATCCGGTGCCAGGCTGGAAATGCCCGGCAGCCATTCGAGCTTCACCGCGAACACCAGAATCAGGATGTAGGCGACGAAGAACTCGGGGAACGACACCGCGCTCAGCGCGCTGGTGTTCAGCAGCCGGTCGAACCAGCTGTTGCGGTACAACGCCGCGAGCATGCCCAGCAGCAACGCGGTCGGCACCGAGAACAGCGCCGCCAGCAGGGCCAGGCTGAAGGTATTGCCCAGCCGCGCACCGACCAGTTCGACAATCGGCCGCTGGTTGGCCAGGGACAGGCCAAGGTCACCGTGCAGCAGGCGCCACGCCCACTGGATGAAACGCTGCAGTGGCGACAGGTCCAGCCCCAGCTGGGCCCGGAACGCCGCCACGGTTTCCGGGGTGGCCGACTGGCCGAGCATGGCCTGGGCGATGTCGCCCGGCAGCATGCCCACGGCCAGGAAAATCACCACCGAGACCGCAAACAGCGACAACAGGCCCAGGGCCAGCCGCTGCACAAGCAGTTTGCCAAGATTGTTCACCGTACAACTCCTCGACTGGATGCGAAGTTCAGCCCTGCGAAACGCGACCGGTTCAGGCCTGCCACCAGCGCTCGATCACCCGCAGGCCATCGAGCTCGCCATACGGCGCGGTGAGCGGGCCATGGGCCACGCGGCTGGAGCGGGCGGCGACGGAGCTGGCGAACAGCGGCACGATCGCCCCGCCGTCATCGCGGCACAGCGCCTGCATTTCGTTGTACATCTCGCGGCGCAGCGGCTCGTTCATCTCGCCGCGGGCGGCGTTGAGCAGCTGGTTGAAGCGCGGGTTGTCCCAGTGGGTCTCGTTCCAGGCCGCGCCCTTGGCGTAACCGATGCTGAACATGCGGTCGGCGGTGAGGCTGGAGTACCAGAACGAGGTGGTGAAGGGTTGTTTCATCCAGACGTTGGAGAAGAAGCCATCGGCTGGCTCGCGCACCACGTCGATGTCGATCCCGGCCTGGCGCGCCTGCTCCTTGAACAGCACCGAGGCGTCTACCGCACCGCTGTAGGCGGCATCGGAGGCCTGCAGGCGCACCTTGAGGCTGTCCATGCCGGCCTGGCGCAGGTAGAAACGCGCCTTGTCCGGGTCGTAGGCGCGCTGCTCGAGCGCCGGGTTGATGAAGCGGTTGGCCGGCTGCAGCGGGTGGTCATTGCCGACCTGGCCGTAGCCGTAGAGCACCGAGGCCAGCAAGGTTTCGCGGTTGATCGCATGCTTGAGGGCCATGCGCACGTTGTTGTCGCGGAACTGCTGGCTGTCGCAGAGCATCGGGAAGGTGTAGTGCTGGGCGCCCTTGGTTTCCTCGATCACCAGCTTCGGGTTGCGCTTGAGCAGGGCCACGGTCTTGAGGTCGACCTTGTTGATCACGTCGACCTTGCCGGTGACCAGTGCGTTGACCCGCGCGGCGCCGTCGGCGATGGCGATCAGCTCGGCGCTGGCGAAATGCGCCCTGCCCGGCTTCCAGTAGTCCGGGCTGCGCTCCAGGTCCATGCGCACACCGGGCTCGAAGCTCTTGATGCGGTAGCCGCCGGTGCCGACGCCGGCCTGCCAGTCGGCCAGGCCGTCCTTGGCGGGCATGATCACCAGGTGGTAGTCGGCGACCACGTAGGCGAAGTCGGCGTTGCCCGAGTGCAGCTCGAACACCACGGTGTCAGGGGCGCTGGCGTGCACCTTGGCGACATCGCCGAGCACGGTCTTGGCGGCGGAGGTGGATTTCTCGCCCAGGTGGTGCTGGATCGAGGCGACCACGTCGTCGGCGGTGAGGGATTTGCCATTGTGGAAGGTCACGCCCTGGCGCAGGGCGAAGGTCCACACTTTTGCGTCGGGGCTCGACTCCCAGCGCTCGGCCAGCTCAGGGATGGCAGTGCCTTCCACGGAGATTTCGGTGAGGGTGTTGTACACCGCCGAAAAACCGATGAAGGTGAAGGTGTCGACCCACGAGCCCGGGTCCTTGGAGTCGGTGGTGCTGCCCCCGGCCAGGCCCAGGCGCAGGGTGCCGCCCGGCTTCGGCGTGGCCTCGGCGGCGTAGCCGCCCAGCGGCAGGCCGAGTGAAAACGCCCCGGCGATGGCCGCGGCAGCAGCGCTGTATTTCAGGAAATCCCGGCGCGGCAGGCCGCCTTCGGGAATGACGAGAGGACTCTTGTTGTTGTTATCGCTCATGGCATTTGCCCCTGTTGAACCGCAAGGAATTGTTGTTCGGTCAAAGCGGATTGCGTAGAAGCTGTTTATAATTTGTAATTGTTACCGTAACAAATACATTAGCGGCAGGACAAGCGCTTTTCCAGGGCCCGATGACGGGCTTTTCCAGGGTGTAACATTTGCGTTTTTCGCAGGGAGCCATTACCTCCATGAGCCAGTCGACCCGACTCATCACTGCTTCGTACATTCTCTCGTTCGTGGCGGCCAATGCGCCGCAGAAGCTGCGCACAGAGACCATCGCCAAATGGGTGAAGGTGCACCCTACCCGCGTGCGCGGGCTGGTGTCGCAGATGGTCAAGGCCAACATCCTGACCTCGTTTCGCGGCGCCCAGGGCGGCGTGACGCTGGCCCGTGCGCCGCAGGAGATCACCCTGCGCGAGGTGTATGACGCGGTGCAGGAAAGCTCGCTGATCGCCGAGAAGATCGACAACCCGTTTGCCGGGCTTGAGGATCACTGCAAGGTGTACGAGGTGTTCACCCGACTGTTCGCGATGCTGGAGCAGAACATGCGGCTGGATCTGGGGACGATTACGGCGGATCAGCTGTTTGTGGCGTTCGATACGCCGCGCGAGCAAGTCGAGTCTGCCTGAGCCTGTGCCGGCCTCATCGCCGGCAAGCCGGCTCCCACAGGTTCTGCGCAGGATCCGCAGATTGCGGCGCTCCTGTGGGAGCGGGCTTGTCCCGCGAAGAGGCCGACCCAGCCAATACATCACTGATGGTCTGCAGGGCACTACAACGCCTTGTCCCGGCTCCCTGCCCACACCGCACTGGAAAGCCCAAAAGGCGAATCGTTGGCCAACTGCCGGGGACCTGGGGACGATTACGGCGGATCAGCTGTTTGTGGCGTTCGATACGCCGAAGGAACAAGGCCAGCTTGCCTGAGCCTGGGCCGGCCCTTTCGCGGGACAAGCCCGCTCCCATAGGTTCTGCCCAGGATCCGCAGATTGCGGCGCTCCTGTGGGAGCGGGCTTGTCCCGCGAAGAGGCCGACCCAGTCAATACATCACTGATGGTCTGCAAGGCACTACAACTGAATGGCCTTGGTCTCGACAAACTCGCCCAACCCCTCTTCACCCCATTCCCGCCCATTCCCCGACTGCTTATACCCCCCAAACGGCGCCTGGTAGTTGAACGCCCCACCATTGACGAAGCACTGCCCCGCTCGCATTTGCCGCGCCAGCTGCAACGCCTTGTCCCTGCTCCCTGCCCACACCGCACTGGAAAGCCCAAACGGCGAATCGTTGGCCAACGAAATCCCCTCAGCCTCATCGCCATAAGGAATCAGGCACAACACCGGCCCAAAGATCTCCTCCTGGGCAATACGCATCCGGTTGTTCACATCAGCAAAAATCGTCGGCGGCACATAGAACCCGCGTTCGAACCCCGGCGCCGTCCCCCCACCACACAACAGCCGCGCCCCCTCCTCCAGCCCGACCCGAATGTATTCCTGCACCGTACGCCGCTGCCCCGCCGAACACATCGGCCCGAGGAAACTGCGCGGATCCTGCGGGTCACCCATCACCAACCCACGCGCCTCGTCCACGGCAATCTCCAGCGCCTCGGCATAACGCGACGCCGGCAACAGCATCCGAGTCAGCGCCGTGCAGGTCTGCCCGGAGTTGATCATCACGTCCTGCACGCCATAGCGCACCGCCGCCTCAAGGTCCGCATCAGCCGTGATCAGCAACGGCGACTTGCCCCCCAGTTCCAGGCACACGCGCTTCACCGACGGCGCCGCCGCCTGGGAAACCCGCACACCGGCACCGGTCGAGCCGGTAAACGAAACCATGTCCACCTGCGGATGCCGCGCCAGCGCCTCACCCACCTTCGACCCCGGCCCGCTGACCAGGTTGAACACCCCGGCCGGCAGCCCGATGGCCTCGATCATCTCGGCCAGCAAGAACGCATGCAGCGGGGTTTCCTGACTTGGCTTGACCACTACCGTGCAGCCGGCGGCCAAGGCCGGGGCCAGCTTGCCGATCAGTTGGTGCAGCGGGTAGTTCCAGGGATTGATGAACGCACACACGCCCACCGCCTCGCGGTACACCCGCGAGTTGCCAACCTCCCGCACCTCGTCCATCAAGCCGGCCAACTCGATGTACTGCTCGAGCCCGGCAATCGGCCCGTCGACCTGCACCGACCGGCACCACTGCACCGGCATGCCCAGCTCGGCGGTGATCACGCCGGCCATCTCGTCGGCACGTCCCTTGAGCTGTTCGACCAGGTCACGAATGAATCCGGCACGTACGCGGGATGAGGTGCGCGACCAGTCGTTGAACGCCCTGCGCGCCGCGTCGACCGCCCGGTTCACATCCTCTTCGTTACCCAGCGGCACCTTGCCGGCCACCGCCTCGCTGGCCGGGTCGATCACCTCGGCCATGCCCTGCCCCACCGGCTGCTGCCAGCGGCCATTGATGAACAAGCGGCTGTATTCACGCATTGCGCTGCGCCTCCATCAGCTCGCTGGCACACAGGGCGATACGTCGGCAGGCCTCGCGCAGGGGTTCGGCACCGAGCACCAGGCCCAGGCGGATATGCCCGGCCGCACTCGGCCCGAAGGCTTCACCCGCCAGCACCGACACGCCATGCAGATCGAGCAGGCGATTGGAAAAGTCCTGCGCGCTGAGCCCGGTCTCGCGGATATCGACCATCACGAACATCCCGCCATCGGGCTTGAGCGCACGCACGCCTGGGCAGTCGGCAAGGCTTGCGCACACCAGGTCGCGGCGCTGACGGTAGGCTTCGCGCATAGCGGCCAGCTCCGGCAACTGCAGCTCCAGGGCGGCCACCGCAGCATCCTGGATGAAATCCGGCGAGCCGTAGAGCATGCACAGCGCCAGGTTTTCCAGGTGCGCGGCCAGCGCCGGCGAGCCGACCACCCAGCCAACCCGCCAGCCAGTCATCGCATGGGACTTGGACAGGCTGTTCAGCGTCGCCGTGCGCTCGGCCATGCCCGGCAGGCTGGCGGGGCTGATGTGCTCGCCGTCGAACAGCAGCTCGCTGTACACCTCGTCGCTGATCAGCCACAAGTCATGGGCGATACACAGTTCCGCCAGGGCCTCCCAGGTGCTGCGCGGCAGGCTCGCGCCGGAGGGGTTGTGCGGGCTGTTCAGCGCCAGGGCGCGGGTGCGCGGGGTGATGCGCGCCGCGACGTCTTCGGGCTGGACGCGAAAACCGTGCTCCGAACGCACCGGCACCGGCACGACCTTGGCACCGCAGGCGCCGAACACCGCTTCATAGGTGACATACATCGGCTCGGCGACGATCACCTCGTCGCCCGGCTCCAGCACGCACTGCGCCACGCAGAACAGCGCGCACTGCGCCCCGGCCAGTACCGTGACCTGGTCGGCTGTCACCGCCTGGCCGCTGCGTTGCTGGTGACGGCGGGCGATGGCCTCGCGCAGGCGGCGCTTGCCGCGCACATCGGAATAATGGGTGTGCCCGGCCTGCAGGCTGTCCACTGCCGCCTGGACAATGGGCGCCGGGGTGTCGAAGTCCGGGTCGCCGACCGAAAGCAGCAGCACGTCGCGGCCCTGTTCGAGCATGGCCAGGGCGCGGTAGTGGATCTCCCAGGCAGCAGCGCCGTCACCGGCGATCCGTTGGGTCAATGAAGAAAAACGCATGGCAAGTATCCTGTTGTGCGGGATGGGCTCAGCGCGCGCAGGCGTGCTTGAGCTCGATCAGGGTCACGCCGTTGCGGGCGAAGCCGCCGCGCAGGTCCCGTTGCAGTTCGTCGAGGCTCTGCGGCTCGGCCACCGTGCAGCCGAACGCGCGGGCAAGGCCGGCGAAGTCCGGGTTGCGCGGCAGTACGCCGATGGGCTCGATGTCCAGGTTGAGCATGTCGTCGCGGATTTGGCCGAGGGCGTCGTTGTTCCACAGCAGCACCACCAGCGGGCGGTCCAGCTCCTCGACGGCGGTGGCCAGTTCCTGCGCCGTATAGAGGAAGCCACCGTCACCGACCAACACCAGGCCCGGGCGGTCGGCACTGCCGAACATCCCGCCGATTCCCGCCGGCAGGCCGTAGCCGAGGGTGCCGTAGCCGGTCGGGTGCAGCCAGCTGCGCGGCGCCCGGCTGTTGAAGACGTAGTTGCCGGTGTAGGCCAGCTGGGTCATGTCGGTGCTGATGAAGGCATTGTCCGGCAGCTCTGCGGCGATCCGGGCCAGGATGGACTGGTGGATCGACTGCAAGGGGCCATGGCTCGCCTGCACGGCGCTGCGCAGACGCGCCACCGCAGCACTGGCCTGGGTGGCATCACGGACGCTGTCCGGCAGCTGTTCGAGCAGCGCCGCCACGGTCTGCCGGGCGTCGCCGTGCAACGCCACCGCGCAGGGGTAGAAGTCGTTGAACTTGCGTGGGTCGATATCCACCCGCAGCAGCTCGCCGTTCAGTGGCAGGCGCTCGCGCCAGAAGTCGGTATCGGCCATTTCGGTGCCGACCGCCAGCACCACATCGGCCTCGGCGATCAGGTCCCAGCCCGCTTCCACGCACAAGGTGGAGCCGGCGTTGAGTGGCGAGTCCAGCGGCGCCAGCCCTTTGCCGGCGACGCTGGTGAAGAACGGCGCGGCCAGGCGCTTGCTCAACAGCTGAAGCTCAGCACCCGCCTGCAGCGCGCCACCGCCGGCGATGATCATCGGACGCTTGGCTGCCGCCAGCTTGCTGGCGGCCTGTTCCAGGCTCTCGGCATTGGCCGGGCCGCGAGCGGGACGACGCACCACTTCATTGCTCCAGTCCCGCGCCACCGGCGCCGCCAGCACGTCCAGCGGCACCGAGATATGGACCGGGCGCGGGCGATCGCTGTCGAACACGGCGTAGGCGCGGGCGATCAGCTCGGGCAGGTCTTCGGCCTTCAGGGCCACGGCCGAGAAAGCGGTGATCGGCGCGGTCATGGCGCGCTGGTCCTGGGTCTCGTGCAGGCAGCCCCAGCCTTTGCCCAGGCTCGCGGTGTGGTTGACGCTGGAGATCACCAGCATCGGGATCGAGTCGGCATAGGCCTGGCCGATGGCGGTGGCCGCGTTGGTCACGCCGGGGCCGGTGATGATGAAGCACACCCCCGGCTTGCCGCTGACCCGGGCATAGCCGTCGGCCATGAAGCCGGCGCCCTGCTCGTGGCGCGTCAGTACGTGGCGGATGCCACTGCCGGGCAGGCCGCGATACAGCTCCAGGGTATGTACACCGGGAATACCGAAGACGGTATCGACCCCGTAGTTGGCCAGCAGGCGCACCAGCGCCTGGCCACCGGTCAGTGTTTGGTTCGTCATGTTCATATCCTTACACCTGGCCGAGGCGGATCAAGGCATCGACCGCGGTGGTGCCGGTGGCACCGACCATCAATGGGTTCACATCCAGCTCCAAAAGCTGGCTGGCGTTCTCGCAGGCGTAGTCGGCCACGGCACGGATGGCCGCGACCAGCGCGTCCAGGTCCGCTGCCGGCTTGCCACGAAAGCCCTGCAGCAACGCCGCGCTGCGCAGGCCGAGCACGGCATTGCGGATGGCGCCGTCGGTGGTCGGCAGCAGCAGGCTTTTGCTGTCCTTGAGCAGCTCGACGAGGATGCCGCCCGCGCCGATCACCAGCGCCAGGCCGAAGTCCGGCTCGCGCTTGATGCCGACGATCAGCTCGGCCAGTGGCGCACCGGCCATGGGTTCAAGCAGGACCTGGTTGAAGGGAACCTCTGGCGCGTAGGCCGCAATGCGTGTGCGCATCTGCTCCAGTGCGCGCCCGAGCGCCGCCTCGTCGCCAAGGTTCAGCGCCACGGCACCGGCCTCGGTCTTGTGCGGCAACTGCGCGCTGACTGCCTTGAGCACCAGCGGGAAGCCGACCTTGCGGGCATCGGCCAGCGCGTTCTGCGGGCTGCTCAACACGCCATTCGGGATGGGCAAGCCGAAGCCACGCAGGGCCTGTTTCGATTCCCACTCGTTGAGCAGCTGACTGTCACCGGCAAGCGCCTGCGGGCACAGCGGCACCAGCGCCGACTCGCCCAGCGCCAGCAAGGCCTGACGTTTCTGCGCGTAGCGGGCCACCCGGCCCCACGCTGCCAGGCCATCCTCTACACCTTGCAGCGCCGGTACACCGGCAGCGTGCAAGCGCTCGCGGGCGCTGGCCGGCAGCAGCTCGGGGAAGGCCGAGGTGACGAAGCCGGTCTTGCCGTGGCGCTTGAGCGCCGCGCAGTACAGCTCCAGCAGCAGGTCGCACTCCTTGCGCTCGCCGGTGAATTCGGCGGGGTAGTCCAGCACCAGCATCGCGGCGTCGGCGTCGCTGCGCAGGGCACTGTCGAGCATGCGTTGCTTGGCCGGTCCGTCGCCCCAGATCGCCGTGGTGAAGTCCAGCGGGTTGACCAGGTTGGCGTAGGCCGGCAGCACCTGGGCCAGTTCCTCGACCTGGCCAGCGTCGAGGGCAGGCAGGCGCAGCTGATTGCATTCCGAGTAGTCGGCGATCAGCCCCGCATCGCCGCCCGAGCAGGCCAGCGCGATCAGGCTGTCACCCTTGGGCAGGTTGCCGCAGGCGGCGGCCTTGAGGGTTTCGACGAAGCTGACCGGGCCGCTGACGCGGATCACGCCAAGGCGTTCGAACAGGCTGTCGTAGAGGGCGTCGGAGCCGGACAGCGAGCTGGTATGACTGAGCGCCAGCTCGGCGCCGATCTGCGACACGCCGGTCTTCAGCGCGATGATCGGGATGCCCTTCTCCAGCGCCTTGTGGGCCGCGCGAGCGAAGCCCGGCACGTTCTTCAGGCCTTCCAGGTGCAGGCCGATGGCCGTCACGCGGGGTTCGTCGAGCAGCACGTCCATCAGCTCGGCGATGCCCAACTGCGCCTGGTTGCCGACCGAGGCCATATAGGCCACCGGCAGCGAACGGTCGCTCATCGACAGGTTGTAGGCGAAGTTGCCGCTCTGGGTCAGCACCGCCACGCCCTTCTCCACCGCCTTGCCGCCGTGGGCCACGGGCCACAGGGCGGAACTGTGCAGGTAGTCGAGCAGGCCGTAGCAGTTGGGCCCGAGCAGCGCCATGTCGCCGGCGGCGGCGAGCAGCTGCTGTTGCAGGGCCTGGCCCTCGGCGCCGCTTTCGGCAAAGCCCGAGGCGTAGCAGATCGCCCCGCCCGCGCCTTTGGCGGCGAGCTCGGCGACACAGGTCAGGGTCAGTTCGCGGTTGGTGGCGATGAACACCGCGTCTGGCGCGCAGGGCAGCTCGGCCACGCTGCGCACGCAGGGCACGCCGTCGATGCTGTCCTGCTGCGGGTTCACCAGCCACATCTGGCCCTGGTAGCCGCCGTCGGCGCAGCGCTTGAGCGCGCGGGCCATGCTGCGCCCGCCGACGAAGGCCAGGTGCCGGGGTGCCAGCAGGCGTTTGAGGTTGTCACGAATGGCTTGCGACATGGCGATTCTCCGGTCCGGTCAGCGCAACAGTGGGCGCAGCAGTTCGCGGGAGATGATGTGCCGCTGGATCTCCGAGGTGCCTTCCCAGATCCGCTCGATCCGCGCGTTGCGCCAGATGCGCTCGACCGGCCCCTCGTCCATCAGGCCCATGCCACCGTAGATCTGCACCGCCTCGTCGGCGACCTTGCCGAGCACTTCGCTGGCGAACAGCTTGGCCATGCCGGCTTCGCCGTCGGTCATGCTGCCCTGGTCCATCTTCCAGGCGGTGTGCAGGGTCAGCAGTTCGGCGGCGCGGATCTGCGTGGCCATGTCGGCGAGCTTGAACGACACGCCCTGGTAGGTGCCGATCGGCTGGCCGAACTGCTTGCGGTCGGCTGCCCATTGCAGCGACACATCCAGCGCGCGCTGGGCCTGGCCGACGCAGTTGGCAGCGACCATCACCCGGCCTGCGGTCAGCCAGGCGTTGGCCACGTCCCAGCCTTTGCCGACTTCGCCGAGCACCTTGGCGGCCGGCACCTTGCAGTCGTCGAAGAACAGCTCGTAGGTGTGGTAGCCACGGTTGCTCACGCATTTCGGGCCGCGGCGGATGGTCATGCCCGGGGTGCCACGGTCGACCAGGAACGCGGTCACGGCGTTGCGCTTCTTGCCGTTGTGCTCATAGGTGTCGGTGACGGCGAAGACGATGGCAAAGTCGGCGTGCCCGGCATGGCTGATGAAGTGCTTGCTGCCGTTGATGACGAAGTCGTCGCCTTCGCGCACGGCGCGGGTCTTGATCGAGTTGGCGTCGGAGCCGGCGCCCGGTTCGGTCAGGGCGAAGCAGTCGGTCTTCTCGCCACGGATGCACGGCAGCAGGTAGTCCTCGACCTGCTGGCCGGTGCAGGCCATGAGGATCTTCGAAGGCCGCGCGACGAACACGTGCAGGGCCCAGGAAACTTTCGACAGCTCGCGTTCGATCAGGGCCTGGGACAGGTAGTCGAGGCCACCGCCCCCCACTTCCTCGGGCATGTTGAACGCGTAGAAGCCGGCGGCGATGGCCTTGCCACGGATCTGCGCGGCAAGCTCCGGGGAGACTTCGTCGGCGCGGTCCACGGCCTCTTCATGGGGCAGCAGCTCCTTGGCGACGAAGCTGCGTACGGCATCCACCAACATTTCTTGTTCTTGGGTCAGTTGGAAATTCATGGCCTGTTCCTGGGTAACCGGGGAATGAGTGATTGCTTACTTGCCGGTGAAGCGTGGCGCGCGTTTTTCCGTGGCCGCGCGCAGGGCTTCGGCGCCGTCTTCGCTGCGCCCGCAGAGCAGGCCGGCAGCGAGTTCTGCGCTGAGCTGCTCGGCAAGCGTGCGCGAGGCGCCGTCGCGGATCAGGCGCTTGGCCTGGGCGAAGGCGAAGGTCGGGCCCTGGGCCAGGCGCGCAGCCAGTTCGGCGGTGGCAGTTGGCAGCTGGTCGTCGGCGACCACTTCACCGACCAGGCCGGCCGCCAGGGCGCGCTCGGCGCCCCAGAGTTCGTCGAGGAACAGCAGGCGCTTGGCCTGTTCGCTGCCGATCAGCCGTGGCAGGTGCCAGCTGGCGCCGGCGTCCGGCGAGTAGGCCATGCTGGTGTAGCCGGCCTTGAAGCGCGCCGACTGGGCAGCCAGGCGCAGGTCGCAGCACAGCGACAGGTCCATGCCGGCGCCGACGGCGGTGCCGTTGATGGCGGCGATGGTGGGTTTGTCCAGGCTGTGCAGGCATTGCATCAGGGCGTGGGCGGTTTCGGTCCAGCCGTAGGTTTCCAGGGCGCCACGGGCTTCGGCCTCGGCCCATTCGGCAAGGTCCGCGCCGGCGCAGAAGCTGCGGCCAGTGCCGGTCAGCACCACCACGCGCACGGCCGGGTCGGTATTGTACGCCTCGAGGGTGGCGTGCAGTTGCTTCAGGGTTGGAATGTCCAGCGCGTTGCGCTGCTCGGGGCGGTTCAGGGTGATCCAGGCGACGCCGGCTTCAACCTGCGTGAGTAGGGACGACGGAGCGGTCATGACGGGCCTCGAATTATTGTGATGGGGGTAAGACCTGAGGCTCATGCTAAACGAGTGTTCAGTAAGGAGGCAATCGGCGGGGAAGCGGTGTTACAACTTCGAACAAGTAGTGAAATATCAGGAACGGATCCGAATCGTGTTTGGCCTACAGGTGCATGCCGACAGGTTTTCAGCGCCTGTAAGATCGAGCGCCGC